>JAODNQ010000281.1 GCA_025464695.1 Frankiales bacterium | reverse complement strand
CGCCCGGTCGGCCGCCGCGGCCCGCGCCTCGGCCTGCCGCGGGAGGACCCGGTCGCGGGCGACGGCGTCGCGGCGCTCCGCGCTGCGGTCCCGCCGCTCGGCGCGCAGGTCCCGCAGCTGCGACGTGACGACGAGGGCCTCGACGTCGATCTCCCGGTCGGCGACGACGCTCTCGCGGTCGTCAGCCCTCACGTCGCGCCGGTCGGCAGCGGCGTCCCGCCGGTCGGCCGCCGAGTCCCGCGCGTCGGCCGCCGCGTCCCGGTCGTCCGCGGAGGGGACGCGCTGAGGGTGGACCACTGGGTGCAGGGGGTCGGACATGGAGCCTCCACGACGCCGTAGCGGGGTACCGCTGTCGATCACCCTAGGGCGCCTGGCCCTCCCGCGGGCGACCTCGTACTGCCGGAACGGGCACCAGCGCCGGGGTTCAGACGCAGACCCAGTCCCAGGCCGCGCCGGAGGGAGCGAGGGCCCGGGCGTACTGCTCGAAGCAGCTCTGCTGGTCCTCGGGGCCGAACTCGGGGCAGTGGGCACCGGCGAGCAGGGCGGCGGTGAACAGGAGCGAGTCCTTCCACGACACCGCCGGCCAGCGGACCTCCACCGAGGTGCTGGGCGGGCACGCCGCGAGCTCGGCCAGCTGGCGCTGTCGCGCAGGCCCGCGCCGGGCGACCTGCACGACCACGTCCACGACAGGGGCCGTGGTGCGTCCCGCAGCTGCGTCGCTGGTCATGCACCGACTGTAGGCCCGCACGTGACGTGCGTCACGGGAACGGAGGCCCAGCCCCTCGCCCTACCCTCGTGCCGTGCCCCCGCCGACCGCTCCCGACCCGGAGCGGTCCCTGTCGCGACCGGTCCGCCGGTGAGGTTCCGTCGTCCCGGCCTGCCCGACGACGGCCCGGCCCTCGTGGCGCAGCACCTCGCCGTCTGGCCGTCCCTCGACGTCGACGAGCAGGCGCGGCTGCTGCACGACGCCGACCTCCTGCTGTCGTCCAAGCGCTGGGAGGCCGCGAACGGGTTCGCCCTGGACGACACCGTGCGCGTCGTCATCGCCGCCCAGGCCGCGCTGCTCGTGCTGGGACTGAGCCTCGACCACTACCGCGGGGTGAGCAGCATCGTGGTGCACCCGACCACGCTGCACACGTCCGGGGAGCGCCCGGGGCCGTCGGCGGGGACGGTCAGCGCCGACCGGCTGGCCGTCGTCGGGCTGGCGCAGGGCGGCCGGGGCCCGGTGGTGCTGGCCTGGGACCAGGCGCTCGCGGGGGCGCACCGCGCGGAGCCCGGGTACAACGTCGTGCTGCACGAGTTCGCCCACAAGCTGGACATGCTGGACGGCGTCGTCGACGGGACGCCGGTGCTGCAGAAGGACCTGCGCGAGGAGTGGGTGCGCGTGTGCACCGAGGTCTACGACGACCTCGTCGCCGGGTACCCCCGCCCGCCGCTGCGCTGGTACGGCGCGACGAACCCCGGCGAGTTCTTCGCGGTCGCCACCGAGGTGTTCTTCGAGCAGCCCCACGACCTCGTCGCGCACGAGCCCGCCCTGTACGACGTGCTGCGCCGGTTCTACCGGCAGGACCCGCAGCTGCGGCGGCTCGCTCCCCCGGAGGACTAGTCAGGACAGGTGGGCAGCCGGGGGGTCGGTACGGCTCAGATCGGGCGGCCAGGGTCACGGCTCCGGGCGCTGCGGCGATGGGAGGCCGTCGCCACCCCCTCGTCCCCCTGGAGCTCCCGTGCGTCCCCCCTCGCTGTCGGTCGGAGGTCGCATCGCCGCGACCACCGTCGCCCTGCTCGCCGTCACGCTCGTCGGCGTCAGCACCGTCGTGGTCACGAGCAGCAGCAGCGCCGCGCGGGACAGCGCCGAGTCGCTGACGGCCGCGACGGCGACGACCGCCGCCGCTCGCGTCCAGGGTGAGCTGTCCCGGGCGTACGGCACGGCCCGCGACCTGCGGGGCACGCTCGCCGGGCTGCAGGCGACCGGGGCGACCCGCGCGCAGGCCGACCGCGTCCAGCGCACCCTGCTCGAGCAGCACCCGGAGGACCTGGGCGTCTGGTCGGGCTGGGAGCCCGGCGCCTTCGACGGCCGTGACGCCGCGTTCCGCCGCACCGCCGGCACGGACGCCTCCGGGCGCTTCCTGTCGTACTGGTTCCGCGACGGCGGCGCCATCGCCCGGTCCGCGCTCACCGGCTACACCGAGCCCGGCGCCGGCGACTACTACCTGCTGCCGGTCCGCAGCGGCAAGGAGAAGGTCCTCGACCCGTACGCCTACGAGGTGGCGGGCAAGAGCGTCCTCATGACGTCGGTGGCCGTGCCGGTGGAGCGTGGCGGCGCGGTCGTCGGTGTGGCAGGCGTCGACCTCGCGCTGAGCTCCCTGCAGGAGCAGGTCGGCGGCATCCGCGTCCTCGGCACGGGCCGCGCGACGCTCGTCAGCACCGGCGGCCTCGTCGTGGCCGGGCCGGACGCCGAGCAGGTCGGCAAGCCGGTCGGCAAGGACCTGGCCGCCCTGGTCCGCGCCGGCGCGGGGGCGACGACGACCCGCACGACGTCGGACCTGCTCCGCGTCGCCACCCCGGTCACCCTCGGGGCGCAGGACACCTGGACGCTCGTCGTCGACGTGCCGCTCAGCGCGGTCCTCGCCGACGCGCACCGGCTGCGCACCACGATCCTCGTCGTCGCCCTGCTCTCGCTGCTGATCGCGGCGGGCATCGCCCTGGCGGTGGCCCGGCGGCTGGTCCGCCCGATCGACGCGCTGCGGCGTCGGCTGGTCGAGATCAGCGAGGGGGACGGCGACCTCACCCAGCGGGTCGACGACACCGCCGACGACGAGATCGGCGCCCTGGGCCGCGCGTTCAACGCCTTCGTCCAGAAGGTCGCGACGACGGTCCGTGAGATCACGTCGACGTCGGGCGAGCTCGCGTCGTCGGCCGCCTCGCTCAAGGGCGTGTCCTCGCGGCTGTCCAGCGGGACGGACGCGACCTCCGCCGGCACCGCGCGGCTGGCGTCGGCGAGCCGGCAGGTCGACGCCTCCGTCCAGACCGTCGCGACCGCGACCGAGGAGATGGGCGCGACGGCGCGGGAGATCGCCTCGAGCGCGAGCGAGGCGTCCCGCACGGCCGCCACGTCGGTGGAGGCGGCGGCGGACGCGTCCGCGACGCTGGCCTCGCTGGCGGCGTCGAGCGCGCAGATCGGCGACGTCGTCCGGGTCATCACGAGCATCGCCGAGCAGACCAACCTGCTCGCCCTCAACGCCACCATCGAGGCCGCCCGGGCCGGCGAGGCCGGCAAGGGGTTCGCCGTCGTCGCGGGCGAGGTGAAGGACCTGGCGCAGGAGACCGCGCGGGCCACCGAGGACATCACGCGCCGGGTGCAGGCGGTGCAGTCCGACACCGACCGCGCGTCCGCGGCCCTCGGCCGGATCACGTCGAGCATCGGCCGGGTGGACGAGGCGCAGACGACGATCGCGACGGCCGTCGAGGAGCAGGCCGCCACGGTCCAGTCGATGGCGGAGACGATCACGCAGGCTGCCGACGGCAGCAGCGCGATCACGTCGGGCATCGCCGAGGTCGACGCCCTGGCCGGGCAGACCTCGCAGGCGGCCGGCGAGACCGACCGCGCGGCGGACGAGCTGGCGCGGCTGGCCACGCGGATGAGCGACCTGGTCGGCGACTTCCGCTGCTGACGGTCAGGACGGGGCGGGCCGGTACCTGCCCCGTCCGGCCCGCTACGGCAGGGCGAGCCGGTTGATCTTCCGCAGGACCTGCAGGTACTGCGTTCCGAGCGGCCCGCTCGTGTACTCGATGCCGTACTCCTCGCACAGCGCGCGGACCTTCGGGGCCAGCTCGCAGTAGCGGTTGCTCGGCAGGTCGGGGAACAGGTGGTGCTCGATCTGGAAGCTCAGGTTCCCGCTCATCAGGTGGAACAGCGGCCCGCCGTCGAGGTTCGCCGAGCCCATCATCTGGCGGACGTACCACTGCCCCCGGGTCTCGCCCTCGAGCTGCTCCTGTTCGAACTGCACCGCGCCGTCCGGGAAGTGGCCGCAGAAGATGATCGCGTGCGACCAGACGTTGCGCACGAGGTTGGCCGTCAGGTTGCCGAGCAGCACGGGCGCGAAGAACGGACCCGCGAGTGCGGGGAACACCAGGTAGTCCTTCGTGAACTGCTTGCGGACCTTGCGCCCGATCCCCTTGAGGACGTGCCAGGCCTCGGCCTTGGTGCGCTCACCCGAGAGCACCTTCTCGACCTCGACGTCGTGCAGCGCCACGCCCCACTGGAAGAACAGGCTGAGCAGCACGTTGTAGACCGGGTTCCCCAGGTAGTAGGGGGTCCAGCGCTGCTCCTCCGACATCCGCAGGATGCCGTAGCCGACGTCGCGGTCCTTCCCGACGACGTTCGTGAACGTGTGGTGCTCGTAGTTGTGGGTGCGCTTCCACGACTCCGACGGGCTCATGGTGTCCCACTCCCAGGTGCTGGAGTGGATTTCCGGGTCGCGCATCCAGTCCCACTGCCCGTGCAGGATGTTGTGGCCGAGCTCCATGTTCTCGAGGATCTTCGCCACCGACAGGCAGGCGGTCCCGGCGATCCAGGCGGGCGGCAGGATGCCCGCGAACAGCAGGCCGCGCCCGGCGATCTCCAGGGTCCGGTGGGCCTTGATGACCGACCGGATGTAGGCGGCGTCGGCCTCGCCCCGGCTGGCGAGCACCTCGTCGCGCAGGGCGTCGAGCCTGCGGCCGAGCTCCTCGACCTGCGCGTGGGTGAGCTCGGTCGTCGGGGTCGAGGGGACGGCGAGGACGGGGCGTTCGAGCAGGGCGGGCATCGGGCTCCTGAGGATCGTGACATCGAGTGCCCACGGTCTCATGTCACACGAAAAGCGGCAACGGCGTGTCCGACGTGTCACACGGCTGCCTCGTAGGCTGTGGCGCATGAGCGAAGACGCCGCCGCTGACGAGCTGACGATCGACGAGCTGGCCCGGGCCACCGGCGTCACGGTGCGCAACCTGCGGGCCTACCAGGCACGCGGCCTGCTGCCCGCTCCCGAGGTCCGTGCCCGCACCGGCTGGTACGGCCGCGAGCACCGGGCCCGGCTCGAGCTCATCAAGGAGCTGCAGGCGGAGGGGGTGAAGCTCGACGTCATCAAGCGGCTGTTCGAGACCACCGGCGGCTCCACCGACCAGGTCCTGAGCTTCATCCGTTCGCTGCGGGCGGTCTTCGGCGAGCAGGACCGGACCATCGTCAGCGGGCGCGAGCTGGCCGAGCGGTTCGCGAGCGCCGATCCCGGGCTGCTCAAGAAGGCCCAGCGGCTGGGGCTGCTGCGGCAGGTCGCCGAGGACCAGTACGAGGAGGTGCTGCCGCGGCTCACCAGCGTGGGCGAGCAGCTGGTGGGGCTCGGCGTCTCGCTGGAGCGCACGCTGGAGACCGCGGCGCAGCTGCGCCGGCACGCGGACGGCATCGCCCGGCTCTACGTGCAGCTGTTCCTCGACGAGGTCTGGAAGCCGTTCGACGCCTCGGGCCGGCCGGACGACCAGTGGCCGCGGCTGCACGACACCGTCACCCAGCTGCGGCGCATCAGCGGGGAGGCGCTGCTCGCCGTCGTCGAGCAGGCGGTCAGCGAGCGGCTCGACGTCACGTTCGGCCGGGACCTCGCCCGCAACGTCCGGACGGCGCACGAGGCACCCGGCGCGGACTAGCGCCCGGTCCACTCCGGCGTCTGCTTCGTGGCGAACGCCGTCAGCCCGACCATGAGGTCCTCGCTGCCGAGCAGCGCGTCCACGGCGGGGTCGGTCAGGGCGACGGCCTTCACGACGTCGGGCTCGGCGGCCGCCTGCTCGAGCACCTGCAGCGACAGCCGCACCGACGTCGGCGACGACTCCAGCACCTCCTGCGCCAGGGCCCGCGCCCCCTCGAGCGCCCTCCCGGCGGGCACGACCCGGTTCACCAGCCCGTGCGCCAGCGCCTCCTGCGCCGACAGCCGGCGCCCGGTGAGGACGAGCTCGTGGGCGAGCTTGCTCGGCAGCATCCGCGGCAGCCGGGCCAGCCCGCCCGCCGCCGCGACCAGCCCCACCCGGGCCTCGGTCAGGCCGAACTGCGCGGTCTCGGCGGCCACCACCAGGTGGCAGGCGAGGGCGATCTCGAACCCCCCGCCCAGCGCGTACCCGTCGACGGCCGCGATGACGGGCTTGGGCAGCGACGGGCGGCTGGTGAGCCCCGCGAAGCCGTTCTCCGGGACCCAGGTGTCCTGGCCGCTGGCCGTCCACACCAGGTCGTTGCCGGCGCTGAACGCCCTGCCGCCGGAACCGGACAGGACCGCGACCCAGAGCGTCGGGTCCGCGAAGAAGGCGTCGAAGACCTCGTCGAGCTCCTCGTTCGCCGGCGGGTGCAGGGCGTTGCGCACCTCGGGCCGGTCCATGACGACCTCGAGCACGTGCCCGTCGCGCCGCACCTGCACGAACGCGTAGTCGTCCCGCAGCGCCGGCCGGCGACGGGGCTCCCAGGTGGTCAGCGCGACCCGGTTCCCCTTGCCGCTCGACCGCGCGTGGACGCGCACGCCGGCCGGGTCGCCCGTCTCGAGCAGGTCGAGGAGGTCGTCCGCCGCGAGCGCGAGGAACCGCCGGTCCTCGGCGTCCCGGCCCACGACGACGCCGGTGCGCGTCCCGTCCTTGCTGAACAGCACCGTCCAGTCCTCGACCGTGGCGGGGCCGTTCGCCCGCCTCACCCAGGGGACGGCGGGCCACGCGTCGACCTGCGCCTGCAGGGCGGCGTCGTCGGACTCCCGCCAGGGTGCGGGGGTCGTGGCGTAGACCCCGACCGAGTACTTCGACAGCACCCCGCCGTTGGCCCCGACCAGCCCGACGGTGCCGGGCTCGGCGCGCAGCCGCTCGACCGTGGAGGCGATGGCGTGCAGGGAGTAGTCGTTGCCCGGTCCGCCGAAGAAGGGGAGGCCGCCCGTGACCGTGAGGCCGCGCGGGTCGTCGGGGGCCAGGCCGAGCCCGTCGAGCAGCGCGGACACCGCGACGGGGAAGCAGCTGTAGAGGTCGAGCACCCCGACGTCGTCGAGGGTCAGGCCGGCGAGCTCCAGGGCCGCCCGGACGGCGAGCACCGCGGCCGGGTACGCGCCGAGGTCCTGGCGCTCGAGCAGCTCGCGCTCGCGGACGTCGGCGTGGCCGTGCAGGAACACCCAGCGGTCCTCGGGGACGCCGAGGCGCCGGGCGGCGTCGACCGACAGCACCAGCACGGCGGCGCCCTGGTTCACCTGGTCGCGGGCGACGAGGTAGCGCGGGTAGGGCGTCGCGATGACCCGGTTGGCGTCCGTGATCGTCAGCAGCTCCTCGGCGGTCCGCACCACGGGTGCGGCGCTGTACGGGTTGCGGGCCGCGACCTCGGTGAACGGCGCGAACAGCTCGCCCATGCTCCGGTCGTAGGCGGCCCGGTCCAGCCCGAGCCGCGTGCGCCGGGCGTTCTCGAACAGGGCGTAGGTGCCGGGCAGGTGCCAGAGCGCGTGCTCGAGCCCGTAGCGGCTGACGAGTCCCTGCAGCCCGAGCCCGCGGTCCTCGAGGCTGCCCTCGACGTGCTCGCTGAAGTCGGGCCGGTCGTCCGTGCCCGCCAGCGCCCGGGCGGTGGAGATCGCCTCCGCGCCGACCACCAGGACGACGTCGGCGCCGCCGTCGGCGACCGTCTGCGCGGCCTCGGTCACCAGGGCCTGCGGCGACTGCCCGCCGACGACGTCGAGGACGGCCCGTCGCGGGTCCGCCCCGATCCGCTGCGCCACCGAGCGCGGCACGTTGTCGGACCGGCCGAGCGGGGCGGTGGCCTGCGGGGTCGACACCTCGAACTGCCGCACCGCCAGCACGGTGTCGACCTCGGCGGCCGGGACCCCCGCGTCGGCCAGGGCGACCCGGGCCGCCTCGGCGGCGAGGTCCACGGCCGACAGCCGCCGGTACTCCGGCGTCCCGACCCGCTCGGTGTGCTGCCCGACCCCGACCAGCACGGGGGTCCGTCCGTCGATCACGGCAGCACCTTCCATCGGGCCAGCAGGACGCCGTCGTCCTCCAGCAGGGACAGGAGTGCGAGCGGCCGCGCGGTCTCGGGGGCGCCCACCACGAGCCGCGGACCGTCCCCGCCCGCCAGCAGCGGGCTCGTCGTCGCGCAGACCTCGTCGACCAGCCCCGCCTCGAGCAGCCCGCCCGCCAGGGTCGGTCCGCCCTCGCACAGCACCCGCTGCAGACCGCGGGCGTGCAGGGCGTCGACGACCCGCGCGAGGTCCACCTGCTCCTCCCCGACGACGGCCACCTCGACGTCCGGCGGTGCGGCAGCGGCCCCGGCCGCGGTCGTCAGCAGCAGCAGCCCGCTGTCGGGCACGAGCAGGGGGGAGTCCCCGGGCAGGCCTGCGCCGGCGGTCACGACGGCGATGCGTGGCACCGGTGCCTGACCGCGGGAGAGCCGGCGTGCCTGGTGCTCCTCGGGCACGACGGCCGGCCGGTACCGCTCGGCGCGCGCCGTCCCCGCACCCACGAGGACGACGTCGGCGTGCCGGCGCAGCGCGCGGAACACCTGCTTGTCGGCGTCGCCGGAGAGGCCTGCCGAGCGCCCCTCGAGCACGGCCGCGCCGTCGACGCTCGCGACCATCCCGAGCCGGACGCCGGGCGGGTGGAGGTAGAGCGCGTCGAGGTCGGGCGCGCTGTCGGACCTCGGGACCAGCTGCTGCATCAGCCGGGGGGGAGCAACGGGGTGCGGCCGAGCTCGGCCTTGGCGACGGCCCGCAGGTGGACCTCGTCGGGGCCGTCGAACAGGCGCATCGCGCGGTGCCAGCCCCACATGGCGGCCAGCGGGGTGTCCTCGCTGACGCCCGCCCCGCCGTGGACCTGGATCGCCCGGTCGATGACGTTCGTGGCGGCCCGGGGGACGGCGACCTTGGCCATGGCGACGAGGTCCTTGGCGGCCTTGTTGCCCTGGGTGTCGATGACGTGGCTGGCGCGGTGGCACAGCAGGCGGGCCTGCTCGATCTCGATCCGGCTCTCGGCGACCTGCTGCTGCACGACGCCCTGGTCGGCCAGCGGCCGGCCGAAGGCGACCCGTGCGTTCGCCCGCTGCACCAGGAGGGCGAGCGCCCGCTCGGCCGCCCCGAGGGCGCGCATGCAGTGGTGGATGCGGCCGGGTCCGAGCCGGGCCTGCGCGGCGGCGAACCCGCCGCCCTCCTGCCCGACGACGTTGCTGACCGGCACCCGGACCTGGTCGAAGCGGAGCTCGGCGTGGCCGTGCTGGTCGTGGTGGCCGAACACGGTCAGGTCCCGGACGACCGTGACGCCGGCGGTGTCGCGCGGGACGAGGACCATCGTCTGCTGCAGGTGCTTGGGGGCCTCGGGGTCGGTCTTGCCCATGAGCACGAACACCGCGCAGCGCGGGTCCATCGCGCCGCTGGCCCACCACTAGCGGCCGGTGATGACGTAGTCGTCGCCGTCGCGCTCGATGCGGGTGGCGATGTTGGTGGCGTCGCTGCTGGCGACGTCCGGCTCGGTCATCGCGAACGCGGACCGGATCTCCCCGGCGAGCAGGGGCTCGAGCCAGTCGCGCTTCTGCGCGTCCGTGCCGAGCAGGTGCAGCAGCTCCATGTTGCCGGTGTCGGGCGCCTGGCAGTTGATGGCCTCGGGCGCGAGGTCGTTGCTCCAGCCCGACAGCTCGGCGATCGGCGCGTACTCCAGCTGCGTCAGCCCGGACTCCGACGGCAGGAACAGGTTCCACAGCCCCTGCGCCCGCGCCCGCTCCTTGAGCCGCTCCACCACCGGCGGCACGACGTGCCCGTCCGGTCCGGCCTCCCGCCGGTGCGCCTCGTACTCCGCCTCGGCGGGCAGGACCTCGTCACGCACGAACGCGTGCATGCGGTCGTGGAGCTCGACCGCGCGGGCGGACGGCGCGGGGAGGGAGGTGTCCAGCAACAGGGGCTCCGAGGGTCGAGGGCGGGCGCCTGCACCGTAGCCGCGCCCGTCGTCCCGCCTGCTACTGCGCCTTCGTCAGGGTGGCCTCGGCGGTGTGCGGCTGACCGCCCCGCAGCCAGGTGACGGTCACGACGTCGCCGGGCTGGTGGGCGCGGACCGCCACGATGAGGGAGTCGGCGTCGACGAGGACCCGGTCGTCGACCGCGGTGACGACGTCGCCCGCCTGCAGGCCGGCGCCGTCGGCCGAGCCGCCCGGCGTGACGGCGCGGAGCAGCGCCCCGGTGCCGGTCGTGCTGTCGCCGACGCTGACCCCGAGCTGGGGGTGCGTGGCGACGCCGTCGTCGAGCAGGTCCTCGGCCACGGCGACCGCGGCGTTGCTCGGGATCGCGAACCCGACGCCGATGTTGCCGCTGCTGCCGTCGCCCGAGGTGGCGATCGCGCTGTTGATGCCGACGACGCGGCCGGCGAGGTCGACGAGGGCGCCCCCGCTGTTGCCGGGGTTGATGGCGGCATCGGTCTGCACGGCGTCGAGGACGGACTGCTCCGTCGCCGTCTCGCCCGTCCGGACCGGGCGGTGCAGCGTCGACACGATGCCCTCGGTCACGGTGTTGGACAGCCCGAGCGGCGCACCGACGGCCAGCACCGACTGCCCCACCTGCAGCGCGTCGCTGTCGGCGAAGACCGCGGCGGTGAGGCCGGACAGGCCGCTGGCCCGCACGACGGCGAGGTCGCTGGTCGGGTCGGTGCCGAGCACCCGCGCGGTCGCGGTGCGGCCGTCGTCGAGGGTGACGGTGACGGACGTGGCGCCCGCGACGACGTGGTTGTTGGTGAGGATCGTGCCGTCGGTCTTGAGCACGACGCCGGAACCGGTGCCGGACCCGGTCGCGGTCCGCACCGCGATGGTGACGACGCTCGGGGCGATGGTGGCGGCGGCCGACTCGGCGGTGCCGGCGGTGGTGCTCGCAGCGACCTGCACGGTGCCGGTGCTGCGGCTGATCGGAGCGGCGACGGCGGTGGGGCCCGTGCGGTCGACCAGCAGGGCGCCCGCCGCGCCCGAGCCGCCGCACAGCAGGGCCCCGGCGACCAGCAGGGCGGCCGAGCGGGAGCGGGCCGGCCGGGGAGCGGCGGCCGGGCCGGGCACGCCCGCAGAAGGAGACGGCCCGGGCGCGACGTCGTGGGGCGGCACGAAGGCGTACGCGGGGACGTGCAGGGGGCGCTCGGGGGCGGGCAGGGTCATGGCGGGTGCTCCTCGGGGGACGGCGTACGTGCTGCACGTCCTTTCTGCTCCGCGTGCCTGGACGGTCCCTGCGCCCCGCCTGGCAGGCACCTGTGAGGTCGCGACGCACGACAGCCCCGCACCGGGAGGGGTGCGGGGCTGTCGGCGGAGCGGGGACTGCTAGTCGTTAAGCTCCTCGGGAGCAAGCATGTACTCGCCGATGTAGGTGCAGCTCTGGTCGCTGTTGAGCGGCTGGA
Organism: Frankiales bacterium; assembly: GCA_025464695.1. Next base: position 5,301 of record JAODNQ010000281.1, on the reverse strand, counting down.
ACATCGACGCCGCGGAGTCGCGGTAGAGGCGCTCGAAGATGGCGCCCTTGCGGAAGCTCTGGCCGCCGACGAGGCTCATCGCCTTGCGCGTCATGTACATGACGTTCTCGGCCGTGAAGGTCTTGGCCAGGCCGATGTACGGGAAGCGGAGCTCCACGGGCCAGGCGTCGTCCTCGCCGTCGACGAGCTCCTGGCAGGTGCGCCACACGACGCGGCGGGAGAGCTCGACGCGGGAGGCCATGTCGCCGATGCCGTCGACGATGTGGCCGATGTTCGCGACCTTCGTCTCGCCCGCGGCGATGGCGCCGAACGTGGCACCGAGGGTCTTCTTGGAGAGCACCGCGCGGGCCTCCTCGAGCACGCGGTACTGCATGCCGAGGTAGATGCTCGCGAAGTTGAGGGAGGCCCACTCGAGGACGCCGAAGGCGCCACCGCGCCAGTCGCAGACGAAGCCGTCCTCGGGGACGTAGAAGCCGTCGAAGACGACGACCTGGGTGCCGGTGGCGTGCATGCCGAGGGCGTTCCAGCTCTTGACGATCTTGACGCCGTCGCCCTGGCCGTCCGCGTCCACGACGAAGTCGGCGATGAACAGCTTCTCCGCTTCGACACGGTCCTCGTAGGTGTCGGGGAGGTTGCCGTCGGCGTCCGTGACGGTCGCGTTCGTCGTGATGATCGTGGAGGCCTCGGACAGCGTGCCCCAGGTCTTCGTCCCGTAGATCTTCCAGCCACCGTCGGCCTGCGGGACGGCCTTCATGTCGGCGAGACCGGAGAAGCCGGCGCGGGCCTCGGAGAACGGGCCGAACATGAGCTCGCCGTCGGCGACGCGGCCGAGCCAGTACTTGTTCTGGGCCTCGCTCATCAGGCCCATCATCATGCCGCACATGATGAAGTGCATGTTGTACGACAGGGTGATGGCGGAGTCGCCGCGGGAGAGCTCGCTGACGATCTTCGAACAGTGGAGGATGTTGCCACCCTGGCCGCCGTACTGCTTCGGGACGACGAGCGAGCCGAGGCCGCTCGCCTTGAACACCGGGACGCTGTCGTAGGCGAAGGTGTTCTCGATGTCGTAGCGCGGGCCCATCTCGCGGAACGCCTGCGAGACCTCCTGGGCCTTCGCGAAGGCCCCGTCGAACTCGGCGTCGGTCATGGTCTGGTCAACGGTGGTCATGCGTGCTCCTGCTGCTGGGGCGCCGAGGCGGCGTCGGGGTGCGGGGTCAGGGCGGAGAAGGGGAGAGGCGGTCGGGACGTGCTCAGACGAGCAGGTCCTCGCGGCCGGCCTCGGCGAGGATGGCCTTGTACTTGTCGAAGATCGGGCCGGTCAGCGGCAGCAGCGCGAGCGCCGTGGAGCGCTTGCCCTCGAGCTTGACCTTGCGCTGCGCCATGGCCAGGGTGAAGTTGAGCTTGCCCTGCCAGAACTTGTTGGCGTTGTCCGAGCTCATCTTGAGCTGGACGGTGGAGGGAGCGGCGGCGGCGGCGTCGCCGGTCAGGACCTTCTGGCCCGGGAAGTCGACGAGGATCGTGGCGGCCGGGTCGGTCTGCGTGATGAGGACGACGAGCGTCCCGTCCTTGGTCGCCTGGACGAACTGCGGCTCGGTGACGCAGGCCTCCATCGCCTTGCCGATGTAGGCGTAGACCTCGTCCGCGTCCTTGAACGTGCTCATCTGTCGTCTCCTCCGTACCGGGCGGTCGATGACCGTCGCGCTGCCCTGCCACTCGGCGGGATGCTGAAGACGCTAGGGAGATGTGTTCCAGGCCACGTCCCCCTTCCTGGGGGTCTTGCCGTCCGTCAGGGGGAGATGCCACCCGCGCCTCGCCGGAGCCCGGTGCGGGGGGGCAGATTGACACCCTCGGCGGCACCCCGCCAGCCGGGAGGAGAGGTGCGTCACATGGCCGTCGGACTGCTGCTGGGCGCGATCTTCGTCGAGGTGCTCGCCACCACCCTGCTCGCGCAGTCGGACGGGTTCACCAAGCTCGTCCCCACCCTCGTCTGCCTCGCCGGCTACGCGCTGTCGTTCACGCTGTTCGCCAAGGCGGTCCGCGAGCTCCCGGTCGGGCTCTCCTACGCCCTCTGGTCCGGGCTCGGGACCGTCTCCATCCTCGTCATCGGCGTGCTGTTCCTGGACGAGCACGTGAACGCCGTGCAGGTCGGCGGGGTGGTCCTGGTGCTCGCCGGCGTCGCCGTCATCCACCTGGGCGACGGCCTGAAGCCGAAGGCCGAGCAGGCCTCGGCCGCCGCCGTGGTGGTCGCCGCGGACCGGAGCTAGACGGGGCCGGTCGCCGCGGACCGGAGCTGGTCGGAGAGGTCGCCGCGGACCGGAGCTGGACGGGGCCGACTCAGGCGGGGAGCGGGGCCAGCGCCGCCCGCACCGCGGCGGCCGCCCGGGCGACGTCGTCGGGGGTGAGGTCGGCCCGCGCCGTGACGCGCAGGCACGACCCGCCCTCGGGCACGGACGGCGGCCGGAAGCAGCCGACGCGGACGCCCTGCTCGCGGCAGGCCTGCTGCGCACGGAGCGCCCGCACCGGGTCGCCGACCAGCACCTGGAGCACCGCACCCGGAGTCGGGGGGACCCCGAGCGCGGCCGCGAGCGCGTCCCCCACGGCGGCGAGGGCCGCGAGCCGCTGGTCGTCGACGAGGCCCAGCGCCGCGAGCGCCGCGCCCACCGACGACGGCGCGAGGCCGGTGTCGAAGACGAACGCCCGGGCGGTGTCGACCAGGTGCGCGCACAGCGCGGCCGGACCGAGGACGGCCCCGCCCTGGCTGCCCAGCGACTTCGACAGCGTCACGGTCCGGACGACGTCGGGCTCGGCGGCGATCCCGACCGCTGCGCAGGCCCCGGCGCCCTGGGGCCCCAGCACGCCGAGGGCGTGCGCCTCGTCGACCAGCAGCAGTGCCCCCCGGCGGCGGACGACGTCGTGCAGCGCGGCGAGGGGGGCGACCGTGCCGTCCACGGAGAAGACGGCGTCGGTCACGACCACGGCCCGACCGGGGTGGGCGGCCACGGCGGCCTCGACGGCGGCGACGTCGCCGTGCGGCACCACCTTGACCTCGGACCGCGACAGCCGGCAGCCGTCGACGAGCGACGCGTGGTTGCCGGCGTCGGAGACCACGAGGGTCCCCGGCCCGCCGAGCACGGTCAGGGCGCCGAGGTTCGCCAGGTAGCCGGACGAGAAGACCAGCGCGGCCTCCGACCCGGTGCGCGCGGCGAGGGCGGCCTCGAGGGCGAGGTGCAGCGGCGTCGTCCCGGTGACCAGCCGCGAGCCGGTGCTCCCGGCCCCGTACCGGCGGGTGGCGTCGACGGCGGCCGCCACCACCTCGGGGTGGCGCGACAGCCCGAGGTAGTCGTTGCCGGCGAGGTCGAGCAGGCCCGGTTCACCCGGGTCGAGCCGACGGCGCAGCCCGCGGGCCGCGACCTGCTCGCGCTCGGCGTGCAGCCAGGACCACGGGTCGGTCACGAGCCCTCCAGGGCGACGTCGAGGACGGCCCGTCCCGCGGACCGCAGGACGTCGCGGGAGGCGTCGCCGCGCAGGCCCTCGCTCTGGAACAGGGTCGACTGCACCGCGCCGATGGCAGCGTGGACGAGCGCCCGCGCCCGGTCCTCGTCCCCGCCCGGACGCAGGTCGAGCAGCAGGCGGACCCAGACCTCGACGTACGCCCGCTGGTTGCGCCGCAGCCGCCGGCCGTCCTGCTCGGGGAGCGCGTGCCCCTCCCGGTAGTAGACCTGCGCGACGGCCCGCTCCGTGACGGCGAACTCCACCTGGGAGTCCACGAGCAGGTCGAGCGCGTCCCGGAGGTCGGGGGTCTCCGTGACGGTGCGTCGCGCGTCGGCGAGCAGGCCGTCCACGGCCCGGTCGAGCAGGGCGACCAGGACGGCGACCTTGCTGTCGAAGTGCCGGTAGATGGCCGACCCGGTGACGCCGGCCGCCGCCCCGATCTCGGCCATCGACACCGGGTGGAACCCGTCGCGGGCGATGAGCTCGGCGGCGGCCCGCAGGATGCGCTCCTTGCGGGCGGGGTCACGCGTGCGGGCCTGCGCGGCCGAGGTCACGACGGGCCGGCGGAGGGGTGGGCGGGGGAGCTCCCGGAGGCCGCCGAGGAGCGCGCTCCTGCCCCCTGCCCTGCGTTTGACACCCTGTGACCCACGTCTCATACTCATCCGCTAGTGAACGACCAGACACATACTGCCTCCCAGAGCGCCACGGACGTCAAGCACCGACCGTCGCAGGACCCGCACCACCTCCCCCCACGCCGGCCGGCGCACCCGGCCGCACCCGAAGGAGCCGCGTTGAGCGCAGGCCGAGCACCCGTCCGCCTCACGTCCGTGGCGCCCCCCGTCGCCACGTCCGACGTGCAGGTGGGGTGGCTCGCCGCCGGGGTCCGCGACGTGACCGCGTCCGACACGGTCGACGACGCCGAGAGCCGCCGGCTCTACGAGGCGCTCGGCGCCGTCCCCGGGCGCGTGCTCGACGCCGTGGCCCAGGGCGACAGCCGGCCGGACGAGGCCGCGGAGGTGGCGGGCGTGGCCGGCGTGCTGCAGGGGCTCCTGCGCACGCACGTCCGCGAGACCGGCACGGCCCGGTACGCCCGGGTGCACGAGGTGCTCGAGGAGGTCTGTCGGGAGGCCGGCCAGAACGAGCTCACCGCCTCCTGCGCCTCCGCGCTCTGCGACGCCGGAGGCTTCGACCGCGCCCTGGTCTCCCGCGTCGAGGGGTCCTCCTGGGCGCCCGGTGTCCTGCACGTCGCCGGCGTCGGCCCCGCCCCCCTCGGCGGCCGGTCGGTGTCCCTCGTGTCGGGCCTGCCCGAGACCGAGGCCGTGCGCCGGCGGCTGCCGGCCCTGGTCCCGGTCGACCCCGACGGCTGGGCCGAGCACCCGCTCGCCGGCGCCGGGGTCGAGACCCCCTACCTGGTGGCCCCGCTGGTCACCGAGGGCCGGGTCATCGGGCTGCTGCACGCCGACAACGCCCTGACCGGCCGCCTCCTGACGCAGCTCGACCGCGACGTCCTGCAGATGTTCGCCGACGGGTTCACCCGGGCCTACGAGCGCGCCACCCTGCTCGAGCGCGTGGTCCGCCAGCGCGAGCAGATCCGCGCCACGCTCAGCACGCCGTCCGCCGTCGGGGCCGGGCTCGACCCCGCCGCGGTCCGCTTCACCCGCGCGCGCGCGGCGGCCGCCGCGGCCCCCGCCCGGATCGCCGGCAGCGCCGTCGAGGTGCACGACGAGACCAGCCTGACCGCGCGCGAGCACGAGATCCTCGCGCTCCTGGCCACCGGCGCGACGAACCTCGAGATCGCCGACCGGCTCG
>JAODNQ010000275.1 GCA_025464695.1 Frankiales bacterium | reverse complement strand
GGCCGGTCCGACCTTCCGCGACACCGTGGCGGAGGCCCTGCTGGTCGCGGTCCAGCGGCTCTACCTGCCGCCCGACCTCGACCAGCCCACCGGCGTGCTCCGGCTCGCCGACCTCGCCGCGCTGTGAGCGCCCCATCGGAGCAAGGGCCGGGAACCGCGCCGTGATGGACGCGGTCGCGGAGCTCGATGGGGTCGACTCGCCGCTGCGCGACGACTTCCTCGCCGCCGCCCGGGCCGGGGCGCTGTCCAAGGCCGACGGGCCGGACCACCTCACGGCGTCGGCGCTGGTGCTGGACGCGTCCCGCACCTCCGTGCTGCTCGTGCTGCACAAGAAGGTGCGGCTGTGGATGCAGCCCGGCGGGCACCTCGAGCCCGGTGACGCCTCGCTCGCGGCGGCGGCCCTGCGCGAGGCCGTCGAGGAGACCGGGGTCGCCTCGCTCCGGCTCGCCACCGGCGTCCCCTTCGACCTCGACCGCCATCCCGCCCCCTGCGGTCAGCGCGACCACCTCGACGTCCGGTTCCTCGTGCTCGCCCCAGACGGCGCCGCGACCACCGTCAGCGACGAGAGCGACGACGTCCGCTGGTTCCCGGTCGACGCCCTGCCGGACGACGCCGTCCCCGACCTGCGTGCCTTCGTGCAGGCCGGCCTCCTCCTGACGAAGCGAGCCTGAACCGTGGACATGAAGCTCGAGCTCGTGGTCGTCCCCGTGAGCGACGTCGACCGCGCCAAGGCGTTCTACGCCGACGCCTGCGGCTGGCACGTCGACGTCGACCACTCCGCCGGCGAGGACTTCCGGGTGGTGCAGCTGTCGCCGCCCGGCTCGTCCTGCGCCATCGCTCTCATGCGCAACGACGCCGCCGGGTCCGTCTCGGGTCTGCACCTCGTGGTCGAGGACCTCGCCGCCGCCCGGGAGGAGCTGCTCGGCCGCGGCGTGCCCGTACAGGAGCCGCACCACTTCGGCGCGACCGGCCAGGCCCCCGGCCTGCACCCCGAGCGCGCGAGCTACGCCTCGTTCGCCCCGTTCTCCGACCCCGACGGCAACGGCTGGCTCCTGCAGGAGGTCCACCGCCAGGGCTAGTCCCCGGTCCGGTCGGAGGGCCTTGACCTCGCCCGTGGGGGTGCCGACAGTGGTCGGCGACCCCCGGCAGGGCCGTCGTCGAACCCCGACCCGGCCGGGGTGTCCAGACCAGGAGGAGGCGCCTGTGGCGCAGCAGGTGCGAGCGGCCGACGTGCGTCGCGCGTCCGGGCTGCCCGACGTCGCCCTGCTGCGTGTGCCGGCACGGGCGGCGCGGGTCCAGGCCCTCGCCGACCGGATGGCGGTGTCGACGCTGCTGCCCGGTCTCGTCCGGCTGGCCGCGCGCACCGCGGGCACGGACGACGCCCAGCTCTCCCTGCTGTCCGACGCCCAGACGTCGCTCAGCGTGCGCTGCTCCGCCGGCGGCTGCGCCACGAGGCAGGGCAGCCTCGAGGAGAGCCTGTGCACCGTCACGGTCCTGTCCGGGGACGTGCTGGTGGCGGCCGACGCCCGCTCCCACCCCTGGCTGTCCGACCTCCCCCCGGTCACGACCGGCGCGGTCGGCTGCTACCTCGGGGTGCCCCTGCGCCTGGCCGACGGCACGACGGTCGGGGCGCTGTGCGCGTTCTCACCGACGCCCCGGGAGTGGACGCAGGCCCAGGTCTCCCTCACCTGCGACGTCGCGGACGTCGTCGCCCTCGAGCTGCAGCGGCTGGCGCAGGACTGACGGACCCGGGTGCGAGGGTCAGGCATGCGCTCCCCCCTCGCCTGCATCGTCCCGCCCGACCTGCTGCTCGAGCTGGCCCGCGCGGGGTCCCCCGAGCAGCGGCTGGCCGCCACCGACACCCTCGCCCTCGACCTGTCGCTGCGGCACCAGCGCACCGAGGCCGCGTCGCGCACCGGTGCGCCCCGGGGCCGGCTGGTCGAGGGCCGAGGCGGGACGCCGTCCCGGACCGTGCACGACCAGGGCGGCGCGGAGGCCACGGCGCCGGGCCCGGTGCTGCGGCGCGAGGGCGCGCCCCCGTGCGGTGACGTCGCCGCCGACGAGGCCTACGACGGCCTGGGCGCCACGTACCGCTTCTACTGGGACGTCTTCAGCCCGCGACTCGATCGACGACCGCGGCCTCCCGCTCGCCGCTCTCGTCCACTACGGCCGCGACTACGACAACGCGTTCTGGGACGGCGCCGGCCACATGTTCTTCGGCGACGGCGACGGCCACACCTTCACGCGCTTCACCGCCTCGCTCGACGTCATCGGGCACGAGCTGACCCACGGGGTCACGCAGGCGGAGGCCGACCTGACCTACAGCGGCCAGTCGGGCGCCCTGAACGAGTCGCTCTCGGACGTGTTCGGCGTCCTCGTCGCGCAGTACGCCAAGGGCCAGACCGCCGAGCAGGCCGACTGGCTCATCGGCGCCGACGTCGTCGGACCCGACCTCGCCCCGGCGCTCCGCAGCCTCGCGGCTCCGGGGACGGCCAACCGGTACGACCGGCAGCCGGCCGACATGGACCACTACGTCACCACCACCACGGACAACGGCGGCGTCCACACCAACTCCGGCATCCCGAACCACGCCTTCTACCTGGCCGCCACGGCGCTGGGCGGCTTCGCGTGGGAGCGCGCCGGACGGGTCTGGTACGAGGCCCTGCGCGACCCCCAGGTGCGGCCCGGCTCGGACTTCCGGGCGTTCGGGCGCGCCACCGTCCGCCAGGCCAAGGCCCGGTTCGGGACCTCCAGCTCGGAGGCCTCGGCGGTCCGCGACGCGTGGGAGGGCGTCAAGCTGGCGCTGTAGCCCGGGGGTAGCGGCGGGTGTGGCACCGTCGGCACGTGACGCGGTTCCGGGTCGAGCGCAGCGGCGGGTTCGCCGGCCTCGTCCTGCGCGCCGACGTCGACGCCGCCGAGCTCCCCGGGGACGCGGTGCGTTCGGCGTCCGCCCTGGACTGGTCCACGCTCGACGCCCCCTCCGCAGGACGCCGCGACGGGTTCACCTACCGCCTCGAGCTGCTGCCCGCCGACGACGCCCTCGCGGCCGCTCCCCCTCGCGCCGTCGAGCTCGCGGAGCCGCCGCCGCCCGAGCTGCGCCCCCTGCTCGACGCCCTCATGCAGCACGCGCGGCCCGACGTGCCCTGAGCAGAACGCTCCTCCACGCGTCACCTGCGCGGCAACCCCCACGGCGCAAGCAGGTCCAAGGTTGTCGGACCTGGGTCGTAGCGTCCGCACATGACGGTGGTCCCGGTGCTGGCGGTGTTGTCCGACGACGCTCTCGCGGAGCAGATCGTGTCATGGTCGGGGCGGCTGGCGGCCGGTGAGGCCCGGCTGCTCGACCTGGTCGCGGAGTTCGACCGGCGCGAGGCGTGGGGCGGGCCGGGCCTGCTGTCGTGCGCGCACTGGCTGCAGTGGCGGGTCGGGCTGTCGCCCGGAGCGGCACGGGAGAAGGTCCGGGTCGCCCGGCGCCTGCAGGAGCTGCCCGTGGTCCGCGAGGCGCTGCGCGAGGGCCGGCTGTCCTACTCCCAGGCGCGCGCCGTGACCCGAGCGGCGACCGTCGAGGACCAGCAGCTGTGGGTCGACATGGCCGCGCACAGCACCGCCGGGCAGCTGGAGCGCCTGTCGCGCGGGGTGCGGCGGGTCCGGCGCAGCGAGGAGGACGCCCGCGACCCGGAGGCGGCGCAGTACCGGATGCGGACCAGCAAGCGGTACGACGAGGACGGCACGGCCGTCTACACGGTGCGCCTGCCGCCGGAGCAGGCCGCGGTCCTGGACGCGGCGCTGGAGCAGACCCGGGCCGACCTCGACCGCCAGCCCGGCGGAAGGACCAGCGCCCCGGAGGACCTCGGCGTGGTGCCGGGCAGCGGCGACGGTCCGCACGACGTCTCCGCGGAGACGCGACCCAGCGCCTCGCTCGCCGACGCCCTGGTCGCGATGGCGCAGCGGGTCCTGGAGTCGGCCGGGGACGTCGTCGCGCGCCGGGCGCGGGCCGCGCTCACCGTGCAGGTCGACCCGCTCAGCGGCTGGGCCCGCCTCCGCGACGGGGAGGTCCTGCCCCCGACGTCGCTGCAGCAGGTCCTGCGGTCGCTGCCCGGTGGCTCTCCCCTGCGCCGTGTCCGGCCGCTCGTCCCAGCAGACCTGGGACGGCACGACAGCGGTCGCACCCGCCGCCGGCCGAGCCAGGCGCTGCGCGACCTCGTCGGCACCCTCGACGGCGAGCGCTGCCGCTACCCCGGTTGCACCCGCCACCGACGGCTGCACGCCCACCACGTGCGCCACTGGTCGAGCGGCGGTGGCACGGACCTGGACAACCTGGTCCTGCTCTGCCCCCGGCACCACACCCTCGTCCACGCCCTGCACACCCGCCTCGTGCTGCACCCCGACCGGCGCCTCGACGTCACCCTGCCCGACGGGACGGCCGTACCTCACCTGCCACCGCACGCCTGGGACGACCCCGACTCGCTCCCCGACGTCTCCGCGGAGACGCTCCCGCCGCCGCTCGCCGACCAGCGCCTGGACCTCGGGTACGCCGTCGCCGTCCTCGTGCAGCAGGCGGCCTAGCTCTCCCCGTCGCACTCGTGCGGCGCGAGCGGTTCGACGCGGGCGAGGGCGTCGTCAGCGGCTACCGAGACGGACGCGCCCTCACCGGCCCGCGCGACCTGTTCGCCCCCGAGACGGTCGGCCGAGCACGCCACGCATTCATGTGGTTGTCACGCAGGGGGTGCAGACTCCCTGACGTGCCCCTGACCCGGCGCCCGAGGATCGGGGGGTCCGGATGAGACGTCGGCGGGAGCTGCCAGCGGTGGACGAGACGTGCGCGACCTGCGGCCAGCCGCGGCACCTGTCGGTGCACGTGTCGTGGGAGACCCGGTGGGGTCGGCTCGGTCGCGTGCCGGGGAGCAGTCGGTTGACCAAGACCTGCGACGCCTGCGGCTACGGCGTGCGCAGCTAGCGGTTCCGCGCCAGGCTCAGCCCGCGCGCAGCACCAGCAGTGACTGGCCGCCTCCGGACTCCACCGAGGTCTCGACCCGCAGGTCGGGGGCCAGCCGGGAGAGGCGGTCCAGCAGCCAGGCGGCAGCGGCGTCGGCGTCGGACCGGCTCGGGCACCGCGCCACGACCTCGCGGCCGCCCTTGCGCGACAGCCGCTCGACGACGCCCAAGATCGGTGCGGGGTCGACGACGAACAGGTCCGGCGACCACGGGACCACCGGCTTCACCGCGCCCTTGCGCGTGTTGCAGGCCCGGTGGGCGAGGCGCTCGACCACGACCGGCTTCTTCTTGCCGCCCCCGGACAGGTCCAGGCCGCCGCTGTCGACGCTGGGCCCGAGGTCGGTGTTGACCGAGGCGTCGGGGTCGACGGGCTCGTCGCACAGCCAGCAGCGCCAGCCGTCGCGGTCGCCGACGTCGGAGAGGAGACCCACGCTCAGACCGGCCGAAGCAGCGGGTCGGGGCTCATGGACCCGAGCAGCCGCTCGAGCGCGACCTCGACGTCCTCGCGCCACGACACCGCGGTCTTGAGCTCGAGCCGCAGGCGGGGGAAGCGGTGGTGCGGGCGCACCGTCTTGAAGCCGACGCTGCGCAGGTGGTCCGCGGGCAGGACGCACGCCGGCGAGTCCCACTGCTCGTCACCGAAGGCCTCGATCGCGCGGACGCCCCTGCGGGTGAGGTCCTTCGCGACGCCCTGGAGCAGCACGCGCCCGATGCCGCCGCCCGCGAAGTCCGGGACGACGTGGCCGGTCATGAGCAGGACGGCGTCCGGGCTGACGGGCGACGTCGGGAAGGCCACGGAGCGCGGCACGTACGCCGGCGGTGCGTACATGACGAAGCCGGCGGGGGCGCCGTCGACGTAGACGACCTTGCCGCACGAGCCCCACTCGAGCAGCGTCGCGGAGACCCACGACTCCTTCTCGAAGGCAGTGTCGCCGGCCTCGAGCGCGCGGTCGCGGGCGACCGGGTCGAGCTCCCAGAACACGCACGAGCGGCAGCGGACCGGGAGGTCGTCGAGGTTGTCGAGCGTGATGCTGACGGCGCGGCGGCTCACGCGGCGCCCCTCGGCCGAGGCGCCCGCAGCAGGCCGGCGGTCCAGCCCACCAGCACCCCCAGCAGCAGGCCCAGGGCCATGCGGCGCACGGACACGTCGGCTCCTCCCCGGGGCAGGTCGTCGTCAGGGTACGCGGAGGCAGGAAAGGACGAGACCCCGCAGGTACCGTCGGTGCCATGGATCGACCGCAGGACCGACCGCAGGCAGGTGTCACGCTCGACGCGTTCACGGGCCGGTACGCCGCCCGCACGGCCGGGATGACGGCCAGCGAGATCCGGGCCCTGTTCGCCGTCGCCTCGCGTCCCGAGGTCGTGTCGCTGGCCGGCGGCATGCCGTACACGACCGCGCTCCCGCTCGACGTCGTCGGCAAGCTGCTCAGCGACCTGCTCGCGACCAAGGGCGCGACGGCCCTGCAGTACGGCTCCGGGCAGGGTGACCCCCGCCTGCGCGAGCTGATCTGCGACGTCATGGCGCTCGAGGGCATCGACGCCAGCCCCGACGACGTCGTCGTCACCGTCGGCAGCCAGCACGCCCTCGACCTCGTGACCCGGATCTTCTGCGACCCGGGCGACATCGTCCTGGCGGAGGCTCCGAGCTACGTCGGGGCGCTCGGCACGTTCGCCGCCTACCAGGCCGACGTCCGCCACATCGCCATGGACGAGCACGGCCTGGTGCCCGAGGCGCTCCGCGAGGCGATCGTGCAGGCGCGCGGCCGGGCGAAGTTCCTCTACACGATCCCCAACTTCCACAACCCCGCCGGCACCTCCCTGTCGGACGCGCGTCGCGACGAGGTCCTGGCGATCTGCCAGGAGGCCGGGCTGCTCGTCCTGGAGGACAACCCGTACGGCCTGCTCGGCTTCGACGGCCCGCCGGTGCGGGCCATCCGCGCGCGCAGCGGCGAGGACGACGTCGTCTACCTGGGCTCGTTCAGCAAGACCTTCGCGCCCGGACTGCGGGTCGGCTGGGTACTCGCGCCGCACGCCGTCCGCGAGAAGCTCGTGCTCGCGGCGGAGGCGTCCGTGCTGTGCCCGCCGGCGCTGAACCAGATGGCCGTCGTCGAGTACTTGAGCACGCAGGACTGGCAGGGCCAGGTCGAGGTCTTCAAGGGGATCTACCGGGAGCGCCGCGACGCGATGCTCGACGCCCTGCAGCAGCTCATGCCGCGCGGCACCACGTGGACGCACCCCGCCGGCGGGTTCTACGTCTGGACCACCCTGCCCGAGGGGCTGGACGCGAAGGTCATGCAGCCGCGCGCAATCACCGCCCGCGTCGCCTACGTCCCCGGCATCGGCTTCTACGCCGACGGCTCGGGCCAGCGCGAGCTGCGGCTGTCCTACTGCTTCCCCGAGCCGGACCGCATCCGCGAGGGGGTGCGGCGGCTGGCCGGCGTCGTCGAGGCCGAGCTCGACCTGCTGTCGACCTTCGGTCCCACGCGGGCCCGCACCGGCAGCGCCGCCGTCCAGACGCCCGCGCCGGACATGGCATGACCACCCCCCGCTACCTCGTCCTCGCCGGCGGGCTCAGCCACGAGCGGGACGTCTCGCTGAAGTCCGGCCGCCGCGTGGCCGACGCGCTCAAGCACGAGGGCGTCGACGCGGTGGTCCGCGACGCCGACGCCGGCCTGCTCGCCCACCTCGCCGAGCACACGTACGACGCCGCGGTCGTGGCGCTGCACGGCGGTGCCGGGGAGGACGGGGCGCTGCGCGAGGTGCTCGACCTCGTCGGGCTGCCCTACGTCGGCTCCGCGCCGGAGGCCTGCCGCGCCGCCTGGGACAAGCCGACCGCGAAGACGCTGGTCCGTCGCGCCGGCCTCCGCACACCGGACTCCGTCGTCCTGCCGCACGCCGCCTTCCGCGAGCTGGGCGCCGGCGCGGTGCTCGACCGGCTGGTCGCCCGGCTCGGGCTGCCGCTCATGGTCAAGCCCGCCCGGGGCGGCTCCGCGCTCGGCTGCTCCGCCGTCGACAAGGCCGAGGACCTCCCCGCCGCCATGGTGCAGTGCTTCTCCTACGGGGAGGCAGCCCTGGTCGAGCGCTTCGTCGAGGGCGTCGAGGTCGCGGTCACCGTGGTCGACACCGGGGAGGGCCCCCGGGCGCTGCCCGCCGTCGAGGTGCGGCCGCTGTCCGGCGTCTACGACTACACCGCCCGGTACACCGCCGGCTCGACCGAGTACTTCGCCCCGGCCCGGCTCACGGAGGAGGTGGCCGCCGCCGTCGGACGGCTCGCGGTCGACGCCCACGTCGCGCTCGGGCTGCGCGACCTGTCCCGCGCCGACCTCATCGTCGACGCCGACGGCCAGGGCCACCTGCTCGAGGTCAACGTCGCGCCGGGGATGACCGAGACGTCGCTGCTGCCCATGGCTGTCGAGGCGGCGTCGCTGTCCTTCGGCGGCCTGCTCCGGGAGCTGCTGGAGCAGGCCGCGGCCCGGTAGGACCGACCTACGCCGTGGTCAGCCGGCGCCGGGTCGGGCGGACCGTCGCGATCACGGCCCCGCCGAGCAGGACCATCAGCCCGCCGGCCAGACCCAGCAGGCCGACGTCGGAGCCCGTGCGGGGAAGGCCGCGACCGGCGCCGGTGCTGCCGGCCGACGTGGCCGAGCTCGGGCCGGTCCCGCCCGTGCCGGTGCCTCTGCCCGGGCCGCCGGCCGTACCTGACCCCGGACCAGCCCCCGTGCCGGTGCCGCCGGGTCCGCTGCCCGCCGTCGCACCGTCCGCCGCCGTGGCGCCGTCGGCCGCAGCGCCGTCCTTCGTCCCGCCGCGACTCGTGCCGCCGCTCCTGCCGCCGTCACCGGTGCTGCCGGTGCCCGGGCCGGCCTGCCCGGGCGGGCCGGCCGTGACGGTGACGGTGACGGTGACCGTCGCGCTGTCGGTGCCGCCCTTCCCGTCCTCCACCGTGTAGGTGAACGCGTCGGTGCCGGTGGACCCGGCGGCCGGCTCGTAGGTGCAGGCGGTCCGGGTGCAGAGCACCGTCCCGCGGGCCGGCCGGCTCGACAGGGTCAGGACGAGCGGGTCGCCGTCCGGGTCGTCGTCGTTGCCCAGCAGCGGGATCGTCACGGCCGTGCCCGCGGTGGTCCGCGCGGCGTCGTCGCGCGCAACCGGCGCGCGGTTGCCCCCAGCCGGGGTCGGGGTCGGGGTCGGGGTCGGCAGGGCGGTCGAGGATGCCGACGGGGTCGGGCTGGGCACCGCGGACGAGGACGGGGACGCGGACGGGGACGCGCTCCGAGACGGGGTCGCGGTAGGAGACGGGCTTGCGGTCGGAGACGGCGTTGCGGTCGGAGCCGGCGTCGCGGTCGAGGACGCCGACGTCGTCGTGCTCGCGGACGGGGACGGGGACGGGGCGACGCTCGGGGTCGACGTCGAGGTGGTGAGCGAGGGGGTCGGGCTGGGCGTGGGGCTCGGGCTGGGCGAGGGCGACGAGCTCCCCGGCACGTCCGGAGCGGGGGTGGGCGACGGACCCGGGTCGGGGCTCGGGGACGCCGTGCCCGGCGCCGCAGGCGGCAGCGGCGGGCCGGTCGGCGGCGTGACCGGTGCGGTCGCAGCCGTCACGGTCACGGTCACGGTCGCCGTCCCGGTCCGGCCTGCCCCGTCGCTCACGGTGTAGGTGAACGTCGCGGCGCCGGTCGTCGCGCCGGGGACGTAGGTGCACTGGCCGGCAGCGGTGCAGCTGACCGAGCCGGAGCTGGGGACGGAGACGGCGACGACGGTCAGCTGCTGGCCCGGGTCCGCATCGGTGTCGTTCGCGAGCACCTCGACCACGACGGGCGTGCCGGCCGGGGTGGTGGCCGCGTCGTCGGCCGCGACGGGCGCCCTGTCGGGGACCACGACCGTCAGGGTCGTGGTCGCGCTGCCGCCACCCGCCGTCGCGGTGACCACGACCGGGTAGGTGCCCGGCGTCGTCGGGGTGCCGCGGAACGCACCGGTCGCGGGGTCGATGCCGGTGACCCCGGGCGGCAGGGTGGTGGGGTCGACGCTGTAGGTGACCGGGCTGCGGTCGTCGGTGGCCACGACCGGGGACAGCGGCGACCCGACCGCGACGGTCTGGGTGGTGTTGGCCGGCGCGGCGGTGAAGGCCGGCGGCGGGTCGACGGGGGTCGGTGCCGCCGCGACCGTCACGGTGACCGTGGCAGTGTCGCGCTGCCCGGCGCTGTCCTCGACCGTGTAGTCGAACGTGACCACGTCGCCCGCGGCACCGGCGGGAGCGTCGTAGCTGCAGCCGGTGGCGGTGCAGCTGACGGTGCCGGTGGCCGGCGTCGTGCTGCTGACCACGGTCACCGCGCCGCCCCCGGCGGCCGTGTCGTTGAGCAGGACGGGGAGGGCTGTCCTGGCGCCCGCGGGCACCGTGTAGGTGTCGTCCCGCGCGACGGGGGGCGCGACGGGCGTACCGCCCGGGGCTGTCGGCGGGCGCACCGTGACGTTGACCGTGCCCGTGTCCGTGCCCCCGTGGCCGTCGTCGACGGTGTAGCCGTAGGCGTCGGCACCGACGAACCCGGGGGCCGGCGTGTAGGTGCAGCTGGTGGCGGTGCAGGTGACGCTGCCACCCTGCGCCGTCACGGTGGTGCTGCGCGGGCTGGTGACCGCGAGCCGGTCGCCGTCGGCGTCGGTGTCGTTCGTCAGGACGTCGGTGGTGACAGGCACCCCGGCGTCGGTGGTCGCGAGGTCGTCGACGGCGACCGGGGCCGCGGTGGGCGTCGGGACCCCGAGCGCCCGGACCCCGAACACCTGGGGTGCGGCCGGGGTGCCGGCGGACAGCACGACGGTCCGGCTGGCGGCGCTCCCCGTGGTGGCGGGCACGGTGAAGGCGGTGCCGGCGGGCGCCACGACGGTGACCGTCCAGCTGCCGGCCGCGAGGCCGGAGAACGTGGTCGTGCCGTCGGGCCCGGTCTGCCGCGGTCCGGGCGACCCGGGGCCCGTCAGGGTGACGGAGCCTCCCGCGAGGCCGGGCTCGCCGGCGTCCTGGACGCCGTCGCCGTCGTCGTCGCGGAACAGCAGGACCGGCACGTCGGCCGTCCGCTGCTGCACCCCGAGGTCGACGTCGTCCCGCGTCTGGCCCGTCGCCACGGTGACCGTGCCCGGGCTGCTGGTGACGACAGTGCCGGCCGGCAGGCCGGACAGCGCCACGCTGTAGTCACCGGCAGCGAGGCCGGCGAAGGAGTAGCTGCCGTCGGTCGCTGTCGTGGTCGTCGCCACGGTGCCGGTGGCGCTGCGCAGGGTCACGAGGACGGGCGTCGGGTACCCGGCCTCGCCCGCGTCCTGCACGCCGTCGCCGTCGGCGTCGTCGAACACGAGGTCGCCGAGGGTGCCGCCCACGACGACGACCTGCAACGAGGTGGTGGCCGTGCCGCCCTGGCCGTCGGACACGGTGACGACCGCGGTCGTGGTGCCGGGGGTGGTCGGGCGGCCCGAGAAGGTGCCGTCGGCAGCCAGGGTGACGCCCGCGGGCAGGGCGCCGCCGGTGACCGCGTAGGTCAACCGGTCCCCGTCGGGGTCGGTCGCCTCGAGCGGCGTGAGCGGGGCACCGACGCCGACGGTCTGCGCGTCGTTGGCGGCCGCCGCGGTGAACGCCGGCGGGGCGTTCCCGGGGCCGGTGACCGTCACCGTCACGAGCCCGGTGTCGCGCAGGCTCTGCTGCCCGACGGAGACCCCGTCCTCGACCGTGTACAGGAAGCTGTCGGTGCCCTCGAAGCCGGCGTCCGGCGTGTAGGTGCAGCTGGTCGCGGTGCAGGTGACCGAGCCGTGGGCGGTGCGGGTCGGCGGCTGCGGCACCACGGACAGCGGGTCGCCGTCGGGGTCGGTGTCGAGCACTCGGGGGTCGAGGGTCAGGGCGGTACCGCGGGGCGTGGTCGCGGCGTCGTCGACCGCCACCGGCGCGCGGTCCTCGTCGATCCCGATCGCGAGGCCCGTCGTGCTCGAGCCCGGGGCGACGACGACGGTGAGCGGACCTGTGGTGACCAGCTGCCCGGGACCGGTGGTCGCGGTGAGCGTGTACGTGCCCGCGTCGAGCGTGAGGACGACGTCGCCGGTGTTCGTCGTGACGAGGACCGTCGGTGGACCCGACACCGGGGTGGCCGTGACGGTCGTCCCGGGCCGCACGGTCTCCCCGGCGGTCTGCGTGCCGTCCCGGTCGTAGTCGGAGAACACGGTGACGACCACCGTGCCCTGCTGCGCCTGCGCGCCGAAGTCGGCATCGGTCACGGTCGACCCGGCCCCCACTGTCCGGGTGAGCGAGGAGGGCGTCGTCGCCGTGTAGCCGGCCGGCGGTGTCAGCGTCACCGTGTACGTGCCGGCGAGCAGGCCGGCGACGGCGTAGCTGCCGTCCGGCCCCGTCGTCGCAGTCGCGACCCGGCTGCCACCCTGGCTCACGACCACGGTCGCGCCGGACAGGCCGGGCTCGCCGACGTCGCGCGCACCGTCGCCGTCCAGGTCGGCGAAGACCAGGTCCCCGACCTGCGCGGTGCCCGGGTCGGTGACGGTGAGCGTCAGGGTCGTGGTGTCGCTGCCGCCCTTGCCGTCGTCGACCACCACCGTCACGGGGTAGGTGCCGGGCGTCGTCGGGCTGCCGAGGAGCCGGCCGTCCGGGGTCAGGGTGACGCCGGCCGGCAGCGGCGCGCTGGTCGGGGCGAGCGCGTAGGAGAGGACGTCGTCGGCGTCGGGGTCGGTGGCCACGAGGCGGGCGTAGCTGCCGCTGCCGGCGACGGCGGTCTGCGCGGTGTTGGCTGCCACGGTGTCGTCGAAGCCGGGGACCCGGTCGAGGACCTGGACCGTGACGACGGCGGACGACGTGCCGCCCCGGCCGTCGGTGACCTGGTACGAGAAGGTGTCCGGGCCGACGTACCCGCGGGCCGGGGTGTACGTGCAGCTCGTGGCGGTGCACAGGACCGACCCGTGGGCGGTGGCCGTACGGGTGAGGGGCCCCGTGAGGATCAGCCGGTCGGCGGGGTCGGGGTCCGTGTCGCCGAGGCGCGGGTCGAGCGTGACCGCCTCCCCCTGCGAGGTGGTGACGGCGTCGGGGGCGGCGACCGGCGCGCTGTTGACGGCGGTCACGTCGCGGGCGGTGTTGTTCGTGGTGTCGGACTCGAAGGGGGCCGGAGCGACGGCCGCGGTGTTCGTGGACGGATCGGCGGTCCCGGTGCCGACGTCGACCGTCAGCAGCAGCGGACGCCGCTGCCCGGACGCCGTCGGACCCGTGAGAGTGCAGGTGACGACCTGACCGCGGGCTCCGCAGCTGTAGCCGGCGCCGGTGCCCGCGACGAAGGTCATGCCGGGCGGCAGGGTGTCGGTGACGGTCAGCGGACCGTCGACCGCCGCGGAGCCGACGTTGGTGGTGGTGATCGTGTAGCTGGCGGAGGAGCCCCGCTGGAAGGTCCCGACGTGCTCCTTGGTGACGGCGAGGTCGCTGTCGACGGCGGTGAACGGCAGCGCGTTCGTGCCGGTGCCGTAGTCGCCGTTGTAGTGGAACGAGGAGCCGGAGTAGTCGTAGACCAGGCTCGACAGGGTCCCGGACCCGGGAGCGATCACCCTGACGACGTACTCCATCGTGATGTCGCCCCCGGCCTTGCCGCCGGCGAACCGGTCCGGGACGGAGGTGTCCAGGCACGACAGGTACGTGCCCTGCGGGGGCGTGAGGCCGATGACGGGATCCCAGCCGCAGGCGTCGGCGTAGAGGAGGTCGTTCGTGGCGCCGGCGGGCGAGGCGTAGGTGGCCCTGGTCGACAGCAGCCGGAAGACCGTGTTCGGGAACGTCAGGAACGACTCGAGCTGCTCGTAGCCCTGCGTCGCCGTGGAGGCCGTGACCCGGTAGGTGTAGGTGCCGCCGACGTAGACCGTGGAGGGTCCGGTCACCGTCTGCACGTCGTTGCGGTTCTGCGAGATCAGGTGCTCGACGTACAGTTGGCGGTCCGCGGGGGTGCTGACCGACGGGCCGCTCGTCGAGCCGGCCACGATCGTGTAGCGCTGCGTGGTGTCGAACGCGAGGGTCGTGCGCTGGACCTGGATGCCGAAGGAGGCGTCGGCGCAGGCTCCGGGGGCGAGGTCCCCGAGGGCCACCGTGGTCGCGCCCTGCACCGAGAGGTACGGGTCGTCGACCACCTTGTCGCCGCCGAACAGCAGGTCCGCCGTGGTCCCCGTCGCGGGGGTCGTCCCGGTGTTGCAGATCCGGGCACCGACGGGGAACACGTCCGGGCCGGTGCTCGGGTCGTTGCTGTCGATGCCGATCACGTCCCAGGTGGTGGGCCTGATCGTCAGGCTCGACGCCGCCTCGGCCGGCGCCGCGCCGAGCAGGCTGAGCGGTGCGACCAGCAGGGACAGCGCGAGCACGCCGCGGCCCAGGCGTCCCGCCGAGGGAGCCGTCCGGCTCGGGCGACGCGGGAGCAGACCTGGGAGCACGACGGGCGGACCTCTCGGCGGGACACGGACGCGGAGCGCGGCCGGACCGCACCCCTGCCCGCCGGGAGTCCCGACGAGGTCACGCGGTACGGCCGTCGCACTGCTCTCGGCACCGCTCCCGCACGACTGGAGGCCCGCTAGGTCGGAGGAGCGTCTCCGAGCACCGCGAGGATCCGCTGCAGGTCCTCCGGCCCACCGAACTCCACGACGATCCGGCCCTTGCGGCCCGCACCGCCGTCGACCCGGACCCGGGTCTCGAGCCGGTCGGCGAGCCGGTCGGCGACGACGGCGTACTCGACGGGCGGCTGCGTGCGGGCCTTGCGGCGGGGCGCGGCGTCGTCGGGCTCGCTCCCCGCGAGCGCCACGGCTTCCTCGACGGCACGCACGCTCATGCCCTCGGCCACGACCCGCGCCGCCATCGCCTCCTGGGCCTCCGCCGTCGGCAGACCGAGGATGGCCCTCGCGTGGCCGGCGCTGAGCACGCCGGCGGCGACCCGGCGCTGGACCGCGGGCGGCAGCCCGAGCAGGCGCAGCGTGTTGCTGATCTGCGGCCGGCTGCGGCCGATCCGCTGGGCCAGCTCCTCGTGCGTGGCGCCGAAGTCCGCGAGCAGCTGGCTGTAGGCCGCGGCCTCCTCGAGCGGGTTGAGCTGGCTGCGGTGCAGGTTCTCCAGCAGCGCGTCGCGGAGCATGTCGTCGTCGGCGGTCTGCCGGACGATGGCGGGGATGCGGTCGAGACCGGCTTCCCGGGACGCCCGCCAGCGGCGCTCGCCCATGACCAGCTCGTAGGCGCCCGGCGCGGTCTCGCGCACGACGACGGGCTGGAGCAGCCCGACCTCGCGGATGCTGTGGACGAGCTCGGCCAGGGCCTCCTCGTCGAAGTGCGACCGCGGCTGGACGGCGTTGGGCGTGATGGCGTCGAGCGGCAGCTCCACGAAGCGCGCGCCGGCGGGCTGCGGGGGCGGCGTCGGGCCGGTGGGGATGAGGGCGCTGATGCCGCGGCCGAGCCCGCCCTGGGGCTTGCTCACGCGCTCGCTCCCCGCGTCGCGAGCTCCTTCGCGGCCTCGACGTAGGCCAGCGCCCCGCGGGACCCGGGGTCGTAGGTCACGACGGACTGCCCGTACCCCGGCGCCTCCGACACCCGGACGCTGCGCGGCACGGCCGCACTGAGCACGAGGTCGCCGAAGTGACTGCGCACCTGCTCGGCGACCTGGTCGGCCAGCCGGGTGCGGCCGTCGTACATGGTCAGCAGGATCGTCGACACGGCGACCACCGGGTTGAGGTTCGCCCGCACGAGCTCGACCGTCTTCAGCAGCTGGCCGAGCCCCTCGAGCGCGTAGTACTCGCACTGGATCGGGATGAGCACCTCCTGCGTGGCCGCCATCGCGTTGACGGTGAGCAGCCCCAGGCTGGGCGGGCAGTCGACGACGACGTAGTCGAGGTCCTTGCCCTCGGCCGCGACGTAGGCCTCGATCGCGCGCCGGAGCCGGTGCTCGCGGGCGACCATGCTCACCAGCTCGATCTCGGCGCCGGCCAGGTCGATGGTGGCGGGCACGCAGCGCAGCCGGGGCACGCCGGCCGCGGGCTGGACGACGTCGGCGATGGCCGCGCCGTCGACGAGCACGCTGTAGACGTCCGGGGTGCCGACGTGGTGCTCGACGCCGAGCGCAGTGCTGGCGTTGCCCTGCGGGTCGAGGTCGATGGCGAGCACCTCGGCCCCGTGCAGGGCCAGCGCGACAGCGAGGTTGACGGCGCTGGTCGTCTTGCCGACGCCGCCCTTCTGGTTCGCCACCGTGATGACCCGCAGCTTCGCGGGCTTGGGGAAGGTCTCGAAGCCCCGCCCGGACAGGACCCGCACGGCCGCTGCGGCGGCGGCGGCGATCGGCGTGT
>JAODNQ010000258.1 GCA_025464695.1 Frankiales bacterium | reverse complement strand
CGCGGACGGCGCGTCGCGCGCCCGGACCGCCGGCCGCCGACGGGCGGCGGGAGCGGGGTCGGTCGCGGCGGTGGTGGCCCTGGTCGGTCTCGGGACCGCGGTGCTCCTGCCCGACGGCGGCCCGCGGGAGAGCCTGCAGCTGGCCGCACCCGACCCCTCGGCGGCCGTGCCGGACCGGGTCTCGGGGCGCGTCACCGACACCGCCGGCCGCCCCCTGGCGCGGGTGGCGGTGCTGCCCACCGACCTGTCGCGGGTGCTCACCCGGACGGACGAGACCGGCCGGTACGTCGTCCGGTGCGGCACCGACCTGGTCCTCGCGCCCTACGCGCCGTCGCCCGACGCCGGTCCCGTGGTGGAGCGCTCGCCCGGGGTCGCCGACGTCGCCTGGCGGCAGGTGCGCGCCGTCGGGCGCTGCGGGGAGCGCGTCGACGTCGTGCTCGTCCCGGGCGGGGCGGTCGAGGGCGCCGGCCGTCCCGGGGAGCAGGTGCTGCTGCGGCGGGCCGTCGGGGCGACCGACCGTGTGCTGCCACGCGGACCCGTGTTCGCGACCCGGGTCCGGGCCGACGGGCGATGGCGGGTCGAGGGGCTGGACACCGGCAGGTACCTGCTGGACGGGCGGCCGGTGGACGTCCGCGAGGGCAGGACCACGCAGACGGGCTGAGTGCGCACGGGCTCAGCGGCGCGGGCCCGCAGACGACGACGTCCCGGCCCCGCGGGTGCGGGACCGGGACGGCGGCGTCGAGCTGGAGCGTCCCGGCGCTGGAGCGGTCTAGGGCTGCAGCGCCGCGGTCTCGTCGACCCAGTCCACGGCGGACGGCTTGAGCTTGTCTTCGTAGGCCTTGGCGTGGTGCGCGCAGAACAGCAGGTCCCCGGACGTGAGCAGCACACGGACGAAGGCCTGGGCACCGCAACGGTCGCAGCGGTCGGCAGCGGTCAGAGAGGGGGCGGGCGAGGTCACGGTTCCGGTCACGTCATCCACAACACCACACCTGCCCCCGGCGTTCCCGCTGGAACGCCCCACGGTCGGACTCTGTGACCGGATGTTCACACCAGGCGCGAGACTGGACGGGTGACCGCTCCCTCGGAAGGCCCTCTGGCGGGGCTGCTCGTCGCCGACTTCAGCCGGGTGCTCGCCGGCCCGTTCGCCACGATGATGCTGGCGGACCTGGGCGCCAGGGTGGTGAAGGTGGAGCGGCCGGTCACCGGTGACGACTCCCGGTCCTACGGCCCGTTCGCGCCCGACGGCCGCAGCCTGTACTTCGCCCGGGTCAACCGGGGCAAGGAGTCGGTGGCCCTCGACCTCAAGGCGCCGGCCGACCTCGCCACCGCCCGGACGCTCGCGCTCCGCGCCGACGTCGTCGTCGAGAACTACCGCCCCGGGGTCATGGGCCGCCTGGGCCTCGGCGCGGACCAGCTGCTCGAGCAGGCTCCGGCGCTCGTCTACTGCTCCATCAGCGGGTTCGGCCACACCGGCCCCTGGTCGCAGCGCCCCGCCTACGACGCCGTCGTGCAGGGGATGAGCGGGCTGCTGGCGATCACGGGGGAGCCGGACGGCCCCCCGGTGAAGCCGGGCGCCCCGGTGGCGGACCTCTCGGCCGGCCTCTACGCCTTCGGCGCCGTCACCAGCGCGCTCCTCGGCCTCGCCCGGACCGGCCGCGGCACGCACCTGGACATCGCCATGTTCGACGCCACGGTGTCGCTGCTCGAGGGGGCGGCGCTGTCGTACCTGTCCACCGGCCTCGAGCCGCCGCGGATCGGCAACGCCCACCAGTCGATCGCTCCCTTCGACACCTTCGCCTGCGCCGACGGCGACCTCAGCGTCTGCGCCGCCAACGACCTGCTGTTCGGGGCGCTCGCGGCCGCGCTCGGCCTGCCCGGTCTGCTCACCGACGGCCGCTACGCCACCAACGCCCTGCGGCACGAGCACCGCGGGCCGCTCAAGCACGAGCTCGAGGGCGTGCTGGGGACGGCGTCGACGGCGCACTGGCTGGGCGTGCTGGAGGCCGCGGGCGTGCCGTGCGGGCCGATCAGCAGCGTCACGGAGGCCGTCGGGTCGGCCCAGACGGAGGCGCGGCGGATGGTGGTCTCGGCCGGCGGCCTGCGGGTCCCCGGCAACCCCGTGAAGGCCTCGGGCTACCCCGACCCCGCGGAGCGGCCGGCCGCGCCGGCGCTGGACGAGCACGGGGACGCCGTCCGGGCGGAGTTCGCGCCGTGACGCCACCGGCCCGGGGCACCCGGTGACAGGACTGGGTGACCCGGGCCTGCTGCAGGTCCTGGACCTGCTCGGCGTCTTCGTGTTCGCGCTGTCGGGCGCCGCCCTCGGGGTGGCGCAGCGGCTCGACGTGTTCGGCGTCCTCGTGCTCGGCGCCGTGACCGCCGTCGGCGGCGGTCTCCTGCGCGACGTCCTGCTCGACGCGCACCCGCCCGCGGCGCTGGCCGGCAGCGGGTTCCTCGTCACCAGCCTGGGAGCCGGGCTGCTGGCGTTCTTCTTCAGCCCCTGGGTGGAGCGGCTGGCCGGGGCGGTGCGCCTGTTCGACGCCGCCGGGCTCGGCCTCTTCGTGGCCGCCGGGACCACCAAGGCGCTGGACGCCGGTCTGGGTGCCGCTGCGGCCGTCACGCTCGGCTGCCTGACCGGCATCGGGGGCGGCGTGGCCCGGGACGTGCTGGTCGGGCAGGTGCCCGTGGTGCTGCGGCGCGAGGTCTACGCCGTGCCGGCCCTGCTCGGCGCCGCCGTCGTGACGACGGCCGACGGCCTGGGCCTGCCGAGGGCGCCGTGGGCCGTGGTCGGCGCCGCCCTGGTGTTCACGCTCCGCACGGTCGGGGTCGCGCGCGACTGGCACGCACCCGTGGCCCGCCGCCGCGGTGAGGCGCCCTAGTCGCGCGTGGTGCCGCAGTCGGTGCAGCGCTTGCGGACGCCGGGGTTGAGGACCGCGCAGTTGGCGCAGTCCCAGGCCGGCCGCGGACCGTCGTGCGGCGCACGCGGCTCCGGAGCGGAGGGGATGGTGCGGCGCGTCGGCACGTGGGCGGTGGTCCAGGTGGTCAGCAGCGACATGAGGGGCTCCCGGGAGGGGTGGTCGGGTGTGGTGCCTCCCCATCGTCGTCACGCTGTGTTGCCGAGAGGTGTCAGCGGGGTGAAGAGCCGCCGAGCACGCGGACGAGGGCCGCGATCCGCCGCCGCTGCAGCTGCTCCGGAACGGACGTCGCGCCGCCGACCAGCCGCACGAACAGCTCCCACATCCCCGGCACGGTGCGCAGGACGGTGTGCACGGTGCCGGGGTGCCGGGTGAACACCTCCAGGGCCTGCCGCCCGCCGTCGACCTCCGGCCCCAGGGCCCGGGCGACCGCCTGCGGGTAGGCGGCGACGTCGCCGGCCGCAGCGGCCCCCGCCAGCGCGCCGCTGCGCAGGGCGAAGCTGATGCCCTCCCGGGTCCACGGCTCCAGCAGCCCGGCGGCGTCGCCGGCGACCAGCACCTGACCGCGCCGCAGCGGCGAGCCCGGAGCCCGGACGCGGGTGAGGTGGCCGCCGTCGTGCAGGGCGGTGGCGGGGTCCAGGCCCAGGCGGGCGAGGAGGGCGCGGTAGTAGGCGCGGACCGCCGCCCCCTGGTCGCGGGCCCCGATGACGCCGACCGTCAGGGTGTCGCCCTTGGGGAAGACCCAGCCGTAGGAGCCGGGGACGGGGCCCCAGTCGAGCAGCACCCGGCCGTCCCAGTCCGACCCGGCCGGCGTCGGCAGCTCGGCCTCCATCCCCAGGTCGACCTGGCCGCTGACGACGCCGACGTGCGCCGCCGCCCTGCCCTGCGACCCGTCCGCCCCGACGACGGCGCGGGCGCGCAGGTCGCCGCCGCTGGTGCCGAGGGTGACGACGCCGCGGTCCTCGGCGTAGGAGGTCACCGTCACGCCCTCGCGGAGCACCGCCCCCGCGTCGACCGCGGCGGCCACCAGCGCGGCGTCGAGCTCGCTCCGCAGGACCATGGGGAGGAAGGCGGGGGCGGTCCGGGTGAACTCCTGGCGGCCGCGCCAGGTGAAGGTGAGGCGGCCGACGGTGTCGCGCGACAGCGCCGGCAGGTCGACGCCGGTGGCCAGGACCGCGGCCTGCGAGGCACCCACCAGCCCGCCCCCGCAACGCTTGTAGCGGGGCAGCGACGCCCGCTCGAGCAGCACCGTGGCGGCGCCGGTGGCAGCGGCGGCCCGCGCCGCGGCGGCCCCCGCAGGGCCCGTGCCGACGACGGCGACGTCCCAGACGGTCATGACGGCAGCCTGCCCGCTGGGCCGGCCGACAGCCAGCCCGGGGGGCGGATCGCAGGACGTCCGTTGATCTCGAGGGGGGTGATCAGGCACTATGTCCCTTGTGACGCGTCTGACACCAGGCGCGCGAGCACGGCGGACCGGTCACGGGAGCGCCACGGAGACCGGGGGACGCGTGCGGCGAGGCAGGACGACCAGAGCCGCCCGAGCCCGTGCGACCGCTCCCGGCGTGGTCGCCGTCGCCCTGCTCCTGACGGCGTGCTCGGCGTCCGGCGTGGCGCTGCACGGCTTCTCGAGCGCGGTCGTGCCGCAGAGCGCGGTCGCCACCACGGCGTCCCTCGCGCTGCCGCTCCCCGACGCCGCCCTGCTGCCCGACCCCGCACCCGTGGCGGAGCCCTCCGCGTCCGCCTCCGCCTCCGCCTCCGCGTCCCCGGCGCCCTCGGCGTCGCCGTCGCGTGCTGCCGCCGTGTCCCCCTCGGCCTCGCCGGTGCGCCCCCTGGGCGCGCTGCAGGTGCCGGACCTGCTCGTCGAGGTCCCCGGCGGGTTGTCCGCCGCGCAGCTGAAGGCCCTCGACGACGTCAAGGGTGTCACCGCCCTGACCGCGCTCGACGTCGGCACCGTCGCCCTGCCCTCCGGCCGCACCGGCCGGGTCGCCGGCGTCGACCCGTCGACCTTCCGCGCGTTCACGCCGTCCGAGACCGCGTCGTCCGACCCGCTGTGGCAGTCCGTCGCCCGGGGCGAGCTCGCGTCCTCCTACGACCTCCAGCGCCGCGCCGGGCTCGAGCTGGGCAAGGACCTGCAGGTGACCGGGTCCGCCCCGGTCCAGGGCCGGCTCGGCGCCGTCGCGGCGTTCGCCGTGCCGCACGTCGACCTCGTGGTCCGCCGCGACGTCGCGCAGCGCCTCGGCGTTCAGCGGTCCACCGCGGTGCTGCTCGCGGCCCCCAGCCGCACCGTCGGGCGGCTGCGCGCGGCGGTCCTCGCCGTCACGGGGAAGGCGGACGTCACAGTCCTGCGCCCCGAGCGCGTGCCTGCGGTCACCACCGGCAAGCCCCGCACCTACCTCGAGCTCTACCAGCAGTCCGCCCGCTACTGCCGCGGCCTGTCCTGGACGGTGCTCGCCGCCATCGGCCAGGTCGAGAGCGGCCACGGACGCAACAACGGCCCCTCCAGCGCCGGTGCCCTCGGCCCCATGCAGTTCCTCCCGTCGACGTGGGCCTCCTACGGGGTCGACGGCGACCGCGACGGCGACGCCGACATCAACGACCCGTTCGACGCCGTCCCGGCCGCGGCGCTGTACCTGTGCCGCAACGGCGCGGGGCGCGACGCCCAGGGCCTGTACGACGGGATCTTCGCCTACAACCACGCCGACTGGTACGTGCGCAAGGTGCTCGCCCTCGCGGAGCAGTACCGCCAGCGCGGCTGACCCCTGCCGGGTCGTAGCGTGGCGGCGTGACCAGCACGACCCGCGCCCTGCCCCGCCGCGACCTCGCCGCCGTCCTGCTCGCCGCGGCGCTCGCCGCCGGGCTGCTGACCTGTGCCACGTGGCAGCCGTACAGCCTCAAGGTCCCGCTGGTGCACCGCACCGGCACCCTCGGGCCGTCCCTGCTGGCCTCCGGCGGGTCGGCCCTCGACTACGCCCGCGCCTACCTGACCGCGATCTGGCCCGCCCTCGTCGCCGGGCTGCTCCTCGCCGCGGCCGTCGAGGTCCTGCTGCCGGCGCGCTGGCTGCAGCGGGCGCTCGGCCGGGAGGGCCTCGGCAGCTCCCTGCGCGGCAGCGCGGCGGCCCTGCCGAGCATGATGTGCACCTGCTGCGCGGCCCCGGTCGCCGTCGGGCTGCGCCGGTGGGGCGCCGCCGTCGGGCCGGCCCTGGCGGTCTGGGTCGGCAACCCGGCGCTGAACCCGGTCGTGATCGCCTTCGCCGCGTTCGTCCTGCCCTGGGAGCTCGTCGCGCTGCGGGTGGCCTTCGGGGTCCTGCTCGTCGCCGGCCTCGCCCTGCTCGTGCGGGGGCGCGCACCGGCCGTCGTCGCCGCCCCGGCCGACGACGTCCCGGCGACCCCCACCGGCTACCTGCGCGCCCTGGCCCGGCTCGCCCTGCGGCTGGTCCCGGAGTACCTGCTCCTGATCGTCGTCGTGGGGGCGCTGCGCGGGCTGCTGCCCATGGACGGCACCGCGCTCGGCGTCGGCGCCGTGCTGCTGCTCGCGGCCGTCGGGACGCTGATGGCGGTGCCCACCGGCGCGGAGGTGGCGGCCGCCGCGGCGCTGCTGGCCGTCGGGGCGGGGACGGGCGCCGCGGTCGCGCTGCTGCTGTCCCTGCCCGCGCTGTCGCTGCCCTCGCTGCTGATGGTGCGCTCGGTCTTCCCCCGCGACGTCCTGCTGTCGGCGACCGCGGCGGTGGCCGCCGTCAGCGGCGTGGTCGGGCTGGTCGCGCTGACCCTCTAGCCGAGGGCCGCGGCGAGCGTCCCCTGCCGCTCGAGCCGCGCGCGGACGCTGCCCGCCACGGTGCCCACGACGTCGCGGGCCCGGGCGCCGGCCATCGGGTTGGTGCCCATGACGGCGAGGTCGCGGGCGGTGGGCTGCACGACCACGACGCGGGTGCCGGACCGGCGCAGGCGGCGCACCTCGGTGGCCAGGTACCGGCCGACGGCCAGCCGCAGCGGGAGGTCCGCGGGCCGGCCCGCGCCCTTGGCCAGCGTCATCGGCGAGAGCACCAGCACGAGGTCCAGGCGGTCGGGCAGCAGCACGTCGGCGTTGGTGGGGGAGTGGACCCCGCCGTCGACGTAGCGGTCGGCACCGACCTGGACGGGGGCGAAGTAGGCGGGGATCGCGCAGGAGGCGGCGACCGCGGTGGCGACGTCGACCACCGGTGCGTCGCCGGTGCCGAAGACGACGCGGCGCGCGTCGCGGACCCGGACGGCGCAGACCCGCAGGTCGCGGTCGGGCCAGGCGTCGCCGAAGACCTGTCGCAGGGGCCGGCTGATGCCCTCGGTGCTCTGCCGCCCCGCGGGCAGCAGGCCGGCCGCGACCGAGCCGGGCCGGACGCCGCGGCGGCCGACCTGGAGC
>JAODNQ010000254.1 GCA_025464695.1 Frankiales bacterium | reverse complement strand
TCACGCCGCGCCTCGACCGCCAACCGGGTCGCCCGCTCTCGGAGCTCGTCCGGGTACTTCCTCGGTGCTGCCATGACTCTCATCCTCGCGTGCGATGAGAGCCTCCATCAGACCCGGCGCGAGACAGAACCTGGACCAGAAGCCGGCCAGCGCCGCTGGGTCAGCCGCTTGGACGTTGACCGCACCGAGCGCCACACCTGGTTCCGCCATGCCCGGGACGCTACGTCTGCCCCGCGTTGAACGGCAGGTGCCGCCCGGGATGCCCGCCGTCCGAGGTGGCACCGTGTTCCCGGCGGGGCGGGTGTGATGCTGGGCGCGGTCAGCCATCAGGTCGGTGCCAAGATCGATCGTCGCTCCTGGCGGCCGAGCACGCGGATCCGACGATCAAGGGTGGGACCTGGCGATGTACCGACTGACCGTGACCTACGACGAGCCGGCCGACAAGGAGACCTTCGACCGCCGGTACACCGATGAGCACGTTCCCCTTGTCAAGGCCGTGCCCGGGTTGAGCGGCTTCCAGCTCAGCCACCCGAGGGGCGGCACGCCGTACCTCGTTGCCGAGCTGTTCTGGCCCGATGAGGACGCGTACGAGGTGTCTGCCGCGACTCCTGAGCGGGCTGCAGTCCGCAAGCACGCCGAGGGCTGCGGTACGACGTACACGGTCTACAGCGGCAAGGTCGCCGCGGTCTGACCGCACCGCCACGGACCCACGGCCTGACACCGATCAGCCAGCTCGTTGCCCTTCCCGAGGACCGGTGACGGGCCCAGCAGCGAGTGTCAGACCATCCGGCTGGGGTCCTTCCTCGACCAGGTAGGCGTCCCGGCTGGGTGGTGACGGGCGCGCTCGGGCGGCTCCCCGCTCATCCCCTGAGAGAGTGCTGCGCCGCCGAGAGGCAGCAGGGCCATGAGGGCCAGCGCACCGGGCAGGGTGAGCGCGTCCGCGAGGCCGCCGGTGGCGGCGGAACCGAGCGATCCGCCGAGGATGAACAGGAAGTTGAACAGGGCGAGCGCGGAGCCGGTGACCGCTGCCGGCACGAGCCGCGTGACGGCGCCGACCAGCAGGACCTGACCGGCGGCGAAGGCAGAGACGGTCGCGGCGAGGCCGAGGACGGTCGCGGCGGTGCTGACGACGAGCGCGGCGACGATCAGGCCGGTGGCGCTGGTCAGTGTCAGCGCCAGGGCGACGTGGCGCTCGGAGCGGCGCTCGGCGGCTGCGCCGGCCAGTCGGGCGGCTAGGGTTGCGGCGGCCGCGGCGGGCAGCAGGGCCAGCCCGATCTGCAGCGGTCCCCAGCCTTGGCGCTGAGCGAGCAGGAGCGGCGCGGCGAACAGCATGGACAGGTACCCGGCGAACAGGCTCATCCCCACGAAGGCGTAGCGCCGGAAGGCGGGGTCGCCGACGACGGCGGCCGGCAGGAACCCGTCGGGCCGTCGGCGGGCGTGGCCTGGCAGCAGGGCGAGGGCGAGCAGGGCGACGACGGCGACGGCGAGCACGGTCGGCCGGGTCAGGCCGGTGCTGTGCGCCTGCAGCAGGACGACCGCGCTGCCGGCGGTGAGCGCGAGCAGGGCCGCCCCGGGCAGGTCCAGGCGTCCCCGCGCCCGCGGCGTGGTCGGGGCGAGCCGGGCGGCCGCGGGCAGGGCCAGTGCGGCGAGTGCGGGCAGCGCCACGACGGCGCGCCAGCCCACCAGGTCGGTGAGCAGCCCACCGACCAGTGACCCGGCGCCCGCATCGCCGCGATCACCGACGTCATAGCGCCGAGGGTGCGGGCTCGGTCGGGTGCGCTCGCGGTCGCGCTCATGGTGCCGAGCGCGGAGATCGACACTGCCGCGCCGCCCGCCCCCTGCACGAGCCGTCCGATGAGCAGCTGCCCGAACCCCGATGCCAGCGCCGCGACGGCGGACCCGATGAGCAGCAGCGCAACGCCTGCGAGCAGGGTCTGCCGGAGCCCGTGCAGGTCTGCGACGCGGCCCGACAGGGCCGTCCCGACGGCGAGAGCCAGGGCGTGACCGGCCAGCACCCAGGCGGTCCGCGGACCCGCCAGGCCGAGGTCAGCGCCGAGCCGCGGCAGGGCGACCGCCGTCGCGGAGATGCCGAGCGACGTCGGCGCCATCAGCGCGCCGAGGACCAGGCCGACACGGACCGGGTGCGCGGGCCCGGCCCTCACGTCGGGCAGCCGTAAGGGCGGGCGAGCCGGGCGTCGCGGAGCGCGTGCGCCCACCACAACAACTGCTCCAGCAGCGCGGTAGCGGCGGCGTCGGGCCCGGCGGGGTCCTTCAGCCGGCCGTCCACGTCGAACAGCTCCCAGTACGACGCGAAGCTCACCGTCTCGCGGATCGTGGTGGCGTGGAGCTCGGCGAAGACCGGCCGCAGGGCCTCCACCGCGCGCAGCCCTCCGGAGACCCCGCCGTAGGAGACGAACGCGACCGGCTTGGCCGCCCACTGCTCCCGGACGCTGTCGACCGCCACCTTCAACGGACCTGGGAAGGAGTGGTTGTACTCCGGGGTGACGACGACGAAGGCGTCGGCCGCGGCGATGCGGTCGGTGAAGGCCGGGCTCGGCACCTCGGCGAGAGCCAGGTCGAGGACCTCCAGGTCCAGGTCCAGCCGGGGGCCCGCCTGCGCGGCGAACCAGTCGGCGACTGTCGGGCCGAACCGGCCCTCACGGGTGCTGGCGATGATCATGGCGATGCGGACGGGTGTCAGGGTCATGGCGGCTCCTCGCGAGGCGAAGTCGTTGGGTTGACCAACAACGGGCCCAGGGTAGCGCCGAGTCGTTGGACCGTCCAACGATCAGTCGTAGGCTGTGTACATGCAGGAAGCACATAGAGGGCCGACGGACGTCACGACCCCGGACCGCTTGCGGCGGCTGCCGAGCTGGCTGGTGAACCAGGTCGGGCTCCGGGCCACCCGCCTGATCGCCGACCACGTCGGCAGGCCCGGCGCCAGGGCCGACTTCGCCGTCCTGGCAGCCTTGGAGCAGTTCGGGGGCATGAGCCAGGCCGAACTCGGCCGGCGGCTCGGCCTGGACCGCAGCGACACCACTGCCGTCCTCAACCGCCTCGAACACGAGGGTCTCGCCGTGCGTGAGCCCGACGCACGCGATCGGCGGCGCAACGTCATCACCATGACCGCCGCCGGCAGCGCGTCGCTCCAGGACCTGCAGCACAGCCTGGACGCCACACAGGCCGAACTGCTCGCGCCGCTGACGGAGCAGGAGCGGCTGACGCTCGTGCGGCTGCTCGGGCGTGTCCTCGGCCACCCCGCCCCGCCCGGTGCTCCGGAGCAGGGCGTCCCGCACGACCAGCCCCGCGGGACGCGCCGCCCGCCCCCGGACCCCGAAGAACCCGGCCTCTCACATGCCTGACGCCGGACCACAGCTCCTCGTGTTCGCCCGGACGTCGTGGTGGGTCACCGCGGTTCGTACAGGGCGCTCTCGGCGCTCGTGACTGCGGCCCAGTAGCGGTCGCCGTACGACCAGTGCCACCCGGGTGGGTAGTTGACCAGTCCAGCCGACGACAACGCTCGGCCCAACACCGCGCGCCAGTGCCGCGGTCCCGAGCCGATGTTGCGCGCGGAGGTGAAGCAGGCGCCTTCGCTGTCTGCCGGTGTCGCGTTCACGGACGTCCCGAGATCCAGTTCCCTCCCCTCGGCCTGCAGGGTCAGATCGACCGCGGCACCGCACGGGTGCGGCGCGACGGTCGGCGGGCTGACGTGCTTGCTCGTCTCGCTGGTGAGCAACGACTCCGACCAGGTCGGGTTCGCTCGGCGCACATCGTCGTGGTGGTCGTCGAAGTACTTCCGCTGCAGCTCCTGCGGACGATGCCCCTCGATGATCAGCAGGCGGACGCCAGCGGGCAACTCGGCCTCCGCGCTCAGCAGTCGCTGAAGGACACCGCTGCGCAGTCGTGCCCAGGCGCCAGAGTGGTCCTTCTTCCGCGGGTCCAGCAGCAGGTTGCTGTGCGTCCGCAGATCCACGAGCGGCTCACCGCAGTCCCGAGCAGGCAGCGCAGCGATGCTGGGGTCTGACAGGAGCAACGTCATGGGTCATGGCTACCCGATGTCCTGCCGCCAGGCGTCATCTGTCCCGCTGCACGTCCTCGAGGTGCTGCTACCTGACGACACCCGCCAGGGGTAGGCGCTGGAGTCGGGTCGGGTGCGATCAACTGAAGGCCAGCAGTAGCCGCGCTGCCGGGCAACCGGAGCTGGGAGGCGTGTGCGCCGCCTGCGCCCGGAGCCGGTCGCCTTGCGTCAGTCCGAGCACGCCCAGTACGACGACGGCTCCGCCGAGGAGCTCGGCGGGCAAGGGGACCTCGCCGAGCCAGGCGAAGGCGATGAGCAGGGCGACGGCGGGCACGAGGTAGAGCAGCGAGGTGGAGGCTGCGACCGGCAGCCGGGCGACCGCGTAGCCCCACAGCACGAAGCTCAGCGCGGAGGGCAGCAGCCCGAGGTAGACGCCGGCGAGCCAGCCGCCTGCGCTGGCGGACGCGAGCGAATCGGGGCGGGCCAGCAGCAAGGGCGCCGTCGTCACGGAACCGGCGATCATGGCGTACGTGGCAACCTCCAGCCCCGTGTAGGTCCGCAGCAGCGGCCGGGTCAGGGGGTGGTAGATCCCCTGGACGAACGCAGCGGCGACGACGACCCACACGGATCCCGACAGGCTGAGCCCCGAGCGTGACAGGCAGACGAGGGCGACGCCGGCGACGGCGACGGCGCTGCCGAGCAGGCGCGTCGGGGTCAGGCGCTCCCCGAGCGCCACAGCGGCGACGGCGACGCTGACGAGCGGCGCCGAGGCGACGATGATGCTGGCGGTGCCCGCGGGCACGCGCAGCTCGCCCTGGTTGAGCAGCAGTTGGTAGGCGGTCATCCCGGACAGGCCGCTCCCGAGGATCAACGGCAGGTCGCGGGCGGCGGGCAGCCGGACACCGACGAAGGGCGCGACGGCGAGCAGCGCGACCGCGGCGACCGCGAGGCGTACGAACGACAGTCCCACTACGCCGAGCTCCGGGGCGGCGACCCGGATGGCGGGGAAGGCGCTGGCCCACAGCACGACGACGGCGAGCCCCGCACCCCAGATCCGCACGCTCGTCGCCGTCATGACCGCCAGCGTTCGCCCCCTCAGTAGTCATGTCCAGTGACGCTTTCTGCGCCAGCAGCTAACGTCCCGTGACGTGTTGGACGCCCGCAAGCTGCGCACGCTGGCCCACCTCGACCGGCTCGGAACCATCGCCGCTGTCGCCGCGCACCTGCAGATGACGCCTCCGGGCGTGTCCATGCAGCTCGCGGCGCTGGAGCGCGAGGCGGGCCTGCCGCTGACAGAGCGACGGGGGCGGCGCGTGGTGCTGACGGCGGCGGGCCGGGTCCTGGCCCGGCACGGCCACGATCTGGCGGACATGGTGGCGGTCGCGGAGATGGAGCTCGAGGCGTTGCGGGAGGGCCGCACCGGCACCTACCGCATCGCCGCGTACCCGACCGCCGCCCGCTCGTTCGTCGCCTGTGCCTGGGGCAGTCTGCTGAACTCCTCAGACCGTGGGCTGGCCCTGCACGTCGTCGAGTGCGAGCCCCAGGACGCCCTGCCGGCGCTGAGCGAGGGCGCGGTCGACCTGGCCGTCAGTCACTCCTACTCCAACGTGGCGGCTCTCCCTTCGCCCGCTCTGGTGGCTGCCGCCCTTGCGGTCGAGAACGTGCTGCTCGCGGTTCCGGCAGGACCGACGGCGGGCGCCGAGTCCTGGCAGACGCTTCCCACCGTTGCTCTGGCGGACTACGCGCACCACGACTGGGTGCTCCCTCACCCGCTGTGGACCTGCCATGAGATGGTCCACCGCGCGTGTGCGGCAGCGGGCTTCGCACCGCGGTCTGTCGCCGAAGCCACGGACTACGCCGTCCAACTCGCGCTGGTCGGAGCCGGCGTCTGCGTCGCGCTGGTCCCGCAGCTCGGCTGCATCGACGTCCCCGCCGGTGTGCAGCTGCGCCGCTTGGAGGAGCCGGTGCGGCGGACCTCCTTCACCGTCACCCGGTCCAGCTCGAGGGCCGACCCCGGTCTGCTGCACGTCCGGCAGCTGCTCGAGCAGGCCGTGGCCGCCGCGGGCACGCTCTCACTGGACGTGCACGACTAGCCGGTGCGGCAAGGAGGGGAGCAGCTGCGCCTCGCATGGCCCGTGTGGGCCGCACGCGCCGGCCGGCGAAGGGCGTGCACGCTCCCAGCCTCTGTCACGAGCCGATCGTCAGTGCGCTGATGTGGTCGTCGGACACGTCGAAGCGGTAGCTCAGGTCGGCCCGGCCGCCGGGGAAGTCGCCTTCGAGTCGGGCGGTCACGACGGTTGCCGCGCCGTCGCAGGCGGTGGTGAGGACCGTGGTCGTGCAGCTGAACTGGCGGCTCGAACCGTTGATCCAGGCCCGCGCCGCCTCGCGTCCTCGGTAGGTCTGGTCCTGGTCGATGACCACGACGTCGTCGGTCATCGTCGCCAGCTCGGCGTCGGCCTGCTTGGCCTCGTGGGCGGCGAACCATGTCTGGACGACGCGCGGGGAGGTGGTGTGCTGCTGCTCGTTGCTGGTGTTCACGATTCTCCTTGGCTGGGCCGCCTCGCGCCGGACGCACGGGTCGGGCTCGGGCCGGGCCGGTAGGTGCGGAGCGGGCGGCCCGTGACGGCGCGAGTCTCCGCGGAGTCGGTCCTGCAGACCGTGCATCTGCGACTCAACCCTCTGCTGGGGGTCCGACCTGGGTCGGGGTGGGAAGGGCAGGTCGGTGACCCTGACCCCGCACCTGTCCTGTCCCACCTGCCAGGAGGACCTCCAGGTCCTCCTCGATGAGCGTGCCTTCCGCTGCTCCGAGGATCACCACTACACCGTCGTCGGCCTGGCCCTGACGACCAACATCGCCGCCCTGCGGTCGCTGTGGATGGCGATCCGGGCGCTCGAGCAGGACGCCGCGAGCCTGCACTACCTGGCCCAGCTGTACGGCGACGACGCCAGCATGTCGGTGGACCAGCGACGCGCCGAGGCGGACGCGGCGTACGAGGCGGCGCACCTGCTGCGGGGCCACGCGCGGCGGGCCCAGGACCGGCTGGACGCCCTCCCGGCGGCGCCCGGGACGTTGGGGGAGACGAGCGCGTCAGGAGCGGGCGGAGCGGCTGGGCGGGGCATCGGGCCTGCGGATGTTTGAACCGTGTGTATGGTCGAAACGGGTCGGTCGCAGGACGAAGCCGACACAGCACGCACCTGGTCGAGGCGCCGAGTCCCACCCCCCGACCTTCACGACCAGGGTGCTGCGCCCAGTCAGGGTGGGAGCGGGGATCGAACGTGATCTTCACGCGGACAGCCGGGAGGAACGTCCGACCGGCTCGCCTGCAGGCGTGCGAGAGGTTCACCTCCTTGACGCATCACCCGAAAGCCGGCATCGCCCGCTACACGGGCCGCAGATCTGCTCACAGCGTCGCGGTCGGCGCGATCGCCACCATGACCGTCGCCACCGGCTTCGCCGGCACCGCGCCGGCTGCGGCCTCTACCCGCTCCTCGAGCGAGGGCCGCAGCGCGCTGGCTGAGGCTCCAGACCACGACGGCAAGCCCTACCAGTGGGGAGCTGAGGGCCCGTCCCGCTTCGACTGCTCCGGCTTCACGCAGTACCTGTTCGGCCACCAGGGCAAGGAGCTGGCCCGTACCGCCAGCGCCCAGTACGGCCAGATCAGCAAGTTGCCGAAGAGCAGCAAGCGCCCTGGCGACCTGATCTTCAGCTTCGACGACGGCGGGATCTACCACGTCGGGGTCTACGCCGGGGACGGGGTGATGTGGGCTGCCACCCACAGCGGGGACACCGTCCGCAAGCAGCGGATGAGGACCGACAGCTACAAGGTCGGGCGGGTGACCTGATGCGCCGCACGCTGGCCAAGATCATGCAGGCCGCCGAGGAGCAGCAGCGCCCGTGCCGGACCGACGCCCGTCGGGCCCTCGCCGACATGGCCGGGCAGCTCCAGTCCGCCGCCCAGGAGCGGCCAAGGAGCCAGAGGTGATCATCGGCGTCTTCTGCACCCAGTGCGGCCGCGAGCAGCAGGACGCGATCTGCGTCGTGTGCGTGGACGAGCTCAAGCGCAGCGAGGCGTCAGCCCGAGCCTGAGCGGCACCTTCCCGAACGACCAGTCTCGCCGGCCACGGCCGACGCTTTCTCCGGGCTGCCCCGCCCGGCGACGACAAGGGGTGTTCCGGTCGGCCGTCCGGTGTCCGCACGTCGCTCAAGTCGGAGCGAGCGCGCGGAGCGCACCGGGCGGCCGCCCAGGTCCTTGGCGACTCCCACAGGCCTTCTGCACCCGACGGCCGATCTGCTGGACCAGCACTGAGGGATCGGTCAGAGGGCCTCGTCGGCTGTCACCCTCGGGCCTGAAGGCGTCCACGTACGGCAGCCGCGTGGTTTGCGACGGCACCTGTCACCGACGTTCAGCAGCCCTAGGACTCGGGTTCCTCGGTGGCGCGCCGGGCAGGGGATGACCATGTCCCCCGAGGAACAAGCCGACCGTGCGCTCGATCTCGCCCGTGGCGCGCTCAGCGCTGCGACCGAGGCCCTGGCCACGGCTCACAAGGCCGAGGCGACCGGCGTCGAGGGTGCGCGACTCGCCCTGGCCGCCCGCGACGCAGCCGAGCAGGCCGTGATCTTCGCGGAGCAGGTTCGCGGACTGCTCGACACGTAGCCGGCGGTCGCGGCCGCGACCTGCCGGTGCGGTCGGGCCGGCTCCCGCAGCTCGGGCACCGGGGGGACTGGCACCTACCCTCGCCGCTTGCGCCCTAAGTCGTGGCGTGCGCTCGCCCTGGCGCTCCGCAGCCCCGTGACGACGCGTCCACCGGCGCGGGCTCCGGCACGACTGGTCGCTGCAGGGCGGGCACCGTTCAGACGTCCGGGGACTCCACGACGCCCGGTTGCTGCGGCGCCCGCTGCTGCGGCAGGCTGACGCGCATCGTCAGGCGGACCCCGCACGCCCGGTGCTCGAACAGGAATGCCCGTAGGTCACGGAGCGCGGCTTCATCGGCGCCGTCCAAGTGGACTGCCCCGCGACAGTCCCCACACGTCATCTGCACGATGAGCCCCCCCGGCTTCCACGTGCCGCGTCCTTGGCATCGCCTGACGAGTCAAACCTTGGCCGCTGCCGCGCGACGTCCTCGCAGTCCTGGCTCGCCTTGCCTGCCGGGGCGAGGCGAGGCGAGTAGGAGCGGCGAGCTGGAGCTGCTGCCGGTCAGCCAGCCTGGCGGAGACAGCTCGACGTGGAGCGCTGAGCAGTGGCGATCGCGGCGACACCTGGCGACACCTGCTCGCCTGCCTGCGCAGAGCGCTTCACCTTCAGCTTGGCCGCCCGGACCTGCGCCGGAGTCACCCGCACCGTGTTCGCCATCGGGCTGTCCTTCCGCTCCCGACCGCTCGGGAGTGCAGACCTCGAGCGGGCAGGACACGAGCACCGGAGGAGTAGCAAGTGCCCCGCTCGGCCTTGCGGTCGTGACGCCACAGGTGCTTGCACAGGATCAGGTCGTCGCGCGGACCCACTGCGGGTCCCGGCACAGTCCGAGGGGGAAGGCGGCGAGCGCTCGCCGAGCGTCTGCGCAGGTCGAGCGCTCACCCTGGACGACGAGCTGCCAGTCCTTGCCGCCGGCGTGCCAGAACTGCCGCACGAGGCGCTTGCCTGCGCACGGGTTGAGCCCTTCCTGTGCGCTGCACGCGCCCGCCCCGAGGTCGACGACGAGCGCGGCGTACGGAGCTCGGCACGGTCCGTGCATGCCGAAGTGCGCAGGGACGTCCGTCTTCGCGACGGCCCCACGCAGGTTGGCGCAGTCGGGGACGACCGGCTCGTCCATGGGGTTGCAGCCGGGTGGGCGGCACTCGACGTAGCCCTGTCCCTGCGCCGTGAAGCGGCCGCCTTCGGGGGTGACGCGGTCGGAGGCGACGACGTCCCGCCGACCGAGCGGCTGCTGCAGACGCACCGCGAGCGATCGTGACGCTGTCGAGCAGCCGGGGAACGGCGGGGGCAGTCGACTGTTCACCGAGACCCCGATCCCGATGCTGAGCGGCTGCTCGTTCACCTGGTACGTGACGTCTGCCTGGCAGGCACCGGTCGCGCTCGCGGCCGGCAGGTCCGACAGCTCCACCTGGACCACGCGCGGGTCGGCAGTCCGCGCGATGGCAGCGATCGGGTAGGGCTGCGAGATCGCCTGGTCGTACGGCGTGGGGCTCGAGGAAGCCGCGACGTCGCGGTCGGCCGTTCCGCATGCCGAGGCGGCGACGAGGCTCAGCACGGCGGCGCCGACGCGGAGCGTTGTCTGACTCACCAGCCAGATGATGTCGAAGGCCGGCGCTGCTGTCTGCTGAGGTCCCCGGCTGCGGGTCTGGAGACCTCGGTGTGCGCGGACTCGTGGTGCCCGCACTTCGCTCTGCGGCACCGGTGGCGTCGGCCGGACCGGTCGGCTCGCCGGGGCGTCCACAGGCTGTACACGTCGGCCAGCTGGTCGCGACCGTCTCGAGACGCCGGTCGAAGTCAGCCCGCGTGTCGCGGCACCGACGGTCTGCAAGCGGGCGACGTCAGCAGCAGGTGGCGGCCACGTCGGCGGTCGGCACGTCGGTCCGGCTGCTCGCGCAGCAGACGCCGTCGGGAGCCTGGCCGGCGTCGACGAGGGTCCGGGGGCTGGTGCCGAAGGTGGGGCTGTCGGCGAGGACCGTGTAGACCTCCCAGCGCTCCCCGCCCGGGGCCGTGACCCAGACCTTGTCCTGGGTGGCGAAGCAGCAGGTCGTGCCCCTCTCCTCGTCGGTGAGCAGGCCCTCGCCGGACAACCGGGCGGTCTCCGCGTGGACGACGTCGGTGCTCGGCACTTCGACGCCGAGGTGGTTGAGGGTGCCGCCCTTGCCGGGGTCCTCCAGCAGGACGAGCTTGAGCGGCGGGGCGGCGACGGCGAAGTTGGCGTAGCCGGGGCGGCGCTTGGCCGGGCCGGTGCCGAGGAGCTTGCTGTAGAACTCGACGGCCGCGTCGAGGTCGTCGACGTTGAGGGCCAGCTGCACCCGGCCGGTGTCGGGAGTGGGCGCGGGGCTGACGGCAGGGACGGGCTCGGGCACGGCTGGCTCCAGAGGCTCGGGTTAGACGTATGTCTAGCTGCTCAGAGCGTGCTCCGTTGCTCGACGTTCGTCAAGCAGTTCCTCGACGTTCGTCTCATCTGTGGCACGCTGGGGCCATGCCGAAGGCCCTGCCCGTGCTCGACACGACCGCTCCCGTCTGCTGCTCCCCGATCGCCGCCGGCCCCCTCGACGAGGTCGACGCCCTCGGGATCGCGCTGCGCCTGAAGGCCCTCGCCGACCCGGTCCGCGTCCGGCTCCTGTCGCTGATCCTGGCGGAGGCGGCCACCGGGGTGTGCACCTGCGACCTCGCTCCCGCCGTCGGGGTCACCGAGGCGACGGTCAGCCACCACCTCAAGCAGCTCCGCGACGCCGGGCTGGTCGAGGGGACCCGCAAAGGCACGAACGTCTACTACCGGCCGAACGCAGAGGGCCTCGGCGCACTGTGCCGCGTCCTCGACCCCGACTGCTGCTGACCGACCCTGCCGAGGAGACTCCCGCGTGAGCGACACCGTCGCCGAACAGCCCGTCCCGGGCACCGACCTCGACACCCCGGTCCTGGCCCGGCTGTCGACCCTGGACCGCTTCCTGCCCGTCTGGATCGTCGCCGCCATGGCGCTCGGCCTGGTCCTGGGCCGCACGTTCACCGGCCTGGACGACGCGCTGGACACCGTCAGGGTCGCCGACGTCAGCCTGCCCATCGCGATCGGGCTGCTCCTCATGATGTACCCGGTGCTGGCCAAGGTCCGGTACGGCGAGCTCCACACCGTCACCGGCGACCGCACGCTCCTCGTGGCCAGCCTGGTTATCAACTGGCTGCTCGCCCCGGCGCTGATGTTCGCGCTCGCCTGGGTCTTCCTGCCCGACCTGCCCGAGTACCGGACCGGGCTGATCATCGTCGGCCTGGCCCGGTGCATCGCGATGGTGCTGATCTGGAACGACCTCAGCTGTGGCGACCGCGAGGCCGCCGCCGTGCTCGTGGCGATCAACTCGCTCTTCCAGATCGTCGCGTTCGCGGCGCTGGGCTGGTTCTACCTCCAGGTGCTGCCCGGCTGGCTCGGCCTCGACCAGCAGGACCTCGACGTCGGCGTCTGGACCATCGCCAGGTCCGTGCTGGTCTTCCTGGGGGTCCCGCTGCTGCTCGGCCTCCTCACCCGCGCCGTGGGGGAGCGGGCCCGCGGGCGGGACTGGTACGAGACGACGGTCCTGCCGAGGATCGGTCCGATCGCGCTGTACGGCCTGCTCTTCACCATCGTCGTGCTGTTCGCGCTGCAGGGCGACACCCTCACCCGCCGACCGCTCGACGTCGTCCGGATCGCCGTCCCACTGCTCGTCTACTTCGCGATCACCTTCGCCGGGTCGTTCCTGCTCGGCAAGCGCCTGGGGCTCGGCTACCCGCGCACGGCGACGCTGTCGTTCACCGCCGCCGGCAACAACTTCGAGCTCGCCATCGCCGTCTGCATCGGCGTCTTCGGCGTCACCAGCGGCCAGGCCCTCGCCGGCGTCGTCGGCCCGCTCATCGAGGTCCCCGTCCTCGTCGCGCTGGTCTACGCCGCCCTGTGGGCCCGCCGTCGCTACTGGCCCGAGGACGCCGCAGCCGGGACGATCGGGCGATGAGCCCCGACGCGGGACAGGCCCACGGCAGCACCAGGCCCGTGGTCCTGTTCGCCTGCATCCACAACGGCGGCCGCAGCCTCGCCGCCAAGGTCCTGGCAGAGCACCACGGCGCCGGTCGCGTCGACGTGCGCTCCGCGGGCAGCGAGCCCGGCAGCAGCCTCAACCCGGCCGTCGTGCAGGTCCTGCACGAGCGGGGCCTGTCGACGGAGGGGGAGGCCCCGAAGCTCCTCACCGTCGAGGGCGTGCAGCAGGCCGACGTCGTCATCACCATGGGCTGCGGCGAGACCTGCCCCGTCTTTCCCGGCACGACCTACGAGGACTGGCCCCTGGACGACCCCAAGGGCCAGGACCTCGACACCGTCCGCCGGATCGTCGACCAGGTCGATGAGCGTGTGCGCGACCTGCTGGGTCGCCTGCCCCTCGCCCCCTGACGCACGCGCGCTCCCCGATGCCGGCACCGACGCCGGGACGGTGACAGCGCGCAGGGGCGGGAGTCGGCTCTCATCGAGGCAGGCGCGCCGGGCGCGCTGTGCGTCACCGCAGTCGAAGCCGGGCGGATGTGGCCGCCGGGCGGGTGACCCACGCGCAGAACACGGCGTCCAGAGCGGCGCCGCGCGAGGACCCGGGCCGGACCGGCGGTCGTGACCATGCCCAGCTGGTCCTTTGTGACGGTCCCGCCAGAGAACGCTGTCCTCCCGGTGCCTGTGGGCCGTACCTTTCCGCCGCTCCTCCCGGTCGTCGGGCCGGGTCTCAGGGCAGCCGCGTGCGGCGGGCCGGTGGGGACCCGGCGGCCCTCCTGAGCCGCCCGTGCACCGACCCTGGAGCTCCCCGTGCGCACTGCCCGTCCTTCGCGCGCCCTGCTCGGCCTGCTCACCGCCGTGGCCGTCGTCGTCGGGGTGCTGCCTGCCGCGGCCATCGCGGCACCGGTCGCGCCCGTCGCGGCGCAGGCCACTCCCACCGCGACGCCCGCCCGGCTGCTGGCGGGTGCCCGCGCCCCGCTGCGGGCAGGCGGCGTCGGGGTCGCGGCGGTGGGTCTGCTCGCCCCCTCGGACCACGCGCTGACCGGGCCCCTGGCCCTCGCGGTCTCCGGCCTGGCACCCGGCACGACGTTGGCGGGGGCGCTGAGCCAGCCGTCGTCGGACGGCCTCGACCGGACCTGGCGCTGCGCCCCGGTCACGGGCGGCGGCACCTGCACCCTCCCGCCGGCGACGTCGCTGCCGAGGGGCACCTCGACCGCGCTGCAGCTGCTCGTCCGCGCCACGGGCACCGGCGCCGTCCTGCCGGCCCGCCTCGCCCTCCGCGCGACCTCGGCGGGCGCCGAGGTCGCGACCACGACCGCGACCCTGGACAGCGCCGCCGCGACCACCGACCTCCTGCTCGACGTGACGCCGCCGCCCGCGCTGCAGCCGGGTGCACGCGGCCGGGTCGCTCTGCTGGTGACCTCGCTCGGCGTGGGAGCGCTCGGACCGGTCGTCGTCACCGACGTGCTGCCGGCCGGCCTGCAGCTGCTCGCCGCGCGCGGCTCCGGCTGGGGCTGCGCCGA
>JAODNQ010000234.1 GCA_025464695.1 Frankiales bacterium | reverse complement strand
CCGCCGCCCTGGGCACCACCAGTCTCGTCACGCTCGCGCCGGGGGCCACCGCCGCCGGCACGACGACCGAGCGCTTCGTCGTCCTCTACAAGGACGGCGCGAACCTGACGCAGGCGCGCAAGGCCGTCGCCGCGGCCGGCGGCAAGATCATCAAGGAGAACCTGGCGGCCCGCGTCGCGGTCGTCGAGACCCGCAGCGCGAGCTTCCGGATCGCCGCCGGACGCCAGAGCACGCTCGGCGGGGTCGCCCGTGACCGCTACATCGGCTACGCCCCGCCGGCGGCCCCGGTCGCGTCCGCGACCCCCACGGCCAGCACCGCGGCCCGCACGTCGCAGCTCAAGGGCAGCGGCACCGCCGAGCAGCAGCGGCAGTCCGGTCGCGACCTCGAGCGCGAGCGCGTCGCCGGCGCCTCGACCACGGTCCAGCGCAGCACCGCCTCCACCGGCACGGTGGGCACCGAGCCGCTGGCCGCCCGCCAGTGGGACATGCAGCTCATCCACGCCACCGAGGCGCAGCGGCAGCAGTCCGGTGACAAGCGCGTCCTGGTCGGCGTGATCGACACCGGCGTCGACGGCACCCACCCCGACATCGCCCCGAACTTCAACAAGGCGCTGAGCCGGAACTTCGTCCGCGACATCCCGGTCGACCCCGCGGGCAACGAGCTCGACGGACCGTGCGAGTTCGCCGGCTGCCTCGACCCCGCCGACCACGACGACGACGGCCACGGCACGCACGTCGCCTCGACGATCGCCTCGCCGGTCAACGGCACGGGCATCGCGGGCGTGGCTCCCGACGTCAGCATCGTGAACGTCCGGGCCGGTCAGGACAGCGGCTACTTCTTCCTCATGCCGACCCTGGACGCGCTCACCTACTCCGGTGACGCCGGCCTCGACGTCGTCAACATGAGCTTCTACACCGACCCGTGGCTGTTCAACTGCCGCGCGAACCCGGCCGACAGCCCGGCGGAGCAGGAGGAGCAGCGGGTCATCATCACCGCGACGCAGCGCGCGGTGGACTACGCCTACGCCCGCGGCACGACGCTCATCGCCGCCGCCGGCAACGAGAACACCGACCTCTCGCAGCCGTCCGTGGACGAGACCAGCCCGGACTACCCGCAGGCCACGAAGACGCAGGAGTTCGCGCACCCGCGCACCATCGACCCCAAGCAGTGCGTCAGCGTGCCGACCCAGTCGAACCACGTGATCGCCGTCGCGGCGGCCGGACCCTCGACCCGCCTGTCGTACTACAGCAACTACGGCACGGGTCAGATCGACGTCGCCGCTCCCGGTGGTGACACCCGCGACGTCCTCGGCCGCCCGCAGGGCGCGGTCCTCGCCGCCGTCCCGCTGAACGTGCTCAAGGCGAACGACGAGCTCGACGCCAACGGCGACCCCAAGGGCGCGAGCGTCGGCTTCGTCGTCCGCGACCCGAAGGACCCGAACGCCTACTACCAGTACCTCCAGGGCACCTCGATGGCCGCTCCGCACGCGGTCGGCGTCGCGGCGCTGATCGTCAGCCAGTACGGCACCGCGGGTCCCGGTGGCAGCTTCGGCCTCGCGCCGTCGACGGTCCAGGGCATCCTGCAGGGCACGGCCACCGAGCACGACTGCCCGACGCCCGCGAAGGTCGTCTACGCCGGCTCCGGCGGCTACGAGTCCACCTGCGAGGGCGGGCTCAAGTACAACGGCTTCTACGGCCACGGCATCGTCGACGCCCAGTCGGCGGTCAACGCCGGCTAGTCGCCACCCC
The DNA here is from genome assembly GCA_025464695.1 of Frankiales bacterium. The sequence goes on along the minus strand of JAODNQ010000234.1, from coordinate 7,899 downwards.
GCCCGTCCCCGAGAGCGCCGTCCGCACCCCGCGGGCGGCGCTCTCGGGCGTCCGACGTCACCTTGCGCGCCCGCCGTCCGGCCGTCACTCTGAGTCATCTCGCGCGTTGTCCCCTCCGACGCACCCGACGCTCCCGGAGGCCCCGTGTACTCGCTCGTCAGCGCCAGCGTGCTCGCCCTGGACCTCGCCCGGCACCCCTGCGGCGCGGCCGTCGCCGACACCGTCGACCGGGTCCTGTGCCTCACGCCCGACGACGTCCGGGCGCTCGCGGCGGCGGCCCCCGCCACCCCCGAGCGGGAGGCACGGCGGCAGCGCGCCCTCGCGGCCTGCGCGGCCGCTCCCCGGATGAGCCGCCTCATGCGCGGGGTGGCGGGGGTCGTCGCCGACGGCCTGCCCGACGCCGACGGCGCCCGCACCCTGCTCGACGTCCTGTCCAGCACCTTGCTCGGCGGCCTGGACGACCTGCTCGCGCTGCTGCTGCGCGAGGAGCCGCTGTCCGACCCCGCCCTCCCGCGCGACGGTGTGCAGGCCGCCCTCGACGCCGTCACCGTCGCCTGGGCGGGCCGGGCCGACGGCGTCGAGCTGGCCGACCTCGCCGCGCTGCGGGCGCCCTGGACCACGGCGCTCGCGCCGGTCCCGCCCGCCCTGCCCGAGCAGGCCTACGGCGACGGCGCCCCGGCCCTGCGGCGCCTGCTCGACGACGTCGCCCGCGCCGACGACGGCGTCTGGCAGCGGGTCGTGCAGGCGCACGGCGAGCCCACCGCCCCCGGCTCGCGCTGGTCGGAGTCGATGCACGAGGCGTCGCGCGCGGCGTACGAGAGCGGCCGGCTCGTCGCGGTCGCCCGCGCCCAGCTGGCCGCGGCCCGCGCGCTGCGCCTGTCGGGCGTCTCCACCGGCAGGGACGCGTCGGCGGCCGGCATGGCTGTGACGGCCGCGGTGCAGGCGGTCTGCGTGCAGGGGCTGCTGACGCCGTCGTGCGAGGCCGTGCTGCTCAGGGCGTGGGAGGCGGGCCGGGCGGCCTGACCGGCCGCCGGCGCCACCGGGCCTAGGGTGGCCCCGTGAAGCGCCGCGCGAAGATCGTCTGCACCCTCGGTCCGGCCGTCCACAGCTACGAGGGCATCCGGTCGCTGGTCTACGCCGGCATGGACGTCGCGCGGCTGAACTTCAGCCACGGCGCCTACGAGGACCACCGGCAGGCCTACCTGTGGGTGCGCCAGGCCAGCGACGAGTCCGGGCGCGGGGTCGGCGTGCTGGCCGACCTCCAGGGCCCGAAGATCCGGCTCGGCACCTTCGTCGCCGGTCCCACGGTCTGGGCGACGGGGGAGACCGTCACGATCACCACCGAGGCCTGCGAGGGCACGCACGACCGCGTCTCCACCACGTACGAGGGCCTGGCCGGCGACGTCTCGGTGGGGGACCGGCTGCTCGTCGACGACGGCCGGGTCGGCCTGAAGGTGGTCGCCGTCGACGGCCCCGACGTCCGCCTCGTGGTCACCGAGGGCGGCCCGGTCTCCAACAACAAGGGGCTGTCCCTGCCCGGCGTCGGCGTGAGCGTGCCGGCGATGTCGGACAAGGACGAGGAGGACCTGCGCTTCGCCCTCGGCCTCCGGGTCGACATGGTGGCGCTGTCGTTCGTGCGCGCCCCGGAGGACATCGAGGGCGTGCACCGGGTCATGGACGAGCAGGGCGTCCGGCTGCCGGTCCTCGCGAAGATCGAGAAGCCCCAGGCGGTCGACAACCTCGAGGCCATCGCCGAGCGCTTCGACGGGATGATGGTCGCCCGCGGCGACCTCGGCGTGGAGATGCCGCTCGAGCGCGTCCCGCTCGTGCAGAAGCGCTGCGTCCAGCTGGCCCGCGAGCTCGCCAAGCCGGTGATCGTCGCCACGCAGATGCTCGACTCGATGATCAGCGCCTCGCGCCCGACCCGCGCCGAGGCCAGCGACGTCGCCAACGCCGTCCTGGACGGCACGGACGCGGTGATGCTCAGCGGCGAGACCAGCGTCGGCGCGTACCCGGTCGAGTCGGTCGCGACCATGGCGCGCATCGTCGTCGCGGCCGAGGAGGAGCTGCGGAAGGTGCCGCGCGTCGTCCGGGAGCCCACCACTGTGGGCGGAGCCATCGCCCGGGCGGCCGCCGAGGTCGGGCGCACTGTCGGTGCCAAGGCGCTCGTGGCGTTCACGCAGAGCGGCGACACCGCCCGCCGGCTGGCCGAGCACCGGTCGCCGATCCCCCTGCTGGCCTTCACCCCGGTCGCGGACGTGCGCAGCCAGCTGGCCCTGGTGTGGGGCGTCGAGACCTTCCTGGTGCCGGCGGTGGAGCACACCGACGAGATGGTGCTCCAGGTCGACAGCGCCATGCTGGGGCTCGGGCGGATGGAGCGCGGCGAGCTGGTCACGATCGTGGCCGGCAGCCCGCCGTCGACCGCGGGCTCGACCAACGCGATGCGCGTGCACCGCCTCGGGGGCTACGTGCAGACGCCGCCGGCCACCCCGGTCACGTCGGTCGCCGAGCCCGAGGGCGGTTGGGGCCGGGGCTGACCGGCACGCTGGAGCCCGGGGGGGAGCGTCAGCCGGCGGCCGCACCGCCGATGACGGCGCGCAGGAGGGCGGTCATCTGCTCGCTCGTCATCATCGGGGGAGCGGGCGGCTTGAGCTGGTCGCGCTGCAGGAGCAGCGGGAGCGGCGGGGCGGCCGTCAGCGGCGCGGGCACGGCCGGCGGCGTCGCGGCGGGCGGGGGAGCCGGCTCCGCGGCCCGAGGGGCCGGGGCGGTCGCGGGGACCGGGGTGGGGATGGTCGAGCTGGGCGCAACAGCGTCCACGGCGCACCTCCTGTGCACAGCCCGCGGTCCGTCGCGGGCGGGACCGGCGGGCCTGCTGGCTGCCGGGTCCCGGTCAGTGTCCGGGCCGGAGCCGGCTCCCGCCATCACCCGCCCGGGTGGTCGTGCCAGCCGTCAGGCCGGCGCCTTGACCCCGACGTACAGGTAGCGGGGGGCCCTCACCCGGCTGACCGAGTAGGTGCGGCTCCCGGTGCCGTTGTAGTTCTCCACCGAGACCGAGCCGTCGCTGTAGACGCCGCGGACGTAGCCGACGTGCCCGTAGCTGCCCGCGCTCATGGTGCCGTTCGCGGTGGCGGAGCCGCCCCCGTAGTACGCAGAGCGCTCGCCGGCGTTCCACTGCGCGACGGCACCGGGGACGGGCTTCGTGCCGACGCCGTAGCCGAGCCGGCGGGCGCTCTCGTCCCAGGACGAGGCGTTGCCCCAGGCCTGCGTGCGGTTGCTCAGGGCCTTGCCGCGCTGCTCCATGCGCCAGGCGACGAAGCTCACGCACTGGCGGCGGGTGAAGCCCCAGCGGTCGGCGGAGCCCGAGGAGTCGGTCCGGTAGGGGTAGTCGTCCCCGCTGGCCGACGCCGGCGCGCTGCCCAGCAGGGCGGCCACGGCCAGGACGGAGAGCAGGAGGACGAGCAGGCGGCGAGCAGTGCGCACGGGTCAGGGCCTTCATCCAGGGGGAGGCGCCGTGAGGAACGGCGGCTGACGTCCTGGAGATCGGCAGTCGGGGACCCCGGTCTGGAGCCCGCGGACTGCTCCATCCGGGTGAACGTCGCTTACGGGCGTGACTGTAGGGGTTCGTGGGTAGGTGTCCAGACCCCCGCGCCGAAGGTGGCCAGCGGCACAGTCGACCGGCCCGGAGGGCTGCTCCGGGCACAGGCCGGTGCCACCCGACAGCTCACCCGCTCCCGGCCGTGTCCTCGCCCGACCGGGCCGCGTTGGGAGGGCATGACGACAGACACGGAGGTCCGCTCGCCCGGCCTCGTCCTCGACCTGCTCCGGTCGCGTCCCGAGCCGGCCGCGCGGCCCGCTGACCCGGGCTCCGCGCGGCGGGCCCGGCTGCTCCGGTTCCTCGCCGGGGACGCCCAGCGGAGCGCCGCCGTCGCCGGTGCCGCGCTGCGGGACCGCCGGCGGCGCTGAGCGCTCGGGCGTGCCCCCGGTGGGATTCGAACCCACACTGTCGGTGGTTTGAGCACCGTGCGTCTGCCGGTTGCGCGACGGGGGCAGGGACGGCGGCCAGGCTAGCCCCGGTAGCGTGATCACGTCCGACGGCGTCCGCTGCCGGACCCCACGGACGGCCGAGGAGGCGGAGTGCCCGAGGACCGCACCGTGCCTGAGGACCGCCCCGTGCTCGAGGACCGCACTGTGCCTGAGGACCGCCCGGTGCCCCGCCCCGTGCCGCGCCCCGGCCCGGGTCCGTCCCGCCCCGGCACCCGCGTGCTGCTCGCCGAGGACGAGGCGCTGATCCGCCTCGACCTGAAGGAGATGCTCGAGGAGGAGGGGCTCGTCGTCTGCGGCGAGGCCGGCGACGGCGCGACCGCTGTCCGCCTCGCCACCGAGCTGCGGCCCGACCTCGTCATCCTCGACGTCAAGATGCCGGTGATGGACGGCATCACGGCGGCCGAGCAGATCGTCTCGGCGCGGATCGCCCCGGTGGTGGTGCTGACCGCCTTCAGCCAGCGCGACCTCGTCGCCCGGGCCCGGGAGGCGGGCGCCATGGCCTACCTGGTCAAGCCCTTCCAGAAGAAGGACCTGCTCCCCACGGTCGAGATGGCCCTGGCCCGGTTCGCCGAGACGGTGGCGCTCGAGGCCGAGGTCGCGGACCTGAGCGGCCGGCTCGAGGCCCGCACGCTGGTCGACCGGGCGAAGGCCCGCCTGCAGAACGAGCACGGGCTCAGCGAGGCCGAGGCGTTCCGGTTCGTGCAGCGCGCGTCCATGGACAGCCGCCGCTCGATGCGGGCCGTCGCCGTCGACGTCCTCGCCGGCACGCTGCTCCCGTCGGCCTGAGGGGCGCTTCGTCCCGCTTGCGGCACGCCCAGGTCACGACCTGACAACGGAGTGCAGACCGCCGTCGGCGGTGCGTGCCGCTGGAACCTCGCGCGGCTACGTTCGGCCGACCAGGCGCGACCGGGGACCCCGGCGCGCCCAGACCGTCTGAGGAGACCGGATGGCCCACCCCGCTCGTACCTGGCGCGTCGTCACGCTCGCCGCCGTCGCCACGCTCGCCCTCGGGGCCTGCGGCGACGACAGCACTGACACCGCCTCCCCGTCCACCTCGGGAGGCGCGTCCGCGTCCGCCGCCCCGTCCGTCGCGAAGAACGTCGGCGACGGCGTGCTGACGGTCGGCAGCCTGCTGCCGCAGACCGGCAACCTGGCCTTCCTCGGCCCGCCCGAGTTCGCCGGCGTCGAGCTCGCCGTCAAGGAGATCAACGCCGCGGGCGGTGTCCTCGGCAAGCCCGTGAAGTACGAGGCCGGTGACTCCGGCGACGCCCAGCAGGACGTCGCGAACCCGACCGTCGACCGCCTGCTGGCGGCCAAGGCCGACGTCATCGTCGGCGCGGCCTCCTCGGGCGTCTCCTTCACGGTCATCGACAAGATCGCCGCTGCCGGCGTCGTCGAGATCAGCCCGGCCAACACGTCGCCGAAGTTCACCGACTACGACGACAAGGGCCAGTACTTCCGCACCGCGCCCTCGGACGTCCTGCAGGGCCGCGTGCTCGGCGAGACCATCTCGGCGGACGGCTTCAGCAACGTCGGCATCATCGCGCTGCAGGACCCGTACGGCGAGGGCCTGAGCAAGAACGTCGGCGACACCGTCAAGGCCCAGGGCGGACAGCTCGCGCCGTCGGCGCCGGTCTTCTACGACCCGGCCGGCAGCAACTTCGACGCCCAGGTCGGCCAGCTCAAGGCCGCGAAGCCCGACGCCATCGTGCTGATCGGCTTCGAGGAGTCCAGCAAGGTCATCCAGGCGATGGTCGCGCAGGGCATCGGCCCGCAGACGGTGCCGCTCTACCTCGTGGACGGCAACCTCTCCAACACCCTCGGCAAGGGCCTGCCGGCCGGCGTCCTCAAGGGCGTCAAGGGCTCGCTGCCCGGCGCCTCGGCTCCCGGTGACTTCCGCAAGCGGGTGCTCACCATCAACCCGAAGCTGGTCGAGTTCCCGTACACGGCCGAGTCCTACGACGCCGTCGTCGTGAACGCGCTCGCCGCCATCGCGGGCAAGAGCGACGCCGGCACCGACCTCGCGAAGAACCTGCCCGACGTCACGCGCGGCGGCACCAAGTGCACGACGTTCGCGGAGTGCAAGAAGCTCCTCGACGCCGACAACACCGCCGACATCGACTACGACGGCGTCTCCGGCCCGATCGAGTTCTCGGACAAGGGCGACCCGACGCAGGCCAGCATCGGCATCTACACCTACGGTGCGAACAACACCTACGACGCCGACAAGGGCGAGTACCAGACCGGCAAGATCGAGGGCTAGCAGCTCCCGGCTCGACGAGGGCCCCGGCGCGCGAGCGTCGGGGCCCTCTGCCGTCTCGTGCGGCCGTCTCGTGGGCCGTCTAGTGCGCCGGGTCCGGGTTCTTCCGGGCGCAGCTCTCGGTCGCGAACTGCACGAGCCGGCGGGCCTGGTCGGGCGGGAACACCAGGCGCACCAGCAGCGGGTCGGCGCCGTCGACCGAGACCGGGACCCGGACCGTGCCGGTCTGCTTGCTCTCGGTCAGGGCGTGGGCGTCGCAGCGCTCGGCGACGGCGCGCAGCACGGTCTCGGCGCGCTCCGCCTCGGGCTCGAGCACGAGCGGTGCCGCCAGCGTCTCGACGAAGATGATGTTGCCGTCCAGGCGGGGGACGGACACGCGCGCGCGGCCGGACCTGCGGGTCAGCACCAGCGACGTCAGCACGGCGTCGCCCTCCACGCGCAGGGCGGGCCCGAGGGCGAGGTCGACCTGCTCCCGCAGGTCCTGCTCCGCGCACTCGGCCGCGTGCAGCCGTCCCAGGAGGGCGTCGGCGTCGGCCAGGGGGAGCCGGACGGCCCGCTCCCGACCGTCGGGCGTGCGGACGGTCAGCAGGGCGTCCGCACCGGGCCGCTCGTCGCAGCGGACCGCGCCGTAGGGGACCGGCAGGTCGACGCGGTCGTCGGCCGTCAGCTGCGCTCCGGTCTCGCGGACCGGGGCGCGACCGAAGCCGCGGGTGCGCAGGGCGACGTCGAGGAGCTGCACCGGCCGCGACGACGACACCTCGACCTGGACGTAGCGCCGGGTGAGGTCGTCGCGGTACTGGATCAGCCGGCCGGACAGCCCGACGTCCGAGGCCGGCGCGACGGGGTCCGGTGCCGACGAGCAGCCCGCCACCAGCGCCAGGGCCAGGAGAGCTGCCGTGCGCACTAGCTCTTCGCCAGGGTCCCGAGGTCGAGCTCGATGACCTTCGGGTCGTTCATGAGGTCCTTGCCCGAGGCGGTGTAGGCGTTGCGCCCCTGGTCCAGGACGTAGCCGCGGTCGCAGATCTGCAGGCACCGGCGGGCGTTCTGCTCGACCATGATGATCGACACGCCGGTCTTGTTGATCTGGCGGCAGCGGATGAAGACCTCGTCCTGCAGGGCGGGGGACAGGCCGGCAGAGGGCTCGTCGAGCAGCAGCACCGACGGGCCGGGCATGAGGGCGCGACCCATCGCGACCATCTGCCGCTCGCCACCGGACAGCGAGCCGGCGCGCTGCTTGCGGCGGGCCGCCAGGGCGGGGAACAGCTCGGCGACGTACGCGAAGCGCTCGGCGAACCGGCCGGGGTCGTTGTAGAGCCCCATCTGCAGGTTCTCCTCGATGGACAGCGAGGGGAACACGTTCTCGGTCTGCGGGACGAACCCGACCCCGAGCTTGACCAGCTGGTGGGCCTTCTTGCCGGTGATCTCCTCGCCCCGCAGGGTCACCGAGCCGGACCGCACCGGCACCAGGCCGAACAGCGACTTGAGCAGCGTCGACTTCACGGCGCCGTTCGGGCCGATGATCACGACCATCTCGCCCTCCGCGCAGTGCAGGTCTCAGCCGTTGAGGATGTCGACACCGGGGACGTAGCCGGCGA
>JAODNQ010000198.1 GCA_025464695.1 Frankiales bacterium | reverse complement strand
CCGCCGGGACCTTGTCGGGGCTGCCCCGGTGCGCCGGCACGTCGGCCGTCGTCTCGAGCATCATCCCCATCGACGGCGCCACCGGCTTGAGCCGCTGCAGCTCGCTCCAGCTCATCACCCCGGGGTTGAGGTGCGGCAGCAGACCGGTCTCCTCCAGCACCGCCACGGCGCAGGCCCGGACGTAGGCGAGCGTGCTGTCGTAGCCGGCCTCGTCGAGCCAGGCCTTCGCCTGCGGCCAGCGGTCCTCCGGCCGGTCGCCGAGGGTGAACAGGGCCTCCTTGCAGCCCAGCGCCGCGCCGTCCCGGGCGATCTGCAGGACCTCGTCCAGGCTCAGGAACGGCGCCGGCAGGCGGCCCGGCGTCGTCGCGAACGTGCAGTAGTGGCAGCGGTCACGGCACAACCGGGTCAGCGGGACGAACACCTTGCGGCTGTAGGTGACGACCCCGCCGCGCCCGCCCGCGTCACGGACCCGGGCCGCATGCGCCATGAGCTCCGTGAGCGCGTCGCCCCTGGCGCCCAGCAGGACGGTCGCCTCGTCGAGGTCGAGCGCCTTGCCGTCGCGGGCCCGCGCGAGGGCCCGCCGCGTGCCGTTGGCCCCGCTGTCCGGTCTCACCGGCTCGACCCTATGCCGGAGCGGACGGCGCGACCTCCCGCGCGCGCGGGTAGACACGCGTCATGGCTGCTCCCCTCACCGTCTGCATCACCGGGTCCACCGACGGCATCGGCCTCGCCGCGGCACGGCAGCTGACCGCCGAGGGGCACCGGGTGGTCGTGCACGCCCGCTCCGAGGAGCGCGGCCGGCCGGTCGCCGACGAGCTGGGCGGCGGCCTGGTCGTCGGGGACCTGGCCGTGCTCGACGAGGTCCGCGGCCTGGCCGACCAGCTGCGCGACCTCGGCGGCGTCGACGTCCTGGCGCACAACGCCGGCGTCTGGGTCCGCGACGACACGCCCCGGGTGACGGCGGACGGCTTCGAGACGACCTTCGCGGTGAACGTGCTGGCCCCGCACGTGCTGACCTCGCTGGCCGGGGACGCCGTCCGCGGCCGGCTGCTCTGGCTGGGGTCGGGCATGGCGGCGTCGGGACGGCCGAAGCCGACCGCGCTCGGCGGCTCGCGGGAGCCGCGGCAGGCCTACGCCGACAGCAAGGCCTGCGACGTCGCGCTCGCGCTGGGCTGGGCCCGCCGGCGCCCCGACCTGCTCGTCGCCGCCGTCGACCCGGGCTGGGTGAAGACGAAGCTGGCCTCCGGAGGCGCCCCCGGTGAGGTCGAGCAGGGCGGCGACGGGCTGGCGTTCTGCTGCACCGCCGACCTCGGGGACGAGCCGTACTGGAAGGACCGCGCCCCCACGACCGTGCCGGGCCGGCTGCGCGACGCCGGTCTGCAGGACGCGCTGCTGCGCGAGCTCGACCGGCTGGGCGGGCTCGGCGTCGCGGAGGGCTGACCCGGCGCGCGGGCCGGCGGCAGACTCGCTCCATGACCTTCCGCGGCCTGCACCACGTCCAGCTCGCCCTCCCTCCCGGCACGGAGGACGAGGCCCGCGCCTTCTACGGCGGCGTCCTCGGGATGACCGAGCTGGAGAAGCCGCCGGTGCTCGCGGCCCGGGGCGGCTGCTGGTTCCGCGGCGGCGGCTGGGAGGTCCACCTCGGCGTCGAGGAGGCGTTCGTGCCGGCGCGCAAGGCGCACCCCGGCGTGCTCGTCGACGGCCTGGACGCCCTCGCGGAGCAGCTGGCGCAGGCGGGCTGCGAGGTGCTCTGGGACGACGCCTTCCCGGGCCACCGCCGCTTCTACGCCGCCGACCCGTACGGCAACCGCCTGGAGTTCCTCGAGCCGCTCTAGCGTCGGGACGCCTCCGCCACGACCGTCTCGAGCGGCCCGCGCGGGAACAGCCGCAGCCACCCGACGGCGAACAGCCAGAACGCGACCACCTGCACGGACCACAGCAGGGCCGGGGACCCTCCCGAGGTCGCCGCCACGACGACGACGTGCACCACGTACAGCGTCAGCGTCATCGACCCGGCGGCGGCGAGCGGCCGGAGCAGCCGCGCCACGACCGGCCGCGTGCAGACCAGCAGGGCGAGCCCCAGGACGAGCAGGGACGTGCCGGTGGTGAGCAGCAGGTCGGGCGGGGTCGAGGCGTGCGGGGCGTCGACGGCCAGCCACCAGGGGGTCGACGTCGGGACGTTGCCGAACTGGTTGTCGCCGAGCCCGCGCGACGGGTCGGTGGCGGCGATCGCGTCGGCGCCACGCAGGTCCAGCAGCAGCCAGGAGGCGGCCGACGCAGCGGCAGCCAGCACCGCCCCGCCCAGGGCGAGGCGCACCTGCACGACCCGCGAGCGCAGGTCCAGCCGCCCCACCGCGAGGCCCGCGCAGAGGTACGCGCCCCAGCAGAGCACCGGGTAGTAGCCGGTGACCAGCAGCGTCGTGACCAGCTGCCACGGGTGGAGCAGCAGCAGGTCGACCGTGGGGTTGCCCGGTGCCCGCGGCGGCAGGGAGGGGCGCAGCGCGAACGACAGCAGCGGCCCGAGCAGGGCGAACGCCAGCGACGCCGCGGCCAGCACCCGGGCGGGCAGCCGCAGCAGCGGCAGCGCCACGAGGAACAGCACGCCGTAGTAGGCGAGGATCACCGCGAGGCCGGAGTCGACCGCACCGAGGACGAGCCCCACGAAGGCGACGACGAGGGCGCGCAGGGCGACCGAGGTCCGCTGCCCGGGTGCCTCCCGGCGGGTCAGCAGGGCCAGCCCGACGCCGGCGAGCACCGCGAACAGCGCCGCCGCCCGGCCGCTCACCAGGACGTGCACCAGCGACGTCGACCCGTCCGGCCGCTCCTCCGGGAACACGTGCACGGCCATCATCCCGAGCAGCGCGACGCCCCGCGCGACGTCGACCCCGCTCAGCCGGGACCGCTGCTGCTGCTCCTGGACGGCCACGCTGCAAGACTGCCCGCATGAGGATCGTGGCGCTCGCAGGGGGCATCGGCGGAGCGCGCTTCCTGCGCGGGCTGAAGGCGGCGGTCCCCGAGGCGGACCTGACCGTGGTCGTGAACACCGGCGACGACCTCACGCTCTACGGGCTGCGCGTCTGCCCCGACCTCGACACCGTCATGTACACCCTCGGCGGCGGCATCGACGAGGAGCGCGGCTGGGGCCGCGAGGACGAGACCTTCCACGCCAAGGCCGAGCTCGAGGCCTACGGCGTGCCGACGGCGTGGTTCGGTCTCGGCGACCGCGACCTCGCCACCCACCTGGTGCGCGCACAGATGACCGCGGCGGGCTTCCCGCTCAGCCAGGTGACGGCCGCCCTGTGCGACCGGTGGCAGCCCGGCGCGCGGCTGATCCCGATGACCGACGACCGGTTCGAGACCCACGTGCTCGTCGAGGTCGACGGTGCCCGCAAGGTCATCCACTTCCAGGAGTGGTGGGTGCGGCACCGCGCGTCCCTGAAGGCCCACGCGTTCGCCTACGTCGGCGCCGAGACCGCCCAGCCCGCGCCCGGCGTGCTCGAGGCGATCGAGCAGGCCGACCTCGTGGTGCTGCCGCCCAGCAACCCCGTCGTGAGCATCGGCACGATCCTGCAGGTGCCCGGCATCAAGGCCGCCCTCAGCGACAAGACCGTGCTCGGTGTCAGCCCGATCGTCGGCGGCGCCCCGGTGCGCGGCATGGCCGACGCCTGCCTGGACGCGATCGGCGTCGAGACCAGCGCGCAGGCCGTGGGGCGGCACTACGGCGGCACCCTGCTCGACGGCTGGCTGGTCGACACCGCCGACGCCGGGACGACGGTGCCCGACGTCGAGGTCCGGTCGGTGCCGCTGCTCATGACCGACCTCGCGGCGACGACGGCGATGGCGCGGGCCCTGCTCGACATGGCGTGACCGGCTTCTCCGTCCTCCCCGTCGAGGGGATGCCCGACGTCCGCCCCGGCGACGACGTCGCGGCCCTGGTCGCCGAGCGCTTCGCGCTGCAGGACGGCGACGTCGTCGTGGTGACCAGCAAGGTCGTCAGCAAGGCCGAGGGGCGGCTGGTGCAGGTGCCTCCGGGCGCCGACCGCGAGCAGGTGCGGCTGGCCGCCGTCGAGGCCGAGACCGTCGACGTCGTGGCCCGGCGCGGCACCACGACGATCGCCCGGACGCGCGCAGGGCTGGTGCTCGCGGCTGCCGGCGTGGACGCCAGCAACGTCCGGGTCGACGAGGTCGCCCTGCTGCCGCTCGACGCGGACGCGAGCGCGGGCGGGCTGCGGCAGCGCTTCGCCGAGCTCGGCGCCGACGTCGCCGTCGTCGTGTCCGACACCCTCGGCCGGCCCTGGCGGCAGGGCCAGGTCGACCAGGCGATCGGCGTCGCCGGGCTCGCCCCGCTGCGCGACGCGAGAGGCACCGAGGACACGTTCGGGCAGGTGCTCGGCGTCACCGAGATCGCCGTCGCCGACGAGCTGGCCTCGGCCGCCGAGCTGGTGAAGGGCAAGAGCGACGGCGTGCCCGTCGCGGTCGTGCGGGGCCTGGCCCTGCCGGACGACGGGCGGAGCGCCGCCGCTCTCGTCCGCCCGCCGTCCCAGGACTGGTTCACGCTCGGCACGCAGGAGGCGCACCGCAGCACCCTCGCCCTGCGCCGCACGGTGCGCGCCTTCACCGACGACGCCGTCGACGACGACGCCGTCCGGCGCAGCCTGGCCGCGGCCCTGACCGCGCCGGCGCCGCACCACACCACCCCCTGGCGGTTCGTGCTGCTGCACGAGCGCCGGGAGCAGCTGCTGGACGCGATGCGCGACGCCTGGGAGCAGGACCTGCGCGCCGACGGGTTCACCGAGGAGCAGGTCGAGCGCCGCCTGCACCGGGGCGACGTCCTCCGGTCGGCTCCCGTGCTGGTCGTCCCCTGCCTGGTCCGCGACGGCGCGCACGCCTATCCGGACGCCCGCCGCACCGGCGCGGAGGAGCGGATGTTCGTCGTCAGCGGGGGGGCCGGCGTGCAGAACCTGCTCGTGCAGCTGGCCGCCGAGGGCCTCGGCAGCGCCTGGGTGAGCAGCACGCTGTTCTGCCCCGACGTCGTCCGCCGGGTCCTCGACCTGCCGGACGACTGGGAGCCGCTCGGGGCGGTCGCCGTCGGGCACCCCGCTGTCCCTGCCGCCGCGCGCGAGCCCCGCGACGTCGAGGCGTTCCTGCTCGAGCGCTGAGGCTGCCTACCGCCTCGGGCGCGGCGTCCGTCCGGGGGGCTGCGCCCGGCGGCCGTCCTGGTCCGCGTTGCGGCTGCGGGCCAGGCCGGCGCCGAACACCCCGAACGCGAACAGCAGGTAGAGCAGGACGGCGCCGACGAGCACCACGACGATCGAGACGACAGCAGTCATGGGAGCGGTGTGCCCCGGGACCCGCGACCTAGTGGCGGCGGTGGTCCTGGACGGTCATCCGCGGGCCGAAGCGGGGCTTGCGGAAGCCGGAGGCGCCGATCAGCAGGCAGACCCGGTGGCGGTGCGGCCGCCAGGCCTCCAGCAGCGCGACCATGCCGTCGTCGTCGAGCGGCCGCCCGAGCAGCGCCCACCCGACGGACGCCGCCAGGTGGTAGTCGCCGACGCTGACGGCGTCGGCGTCGCCGAGGGCCCGCTGCCCGACCTCGGCGTAGGTCCACAGCCCGACGCCGGGCACCGCGCGCAGCCGCCGCTCGGCGTCCGGCGCGGTCATGCCCACGCACTCCTCGAGCCGGTGCGCCACCTGCGCGCACGCCAGCGCGGTGCGCATCCGCTTCGGGTCGACCCCGGCGCGGTGCCACTCCCACGACGGCACCAGCCGCCAGGTGGCGGCGTCGGGCGGCACGGCCATCCCCTCCGGCGCCGGCCCGGGGGCGGCGCAGCCGAAGCGGAGCACCAGCACCCGGAACGCCGCGAAGGCCTCCTTGCCGGTGACCTTCTGCTCGAGCACCGCCGGCAGCAGGGCCTCGAGCACGCGCCCGGAGCGCGGGACCCGGACGCCGGGGTGACGGGCGTGGGCGTCGACCAGCAGGGGGTGGCGGGGGTCGAAGTCCGCGCAGTCGTCCCGGGCGCCGAGCAGGTCGGGCAGCCCCGCGACGGCCTCCTCCGCACCGGGTCCCCAGGCGTCGCCGTGCACCTCGTGCAGCCCGCGCTGGGTGAGCCGGACGGTGGCGGGCCCGGTGGGCATGCGGGTGGTGCGCCAGACCGCTCCGTCGACCACCCGGTACGTCGGGTCGCCGCTCCCCCGGCGCAGCGGGCGCAGGGTCCGGCCGACGTCGACCGGGAGGTGCGGCCGCCAGACGGTCGAGCAGTCGGGGGCCACGGGTGCCAGGCTAGGCGGCCCCACGACCCTCGGAGGCCGCGTTGCCCAGCCGTTCCGCCCGCGGCCTGCTCGGCGGGGGCGCCGACCTCGACGTCGGTCCCGGAGAGCTGGTCGTCGTCCACGGCGACGACGGGTCCGGCACGTCGACCCTGCTCCGCGCCCTGGCCCAGGCCTGGCCCGACGCCGTCCTGCTCGACCAGCCGCCCGGCACGGAGTGGGAGCGCGACGACGTCGCCGGCGACCTCGCCGACCCTGCCGACCTCGCCGCCCTCGGGATGCGGGTGCCGGAGAAGGAGATGGGGACGCTGTCGGGCGGCGAGCGGCAGCGGGTGAGGCTGGCCCGGGTGCTGGCGACCCCGCCGTCGACCGTGCTGCTGCTCGACGAGCCGACCGGCTACCTCGACGTCCTCGGGCGGCACGTGCTGCTGCGCCGGCTGCGGGAGCGGACCGCGGTCGTCGTGGCCAAAGCCGACCCCGACGTGCACGCGGCGGCCGACCGCCTGCTGCTGCTAGCGGACGGTCGGCTCCTGCCGCAGTGACCAGGCGAGGCTCAGCGTCTCCCCCGGCTGCAGCACGTCGGCCTCGCCGCTGTTGAGGGCGTCGACCGGGGCCGTGAGCGGCTCGACGGCCAGGCCCCGACGACGTCGGCCCTCGGCCAGGGTGTCTCCGGTGAAGACCTGCAGCCAGGGGCTGTCGGTGGTCAGGACGGTGGTGCGGCCGCCCGCGGACAGCGTCACCTCGGAGGAGGCGCGGTCGGTGTAGGCGACGTCGAGGACGCGGTCGCCGAGCAGCACGGGCTCGCGCAGGTCCTCGGGCACGCCGTCGACGCCGGCCCGGCCGGTGGGCAGGGAGCGGTCGTCGACGAGGACCCGGGTCGCCGCCGGGGCGTGCAGCACGCAGCCGTCGACGAGGCCGCCGTCCGGCGGGGCCAGGTAGGGGTGCATCCCGAGGGCCACGGGCGCGGGCCCATCGACGGCGGTGGCCCGCAGGAGGACCGACAGGCCCGTCTCAGGGTGCACGGTGTAGCCGATCGAGAGGTCCAGCCGGCACGGGTAGCCCGGGTGCGGCTCCAGCCGGGTCGCCAGCAGCACCCGGTCGGGCCCCCGGTCCGCCACCGACCAGTGCGCCCACCGGACGAGCCCGTGGCTGGCGTTGCCCTTGGACACCTCGTTCAGGGCGAGCTGGCAGGTCTTCCCCTGCCAGGTCCACCTCCCGTCGCGCACCCGGTTCGGCCAGGGCGCGAGCACCTGCCCGCGGCCGCCGTCGGCCAGCGCGTCGACGGCGGACCCGTCCAGCAGCGGTCGCCCGTCGACCGTCGCCTCCCGCAGCCCGCCCCCGACCCCGACGGCGACCACCCGGTAGGACCCGGCCTCGATGACGTGCTGCTCTCCCGACGGCTGCATGCGGGCAGGCTGTCAGACTGCTGCGGGTGTCCCTGCCCGACCGGTTCCGCACCGGCCTCCGCGACGGCGTCCCCTTCGCGGCGGCGTCGTTCCTGCTGTCGTTCTCCTTCGGTGCGGTCGCTACCGGCGCCGGCGTCCCCGCGGTCGCCGCCGTCGTGATGTCGGCCGTGGTCTACGCCGGCTCCGCGCAGTTCGCGTCGATCGCGGTGCTGGCTGCCGGCGGCGGCGTCGGGTCGGCCGTGCTGGCGGCTGCCCTGATGAACTCCCGGTTCCTCGCGATGGGCGTGGCCCTCGGGCCGTCGCTGCCGGGCGGCCGGCTGCGGCGGGCCGTGCAGGGGCAGGCCGTCGTCGACAGCTCGTGGGCGATGGCAGCCCGCGGCGACGGCACGTTCGACCGCACCTGGATGTTCGGGCACAGCGCCGCGCAGTACGTGGCCTGGGTGGCCGGCACCACGCTGGCCGTCGTCAGGGTCGGGGTCGACGTCCAGGCGCTCGGCCTCGACGCCGTCTTCCCCACGTTCTTCCTCGCCCTGCTGCTGGCGGAGCTGCGCGACCGCTCCCGGGTGGGCCTGGCGCTGGCCGGAGCGGGCCTGGCGCTGGCCCTCGTGCCGGTGTCGCCCCCCGGCGTGCCGGTGCTGGTCGCCAGCGCCGTCGCGCTCGTCGGACTGCGCCGGTGACCCGGGTCTGGGTGACCGTCGCCCTGGTCGCGCTGGTCACGTTCGCGATCAAGGGCTTCGGTCCGGCCGCCTTCGGGCCGTCCGAGGAGGGCTCGGGGCTGCCCGCGCCCCTGGGCCGCGTGGTCCTGCTGCTCGCCCCACTGCTGCTCGCCGCGCTGGTCGTCACCAACGCCATCGCCGACGGCGACCGCCTGCACGCGGGGGCCGACACGGTCGGGGTGAGCGTCGCCGGGCTGCTCGTCTGGCGGGGGCTGACCGTGCTGCCCGCCGTCGTCGTCGCTGCCGCCGTGACGGCCCTCGGCCGCCTGGCGGGCCTGCCCTAGCCCGGCACGGCCTCGACGACCCCGGCGTGCAGCTGCGCCTCACCCAGCAACTGGAGCCGATGCGGGTGCGGCACCAGAGCAGGGCTAGCCGCGGCGGCGGCCCGCGCGGGCGTAGGCGGCGGCGGCGAGGCCGAGCCCGTACAGCCCGTTCACGGCGACGCCGCCCTTGTCACCGCGCATCGCCCAGCCGGTGACGATCAGCGCCACGCCGAGCTCCTGCACGGCGAACAGCCGGTGGTCGCGCCGGTTCCACATCCGCTTGAACAGCGGGGGGTACAGCGTGAAGGGGCCCGCGAGGGCGTAACCGGTGAGGGCGAGGGCGTCGCCGGGCAGCTGCACGGGCCGATCCTGCCCCCTACCGCCGGTCGGTGCTGCGCAGTCCGACCTCGGGCGTCCACGAGGTGATGACGAGGTGGTCCCCGGCCAGCTCGACCACGGACACCTCCTGCACGTCCAGGCGGAAGAGGGAGCTGTCCGGGGTCGCCGCAGGGGAGCCGCCCGGGTAGGCGCGCTCCCACTCCTGCGACCCGACGGCGCGCCCGGCGACCTTGGCGTCGCCGCGCCACGCGAGTGGGTCCTCCGAGCCGCTGTGCACCGCCACCCGGGGGTCGCGCAGCAGGTCTGCGGCCTTGCGTGCTCCCGGCATGCTGCCCAGCCACAGCTCGCCGTCGGCGACGGCGAGCTCCGTGCCGCTGATCCGCGGGCTCCCGTCGGCGCGCAGGGTGGCCATGGTGAGGTGCGTGCGGGCCGTGAGGTACCCCTCGGCGAGCTCGCGCAGCGGCGACGGGACAGCGCTCCAGGACGTCATGTCCGGACCGTCCCACGCACCGCCGACAGGCCGCGGACTAGGCGAGCTCGGGCGCCTGCTCCTGCACCAGGGCGTGCAGCTCCTTGACGCGCTGGGCGTCGTCGGCCGGCATGACCAGCGTCGCCTCGGGCGTGTGCACGACGACGAGCCCCTCGCACCCGACCAGCGTGACGAGGTGGTCCGGGTCGGACGAGGCGACCACGCAGTCGCGGCTCGCGTGCAGCACCGCCCGGGCGGCGCCGACGGCGTTGCCGTGCTCGTCCCGCCCGAGCGCCTCGCCGTACGCCGGCCAGCTCCCGACGTCGAGCCAGCGGGCGGCCAGCGGCAGGGCCACGACCGTGAACAGCGGCGAGGTCGACGCCGGCTCCATCACGCCGTAGTCGACCGACAGCTTGGCCACCGTCGGCCACGACGCGGCGGCCAGCGGCTCCCACCGCGGCGTCCCGTAGGCCTGACCCATCGCCCGCAGGACGAGGCCGGCGTGAGGGCTGAACTCGTCGACCGCCCGCAGCAGGGTCTCGGCCCGCCAGACGAACATCCCGGAGTTCCACAGGTAGCGCGACGGCCCGGCCGCGAGGTACTCGGCCGCCCGCGACAGCGTCGGCTTCTCGACGAACCGGCCGACGACGTGACCCGCCCCGAGCGGCTCCCCGAGCTCGAGGTAGCCGAAGCCGGTGGCCGGGGAGTCGGGCACGACGCCGAAGGTGACGAGGGCGTCCTCGCGCTGCTCCGCCAGGGCGAACGCGTCGTCCAGGGTCTGCGCGAAGGAGTCGAGCGGCTCGATGAGGTGGTCGGCCGTCAGCACCGCGACGACGGCGTCGGGGTCGTGCGCCGCGATGACCGCGCAGCCGAGGGCGACGGCGGGCAGGGTGTCGCGCCCGGACGGCTCGACCACCAGGCGGTCGGCCTGCAGCCCCTCGACCTTCTCGACGGCGGTGCGCAGCTGCTCGCCCGCGCCGAGCCACACGCGGTCGGCCGGCACGCACGACGTCGCCCGCTCGACGGCGACGTCCAGCAGGGACCGGCCGTCGAGCAGGGGGACGAGCTGCTTCGGCAGGGACGCCGTCGAGTACGGCCACAGCCGGGTGCCGGAGCCCCCGGCGAGGATCAGGGCGTGACGCACTAGGAGTCTCCGGGGGTCTCGAGCAGCGACGCGGAACGGGTCGGGGCGGCGCCCTCGCCCACGGTGCGGACCCGGCGGGCCAGCAGGTAGCGGGCGAGCAGGCCGGCGGCCAGCAGTCCCCGCACGGGCGCCTGCGCGGGGCGGTCGTACTGCCGCGACAGGTAGCGGTAGAGGGCGCGGTGGTGCTCGGCGAGCATCGGCCCGGCCGACCGCTGCGTCGCGTGCCCACCGGTGTGGGTGACGACGGCGCCCGGCACGTAGACGTTGCTCCAGCCGTCCTCGCCGAGGCGGCGGCACAGGTCCATGTCCTCGCAGTACATGAAGTAGCTCGGGTCGAACCCCCCGACGGCCTCGAACGCGGACCGGCGCAGCAGCATGCACGAGCCCGACAGCCACCCCGTCGTGCCCTCCTCGGGGCGCCCGACCTCCGCGCGGTAGGAGCGGGTCCAGGGGTTGCCCGGCCAGAACGGCCCGAGCAGGGCGTGCCCGGTGCCGCGACCGAGGGACGGGAACGCGCGGGCGCTCGGGTACAGCTGGCCGTCGCTCGTCCGGATGGCCGGGCCCAGGCAGCCCGACGTGGGCCAGCGGCCGACGGCGTCGAGCAGCAGGTCCAGGCTGGACGGCGTCCACTCGACGTCGGGGTTCGCGACCACGAGCCACGGCGCGGTCGACCCGGAGGCGCCCAGGTTCGCGGCCCGGCCGTAGCCGAGGTTGGAGCCGGTGCGCAGCAGCGTCACCTCGGGCCGCAGCGCCGCCTGTTCGACCGAGCCGTCGGTGCTGCCGTTGTCGGCGAGCACCACCTCGTACGGGTGCGTCGTCGCGGTGGCCAGCGTGTCGAGGAACAGCGCCAGGGACTCCCCCGGCGAGTACGTGACGCAGACGACCCGGACGTGCGGGCCCGTCACGCTGTCCCTTCCCGCTCGCTCACGCGGAGGCCCGTTCCCGCTCGCTCACGCGAAGGCCTCTTCCCGCCCGCTCACGCGGAGGCTGTGGCTGCTGCCGCCGCGTAGGACCGCAGGTGGACCTCGGCGGAGGCGGCCCAGGTGAACTGCGCGCTCCGAGCCTCGCCCGCCGCGGCCAGGCGGGCCCGCTCGGCGTCGTCGTCCAGCAGGGCGGACAGGGCGGCGGCGATGGCGGCGTCGTCGGGCTCGGTGTACGCGACGGCGTCGCCGCCGACCTCGGGCAGGGACAGCCGCCGGGTGGTCAGCACGGGTGCGGCGCAGGCCATCGCCTCGAGCACCGGCAGGCCGAAGCCCTCGCCGAAGCTGGGGTAGGCGACGACGGTCGCGCCGCCGAGGTAGCCGGGGAGGTCGCTGAAGCGCAGGTAGCCGGGGCGCAGCAGGCGCAGGTGCGACGGGACCTGCGCGACGACGCCGTCGATGGTCTCGTCCCAGCCGGAGCCGCCGGCGAGCACGAGCGCGGGCGGGTCCTCGCGGCCCTCGCAGGCCTGCACCCAGCCGCGCACGAGGCCGGGCACGTTCTTGCGCGGCTCGAGGGTCGACAGGAAGGCGACGTACCGCTGGCCGGCCAGGCCCAGGCGCGCCTGCACCCGGTGCTTCTCGTCCTCGGTGGGGACGTGGAAGGTCGCGCGGTCGACGCCGTGGTGGGCGACGTCGAGGGTGGACGGGTCGGCCTCGAGCACCCGCACGAGCTCGTCGCGGGTGGCCTGCGACGGCACCACGCAGCGGGCGGACCGGCGCAGCGCGGTGCGGGTCGCCGAGCGGAAGAACGTGCCCTTGACGGTCGAGTGCATCTCGGGCTCGGTGAAGAACGTGGCGTCGTGCAGGGTGACGACGACGGGCCGGCTGGCGCGCAGCGGCATCGTGTAGTGCGGCGAGTGGACGACGTCGGCCTCGACCTGTCCGGCCACGAGCGGCAGGCCGGTCTGCTCCCAGGCGAGCCGGGCGGGACGGTGGGCGACGGCGGCGGGGCCCGGGACGACGCGCGCCTCGGGGGCGAGCCGGCCGTAGCGCTCGGCGTCCGCGCGCGGGCAGACGAGCGCGAGCGGGGTGTCGGTCTGCGCCAGCGCCGCGACCAGGCCGTCCACGTAGCGACCGACGCCGCCTCGGTCGGCGGGGACGGCGGTGGCGTCGATGAGGACGCGCGGGCCGGGCAAGCGGGAGCTCCTGACGGGGGGTCGGTCTGAGCGTCCGACCCTACGCCGACGCGCCCGGCCCGGGGCCGGTTCGCCGGTCTGTCAGCGGGTGAGCGCGTCGCAGGCCTGCCAGAGGGTCGCGGCCGCGCGGTCCCAGCTGTAGGCCGCGGCACGCACCGGCCCGGCCTCCCGGAGCCGCGCCAGCCCGACCTCGTCCGCCAGCAGGGCGGCGAGCGCCTCGGGCAGGGCGTCGAGGGGCGTGACGGCCGCCGCCCCGCCCCCGACCTCTACGAGGGCGGGCGCGTCGCTGGTGAGGACGGGCGTCCCGAGCGACATCGCCTCGAGCAGCGGCAGCCCGAAGCCCTCCGCACGGCTGGGCACGACGAGGGCCGTGGCCCGGGCCACCAGCACGGCGAGGTCGGCGTCGGGCACGCGGCCGAGGACGCGCACCCGGTCGGCGACGCCGTGCTCGGCGGCCAGGCCGGGCAGGTCGAGGCCGCCCCAGCCGGGCTGCCCGACGCAGAGCAGGGGCAGGTCGACGGCGCGCAGGGCCGGCACGAGGACGTCGAGCCCCTTGCGCGGCTCGAGGGTCGCGACGGTCAGCAGGTACCGCTCGGGCAGGCCCAGCCGGGACGCGCGGGCGTCGGCGTCGGGCGGGAGCACGAGGTCGGCGCCCTCCCCCACGACCTGCAGCCGGTCCACCCGCACGTGCTCCCGCAGGGCCTCGGCCACCGCGTGCGTCGGCACGACGACGAGGTCGGCGTCGCGGGCCGCCCGCTCCACGGCCCGCCGGTGCCAGGCGACCCCCCGCGGCGTCAGCGTCGAGGGGTGCGTCCACGGGACGGCGTCGTGCACGACCACCAGGAGCGGCCGGCGTCGCCGGGGAGGTGCCAGCGGCGTCGGGGCGAGGACGACGTCGCCGGGCACGGACGGGCCGAGCCCGCGCTCCCACGCGGCGACCAGGGCGCGGCGGGGCAGGGGCAGCCGGCGTGGGCCGGTCACCCCCGGCACCCGGGCGGACGTCGTCTCCCGGTGGAACGCCGTGACGCCGCGGACCTGCCCGGGACGAGCGCGGGCCAGGGCCGCCGCGACCTCGCGGCTGTAGCGCCCGGTGCCTCCAGGCACGGGCGCCAGGCACTGCTCGAGCAGGACGGACAGCACTAGCGGTCCTGGGTCACGGGCGGTCCGAGGTCACGAACGGTCCGGGGTCACGGGCTGACGGTGGTCTTCGTGGCAGTCCTCGGCCCGTAGCCCGCCGACCCGAGCACGCCCTGCAGGGTGATCGTGTGCGTCCCCGCCGTGCGGCCGAGCAGCGGCACGCGCCACTCGCCGATCTCGCCCGGGTAGACGGCCTTCACCGACGGGCGGCTGGCGTTGAGGGCGAGGGCGGGCGGACGCGTCGCCGACGTCCAGGCGGAGGTGCGCAGGGGCTCCGCGGCCGACGTCGTGAGCTGCTCCTTGCCCACCGTCCAGGGCTGGCCGCCGAGGTTGCGCAGCCGCACCACGAGCACGGCGGTGCCGCCCTTCTCGACGCTCAGCGTCGTCGGCGCGCTGTGCAGCATCGCCAGCCGCGCGGCGCCGGGGTCGGTGCGGACGACGGCGAGCCGGGTGACGGCGCCGTCGAGCCAGTGGCGCCCCGACCACACCGGCTCGAACTGCTCGAAGGTGAGCCCGGCCGGCCGCCCCGCGCCCTCGAGGACGAGGTCGAAGCTGCCGGTGCCGCCGGGGGCGACCCGGGTGGAGCTCGCGGCCGCACGGTTCGGCGCGGGCCAGCTCGCCGCCCGCGAGGGGCTGGTGCGGTCACGGGCGGCGGACGTGCCGAGCTGCACGGTGCCGTCGGCCGGCCAGACGACGTTGCCGGCGTTGCGTGCCCGCAGGCGCACGGTGGTGCGGCCGTCGCGGGGCACGACCACGGCGGACCCGTCGGACGAGACCGGCGGCGGCGGGCCGTCGGTGCGCTGCGCGGCCAC
>JAODNQ010000194.1 GCA_025464695.1 Frankiales bacterium | reverse complement strand
CGCTCGTGGACGTGGTGCAGCAGGCCGGTGCCGCGCGTCTCGGTGAGGAACTCGGTGCGGAAGCCGATCAGGCCGCGGGCCGGGACGATGTACTCCATCCGGGTCCAGCCGGTGCCGTGGTCGACCATCTGCTCGAGGCGGCCCTTGCGGAGCGCCATCAGCTGGATGATCACGCCCTGGTAGTCCGACGGCGTGTCGATGGTGAGGCGCTCCATCGGCTCGTGGATCTTGCCGTCGACCATCCGGGTCACGACCTGCGGCTTCCCGACCGTGAGCTCGAACTGCTCGCGGCGCATGACCTCGACGAGGATCGCCAGCTGCAGCTCGCCGCGGCCCTGGACCTCCCAGGTGTCAGGGCGCTCGGTCGGGTTGACCCGGATCGAGACGTTGCCGACCAGCTCCTTGTCGAGGCGGTCCTTGACCTGGCGGGCGGTGAGCTTCTTGCCGCTGCGGCCGGCCATAGGGCTGGTGTTGATGCCGATGGTCATGGAGATGTTCGGGTCGTCGATGGTCATGAGCGGGAGCGGGATCGGGTTGGCCGGGTCGGCCAGCGTCTCGCCGATGAAGATCTCCGGGATGCCGGCGATGGCGACGATCTCGCCCGGGCCGGCCGACTCGATCGAGACGCGCTCGAGGGCCTCGGTACCGAGCAGCTCGGTCAGCCGGACGTTCTCGATCGTGCCGTCCTTCTTGCACCAGGCGACGGTCTGGCCCTTCTTCATCTCACCGTTGAAGATGCGGCACAGCGCGAGGCGGCCGAGGTACGGCGAGGCGTCGAGGTTGGTGACGTGCGCCTGCAGCGGCGCGCCCTCGGTGTAGACCGGGGCCGGGATCGTGTCCTTGATGACCTGGAACAGCGGCTCGAGGTCGGGGCTGTCGGGGCTGGTGCCGTTCTCGGGCCGGGTCAGCGAGGCCTGGCCGGTCTTGGCCTGGCAGTAGACGATCGGGAAGTCGATCTGCTCCTCGGTCGCGTCGAGGTCCATGAACAGCTCGTAGGTCTCGTCGACGACCTCGGCGATGCGGGCGTCGGAGCGGTCGACCTTGTTGATGATCAGGATGACCGGCATGTTCTGCGCGTGGGCCTTGCGCAGCACGAAGCGGGTCTGCGGGAGCGGGCCCTCGGAGGCGTCGACCAGCAGCGCCACGCCGTCGACCATGGACAGGCCGCGCTCGACCTCGCCGCCGAAGTCGGCGTGGCCCGGGGTGTCGATGATGTTGATGAGCAGGTCCTTGCGACGGACCGCGGTGTTCTTCGCGAGGATCGTGATGCCCTTCTCGCGCTCGAGGTCCATCGAGTCCATGACGCGGTCCTGGACCGCGCCCTCCTCCTGCTGGTGGGCCGTGTAGGCACCGGACTGCAGGAGCATGGCGTCGACGAGGGTGGTCTTGCCGTGGTCGACGTGGGCGATGATCGCCACGTTGCGGATGTCGTCACGCGTAGGCATGCGGGTGCTCCAGCTCAGGCTAGGGATCGGCCGAGCAGACTGCCGGCAGCCCCAGTCTACGGGCGTGGAGGCCGGGTAGGTCCCGCGCGTGAGCGACTACACGGACCCGGACCTGCGCGAGGCCGTCAAGGCGGAGGTCATGGCCGGCGACAAGGGCGGCCGGCCGGGCCAGTGGAGCGCCCGCAAGGCCCAGCTCGTCGCGCGGCTCTACAAGGAGCGGGGCGGCGGCTACACCGGCGACAAGGACTCCGAGGGCGCCGCGGCGCAGCACCTGGACCGGTGGACGCAGGAGGAGTGGCAGACGAAGGACGGCGACACGCGCGCGCGCGACGGCGACGTCACGCACCGGTACCTGCCGAAGGAGGCGTGGGACCGGCTGTCGGACGCCGAGAAGGAGGCGACCGATCGGAAGAAGGCCGCCGCCGAGGACCAGTTCGTGCCGAACACCGACGCCGCGAAGTCCGCCGGGCGGGCCGTCCGCGGACCGCTGCCCGGCTACGACGGCCTCACCGTGCACGAGGTGCAGGCGGCGCTGCGCGAGCTCGACGAGGCGCAGGTCGACCGCGTGCTGACCTACGAGCAGGCGCACAAGGCCCGCAAGGGCGTCCTCAGCCGGCGCCCGCGCTAGTCCCCGCCCCCGCCGCCGCCGTCTCCCCCACCGCTGTCACCGCCGCTGCTGCTGCTGTCGAAGCCCCCGCTGCTGTCGAAGGAGTCGAAGCAGCCGTCGAGCCCGCCGGTGTCGGCGTCGCACACCTCGGTCCACGACACGCCGCCGTCGGACGACGACCAGCCGTCCGTGCCGCGCACCGTCCGGTCGACCTCGCGCAGCAGCGTGCGGTCCAGCAGCACGACGAGGCCGGGCGAGCGGCCGAGCTCCTCGACCGCGGCCACGGCCGCGGCGCCCCCGTCCCGCAGCGCCGTCCGGAAGGCCTCGCGCTGGGACAGCACCGCCCGCACGGCGGCCTCGCCCTGCGGGGTGCGGACCAGCCGGTCGCCGAGCAGGCGCCGGTGCTCCAGGGTCATCAGGCCTCGCCGCCGGAGGTCCTCACGCGCCGACGCCAGCGCGGTGGCGACGAGGTCCGCGTCCCCAGCGAGGACCGGCCCGAGCTGCGCCAGGTCCCGCGTGCCGGGCACGAGCAGCCCGAGCCGCTCGTGCAGCAGCGGCAGCGGCGGGCGGGCCGGCACCGGGAGGTCGCCGCGCTGCAGCGCGACCACTCGGCGGCTGCCGAAGAAGCCGCTCTTCTGCCGCGGCACCAGTCGCCAGGCCCCGCAGACGACCAGCTCCTTGAGGGTCAGCGACAGCACGCGCTGGCGCGCGACCGGGCGGCGCAGCAGGAGCTCGGTGGCGACCGCCGACAGCTCCCACGCGGCCGTCACCGCAGCAGCCCCCGCAGCAGCTCGACCACCGGGGCGTCGACCGGGATCCACGGCACGTCGTCCAGCTCCGCCGACGTCAGCCAGCGGTGCGCGTCGTGGTCCACCAGCGACGGCTCCCCGACGGCGGTGCACAGGTAGACGCGCAGCACGAGGGCGTCGCCGACCGGCACGTCCCCGCCCAGCCGGACGCCGACCTCGGCCTCGACCCCGAGCTCCTCGCGCAGCTCGCGGACCAGCGCCTCGACGTCGCTCTCGCCCGGCTCGACCTTCCCGCCCGGGAACTCCCACAGGCCCGCCAGCGAGGGCGGTCCCGTGCGGCGGCTCGCCAGCACCCGGCCGTCCCGCACCAGCGCCGCGCCCACCACACCCCTGCGCTCGACACCCGGCCGGACCATGCGGCGCACACTAGGGCTCCTCAGACCGCGAGCAGCTCGCTGAAGGTGGACAGGTCGACGTCGGCGGTGTCGCCGGCGTGGCTGATCGTCCCGCCCTCCATGACGGCGTACCGCTGGGCCAGGCGCAGGGCGAACTCGACGTACTGCTCCACGAGCAGGATCGACATCCCCCGGTCGCGGTGCAGCGCCGCGATCGCGTCCTCGATCTCGAGGATGATCGACGGCTGGATGCCCTCGGTCGGCTCGTCCAGCACCAGCAGGGTCGGCCGCGGCACGAGGGCCCGCGCGATGGCGAGCTGCTTGGCCTGCCCGCCGGACAGGAGCCCGGCGGGGCGTCCCAGCAGGGCGCGCAGTGCGGGGAACACGTCGAGCGCCTCGTCCACCGCGGACGGGTCCAGGCCTCGCTGGCGCTCCTGCACGACCTGGAGGTTCTCCTTCACGCTGAGGTGCGGGAACACGGCGTGGCCCTGCGGCACGTAGCCGATGCCCGCCCGAGCGCGCTGCGGCGCCGACAGCCGCAGGAGGTCTGTGTCGCCGAAGCGCAGGCTCCCCTGCTTGACGGGCAGCAGCCCGAGGACCGCGTTCAGCAGCGTGGACTTGCCGACGCCGTTGCGGCCCATGAGGCACGTCAGGCTGCCCTCGGGCACGTCGAGGCTCACCCCGTGCACGACCTCGGTGCGCCCGTAGGCCACGTGCAGGTCCTCGACCACGAGCCTCATGCGTCCACCGCCTGCGGCACGGCGCCGCTGCGCTCGTCGCGGGAGCGTCCGAGGTAGACCTCGCGCACCAGCGGGTCGGCCTGCACCTGCTCGACGCTGCCCTCCGAGAGCACCTTGCCCTCGTGCAGCACGGTGACGGTGTGCGCGAAGCGCCGCAGGAACGCCATGTCGTGCTCGACGACGACGACGGTGTGGTCGGCCGCGAGCTCGTGCAGCAGCTCCCCCGTGTCGAGCCGCTCCTGCGGGCTCATGCCCGCCACCGGCTCGTCGAGCAGCAGCAGCCGCGGCTGCTGCACCAGGAGCATCCCGATCTCCAGCCACTGCTTCTGCCCGTGGCTGAGCTCGCCGGCCAGCCGCCGGGCCGAGCCGGTCAGCCCGACCCGCTCGAGGGTGGCGGCCGCGAGGTCGCTGGTCCCCCGACGTCGGGTGAGCAGCAGCGCCGGGAGGGAGCGGCGGAACGACTCCGCGAGGTCGAGGTTGTCGAGCACCGACAGCTTCTCGAACACGGTCGGCGTCTGGAAGCTGCGCCCGATGCCCAGGCGGACCAGCTGGTGCTCCTTGCGGCCGGTGATCCGCTGCCCGTCGAACAGCACCTGTCCGCTGGTCGGCCGGGTGAGGCCGGTGATGCAGTCGATGAGCGTCGTCTTGCCCGCGCCGTTGGGGCCGATGAGGAAGCGCAGCTCGCCCGGCTGCACGGTCAGGTCGACACCGGACAGTGCGGAGAAGCCGTCGAACTCGACCGAGAGCCCGCGGACCTCGAGCGCCGTCACGCCGCCACCCCCGTCCGCCCGCGGGCTCGCACGCGCTGGACCCCCGACCGCAGCAGGCCGGCGATGCCGCCGGGCGCGACGGCGAGCACCAGGACGAAGAGCGCACCCTGCGCGTACTGCCAGTCGTCCGGCCGCTCCGCGCTGATCTTCACGCGCAGCCAGTTGACGAGCAGCGCGCCGAGGACGGCGCCCCAGAGGGTGCCGCGCCCGCCCACGGCGACCCAGCAGACCATCAGCAGCGACGGCACGACGTCGAACTGCGTCGGGGCGACCAGGCCGAAGACGGGGGCGCTCACCGCCCCGGCGAGCCCGGCCGTCCCCGCCGCGACGACGAAGCCGATCGTCTTCACGACGGCGGGGTCGTAGCCCAGGTAGCGGACGCGGTCCTCGCTGTCGCGGGTCGCCTGGAGCAGCTTGCCGAAGCGGCTGCGCACCAGCGCCATGGCCAGGACGAGGACCGCGAGCAGGGCGACGCTGGCGACCCGGAACAGCCACACGTCGGTGGCGGGGTCGTAGCGGTTGCGCCCGAAGACGGTCGCGAAGCCGGTCAGCCCGTTCGAGCCGGCGGTCAGCTTCAGGTTGCCGACCACGACGAGCACGAAGATGACCGCCGTCGCCTGGGTGAGCAGGGCGAAGAACGGCCCCCGGATGCGGCGCCGGAACACCAGCATCCCGAGCAGGCCGGCGAGCGCCATCGGCACCAGCACCGCCAGCAGCGCCGTGGTCCAGAAGCCCTGGAAGGGCCGCCACAGCAGCGGCAGGCTGGTGGCGTCGCCGTAGAGGGTCATGAACGAGGGCAGCTCGCCGTCGTCGACCTGCTCGAGCGACAGGTGCATCCCCATCGCGTAGGCACCGAGCCCGAAGAACAGGCCCTGCCCGAGGGCGAGCATCCCGCCGTAGCCCCAGGCGATGTCGAGGCCGACGGCGATCATCGCGTAGCAGAGCCACTCCGCCCACTGCCGCACCGCGCTCGGGTCGCCGACGACGTCGGGCCACACCAGCAGCAGCAGCGCGAAGCCGAGCAGGGCGGCGCGGCCGGGCCACGGGCTGTCGGTGCCGGGAGCCAGCCACGAGAGCGGCGTGCGGGTCGGCCGCGGCACCGCCGGTGCCGACGTCGTGGCGGGCGCGTCGTCGAGGGTCGTCACGTCGTCACCAGGCCGCGGGTGCGCAGCGTCGCGACGCCGTTGGGCCGGAACTGCAGGAACAGGATCACGAAGCCGAAGACGGCGGCCCGCCCGATGGTGGACGACGTGTAGTGCTCGACGAAGGCGTTGATCATGCCGAGGACGACGGCGGCCACGACGGCGCCGCGCAGGCCGCCGAGCCCGCCCACGATGACGACCAGGAAGGCGGACAGCACGTAGGCCGTGCCGGTGCCGGTGCCCACCGGCCCGATGAGGGAGACGGCCACCCCGGCGACGCCGGCCAGGCCGGAGCCGAGGAAGAACGTGGTCGCGTCGACCCTCGACGTCGGCAGACCGCTGACCGCGGCGAGGTCGCGGTTCTGCACGACGGCGCGCATCCGGCGGCCGGAGGCGGAGCGCGTCATGAAGGCCCAGACGGCGACCATCGTCAGCACCACCAGGGCGATGATGAACAGCCGGGTGTGCGAGAGGCTGACCCCCAGGACGCGCGACTGGCCCCGCAGGAACGAGGGCGTGGTGACGTTCTTGTTGTTGGCCGAGAACAGGTCGCGGGCGAGCTGCTGCAGCACCAGGCTCACGCCGAAGGTGGCGAGCAGGGTGTCGAGCGGCCGGGCGTACATGCGTCGCAGCAGCAGCCGGTCCAGCAGGACGCCGAGCAGGCCGGCGACGAGGAACGCCACGGGCAGCGCGACGAGGACGGCGGTGCCGTCGTGGCCCTCCAGCGCACCGGTCTGCAGCACGTAGGGGACGTAGGCCCCCGCCATGATGAACTCGCCGTGGGCCAGGTTGATGACGCCCATCTGCCCGAAGGTGAAGGTCAGGCCGAGGCCCACCAGCAGGAAGATCGAGGCCAGCGTCCCCCCGATGTACAGGTTGCCGAGGAGCGTCTCCACGGGTGTCTCTCCTTCGTCCTCGCGGGCTCGTTCAGGGCGGCCGTGCGGCGTCCCCGGCAGCACGACGGCTGCCGGGGACGGGACGGGTCAGGCGACCGCGTCGCACTCCTTGCGCGCCTCGCCGGTGGCCAGGCCCTTGGCCCACGGGTAGGCCGCGCCGTCCAGGCAGGGGTCGGGCTCGAGCGGCGTGCCCGAGCCGTCGATCTCCTTGATGAGCCCGTCCGGCTGGACCTCGCCGATCCGCGCGGTCTTGTAGACGTGGTGGTTCTTCGGGTGGACCCGGAGCGTCCCCTCGGGCGTCTCGAGGGTGAGCCCGTTGGCCGCCGCGATGACAGCCGGGACGTCGAACGTGCCGGCCTTCTTGACCGCGGCCGCCCAGATGTAGACCGAGTTGTAGCCGGCCTCGATCGGGTCGTCGGTGTGGCGGTCCGCGCCGTACTCCTTCTGGTAGGCGGCGACGTACGCGGGGTTCTTCGGGGTGTCGGTGGTCTGGTAGTAGTTCCACGACACGAGGTGGCCGGCGAGGTTGTCGACACCGACGCCGGCGACCTCCTCCTCGGCGATCGAGACCGAGATGGTCTGGATCTTCGCCGGGGTGTTGCCGGCCGCCTTGAGCTCCTTGAAGAAGGACACGTTGGCGTCGCCGTTGAGGGTGTTGAACACGACCTGCGGCTTGGCGGCGAGCACCTTGGCCGCGATCCCCTGCGCGTTGGCCTCCTCGAGCGGGATGTACTCCTCGCCGACGATCGTCATGCCGTTCGCGGCCGCGTAGGCCTTGATGATCTTGTTGGCCGTGCGCGGGAACACGTAGTCGGACCCGGCCAGGAAGACCTTCTTCAGGCCCTTCTTCTTCATGTAGTCGAGGGCCGGGACGATCTGCTGGTTCGTCGTCGCGCCCGTGTAGAAGATGTTCGGCGACGCCTCGAGGCCCTCGTACTGCACCGGGTAGAACAGCAGCGCGTTCTTCCCCTCGACCACCGGCTTCATGGCCTTGCGGCTCGAGGAGCTCCAGCCGCCGAACAGCACCGCGACCTTGTCCTGGCTCAGCAGCTTCTCCGCCTTCTGGGCGAACACCTCGGGCTTGGTCTCGCCGTCCTCGACGATCGGCTGGATCTGCTTGCCGAGCAGCCCGCCCGACGCGTTGACCTCCTTGATGGCGAGGAGCTCGGAGTCGCGCACCGCCGTCTCGCTGATGGCGAGGGCGCCGCTGAGCGAGCGCACCAGCCCCACCTTCACGGTGCCTCCGGCAGCACTGCTGCTGCCGCCTCCGGTCGCCGCCGTCGTCTCCGCGGTGTCGGTGCTGTCGCTCCCGCAGGCGGTCGCGCTGAGCGCCAACGCCGCGGTGAGCGCCGTGACGGCGATGCCTCTCCTGTGCCGGATCAATCCGCACCTCCGAGTCGGCCCTGCTCACTGCTGGGCGCTGGTCGGGACCGTAGGGACGCCGCGTTGCGGTCCCGGGTCCCGTCTGTTACGGAGGGAAGGCCCGGGCGGAGGCGGTCCGGTCGGTCCGGACAGACCGCGCAAAGGCGGCCACAGCGCGGCGGGCGGCCACGGGGTCGTCGCCCTGCCACGTGAGGAGCAGGCCGGGCCCGGCGAGGCGCAGCACCTCGCCGCCGGCCACGCGCAGCGCCTCCTCCGGCAGCCCCCGGCCGACCGCGAGGGCGCTGACGAGCACGCGCGCGCCGCCCAGCACCGCGCCCGCGTCCCACCCGTCCGGCGCACCCGGGCCGACGTCGAGGTCGCTCGCGAGCAGGGGCGAGCCGGCGTGAGTGACCCGCCACCGCGTCGTGAGCCGGCCGGGGCCCTGGCCGGTGCGGCCGAGCACGGCCGTCTCGACGAGCAGGGCTTCCGCGCCGTCCTCGAGCGTGACGTCGAGGTCCTGCACGTGGTGCGCGCCCTCGGTGACGACGACGGGCTCCGGGCGCCACGACAGCCGCGCGCCCGGCGCGACCGAGAGCACCACCGCGGCGTGCGACACGGCGTCGTGCACGCCCGGCTGGGCCACCTGCGCACCCGCGCTGCCCACGGTCGCCTCCACGCCCGGACCCAGCTCGACGCGGACCCGGGTGCGGTCGCCCCCGAGCGGCCCGAAGGCGGACGCGACGAGCGTCAGGCCGCCCGCCGTCGGACGGAGCGAGAAGGGCACCTGCGACCTGAGCGTCGTCCAGCGCAGCCGCGCCCCGTCCTGCTGGGCGACGGCGTGCGCCGCCCCGGTCAGGCTCACCTCGGGGTCGCGAGCCAGTCCCGCCGGGCCTCCAGCAGCCACGCGCCGACGTCGGGCGCACCCGGCTGCTCCGTGAGGCTGGTGAACAGCACGGGCGCGCCGCGCCGCACCCGCTCCGCGTCCGACGCCATGACCCCGAGGTCGGCGCCGACCATGGGCGCGAGGTCGGTCTTGTTCACGACCAGCAGGTCCGACGTCGTGACGCCGGGGCCGCCCTTGCGGGGGACCTTGTCCCCGCCCGCGACGTCGAGCACGAACATCTGCACGTCGACCAGCCCGCGGCTGAACGTCATCGTCAGGTTGTCGCCGCCCGACTCCACGAGCACCAGGTCCAGCGGGTCGAAGCGCACCTCGAGGTCCTCGACCGCGTCGAGGTTCGCCGTGATGTCGTCCCGGACCGCGGTGTGCGGGCAGCAGCCGGTCTCGACGGCGGCGACCCGTTCGGGTGCGATCGCCCCGGAGCGACGGAGGAAGTCGGCGTCCTCCGTCGTGTAGATGTCGTTGGTGACGACGGCGAGCGCGAGCTCCCCGGCCAGGCTGCGGCACAGGGCCGCCACGAGAGCGGTCTTGCCGCTGCCGACCGGCCCGCCGACGCCGA
Organism: Frankiales bacterium; assembly: GCA_025464695.1. Next base: position 8,649 of record JAODNQ010000194.1, on the reverse strand, counting down.
CCCGGAACGCGCGGCCGACCGCAGCGGGCCGGGTGCTGCCGCCGCTCCAGGCCTCGAGGGCCACGTGGTCACGATGCAAAGAGACGCACCTCCATGCGCTGGTGGGCCTGCGCGAGCAGGTCCAGCCCGGGTGCGGAGCAGGCCGGGAGGTCGGGGGACAGCAGGGCGGCGGCGGCCACGTCGTCGACGGCGGGGGCGAGCGAGGCGAGCAGGGCGGCCACGCGCAGCGGGTCGAGGCCGAGCAGGCGCAGCGCCGCGGAGGCCGGTCCGGTCACCGAACCGAGGGCGGCGAGCTGCGCGGCCTCCGGCGCCCCCGCGCCGGCCGCCACGGCAGCGGCGCCCTGCGCGGTCGACAGGTGCGGCCGGGCGGGCAGGAGCGCGAGGCAGGGGTGCGGCCAGAGGGCGTGCACGGCGCGGGCGAGGCCCCGTCCCTGCGCCCTGGACGCGTCCCGCGCAGCCGGTGACGGCGTCCGCGCGTCGACCTCCTGCTCGAGCGCGTCGAAGCCGTCCCCCCTTGCAGCAAGGCGGGCGGCGGCGGCAGCAGCGGCCGCCGACGTGCGCCCGACCGTCTGCAGCCGGCCGCGCAGGAACCCCTCGAGCTCGGGCAGCCCGCGCAGCCGCCCGGCGTCGACGGCCGCGGCGACTCCTCCACTGTGCGCGTGCGCGCCGGCGGGCAGCCGGGAGTCGGCCAGCAGCAGCAGCGCAGCGGGGACGGTCGACATCAGAAGAGGAAGTAGCGCTGGGCCATCGGCAGCACCTCGGCCGGCGCGGCCTCGACGAGGTCACCGTCGATGCGGACGGCGAAGGTGCTCGGGTCGACCTGGATGTCGGGCAGCGCGTCGTTGCGGGGCAGGTCGCTCTTGCGCACCCCGCGGGTCGACCTCACCGGCACCAGGGCGCGGCGGACCGCGAGCCGGTCGGCCAGCCGGTCCTCGACCGCGGCCTCCGCGACGAAGTGCACGCTGGTGGCCGAGGCGACCGTCGGCTGCGCGCCCCACATGGGTCGCGGCAGCACCGGCTGCGGCGTCGGGATGGACGCGTTGGCGTCGCCCATCTGCGCCCACGCCACGACGCCGCCCTTGAGCACCACGTGCGGCCGGACGCCGAAGAAGCGCGGGTCCCACAGCACGAGGTCGGCGAGCTTCCCGACCTCGACCGAGCCGACCTCGCCGTCCATGCCGTGCGCGACGGCGGGGCAGATCGTGTACTTGGCGACGTAGCGCTTGGCCCGCTCGTTGTCGGCCCGGCCGTCGCCGGGCAGGGAGCCGCGGCGCTGCTTCATCACGTGCGCCGTCTGCCAGGTGCGCAGCACCACCTCCCCGACCCGCCCCATCGCCTGGCTGTCCGAGCCGATCATCGAGATCGCACCGAGGTCGTGCAGCACGTCCTCCGCGGCGATCGTCGAGGGCCGGATCCGGCTCTCCGCGAAGGCGAGGTCCTCGGGCACCGCCGGGTTCAGGTGGTGGCAGACGATCAGCATGTCGAGGTGCTCGTCGAGGGTGTTCACCGTGTGCGGCCGGGTCGGGTTGGTCGAGCTCGGCAGCACGTTGGGGTGGCCGGCCACGGTGATGATGTCGGGAGCGTGCCCGCCGCCGGCCCCCTCGGTGTGGAAGGCGTGGATGCCCCGGCCCGCGATGGCGGCCAGCGTCGACTCGACGTAGCCGGCCTCGTTCAGGGTGTCGGAGTGCAGGGCCACCTGGACGCCGGAGGCGTCGGCGACGCGCAGGCAGGTGTCGATGGCGGCCGGCGTCGTGCCCCAGTCCTCGTGCAGCTTGAAGCCGCTCGCACCGGCGCGCAGCTGCTCCCACAGCGCCTCCTCCGACACCGTGTTGCCCTTGCCGAGCAGCGCGACGTTGAGCGGCCAGTCGTCGAGGGCCTCGAGCATCCGGGCGAGGTTCCAGCTGCCCGACGTCACGGTCGTGGCCTTGCTGCTCTCGACCGGTCCGACGCCGCCCGCCACGATGGTGGTGATGCCTGAGCCCAGCGCCTCGGGGAGCTGCTGCGGCGCGATGAGGTGCACGTGCGTGTCGACCCCGCCGGCGGTGAGGATGCGGCCGTTGCCGGCCAGCACCTCCGTGGACGGACCGATGACGAGGGCGGGGTCGACGCCGTCCATGGTGTCGGGGTTGCCGGCCTTGCCGATCCCCACGATGCGGCCGTCACGCACGCCGAGGTCGGCCTTGACCACTCCCCAGTGGTCGAGGATGAGCGCACCGGTGATGACGAGGTCCGGTGCCCCCTCGGCGCGGGTGGCCCGGGACTGGCCCATGGACTCGCGGACCACCTTGCCGCCGCCGAAGACCACCTCGTCGCCGGACCCCGCCGGGCCGATCGACAGGTCCGCCTCCACCTCGATCAGCAGGTCGGTGTCGGCCAGGCGCACGCGGTCGCCGGTGGTCGGGCCGAGCAGCAGGGCGTAGCGCTCGCGGCTCGTCATGCGCCGCCCACCTGCAGACCGGGGACGACCCCGTGCCCGCCGAGGGGGACCAGCTGCACCTCCTGGGCGATGCCCGGCTCGAAGCGCACCGACGTGCCCGCCTCCACGTGCAGCCGCTGGCCGGCCGCCTGCTCACGGTCGAACTGCAGGGCGGCGTTGGTCAGCGCGAACGCGAAGTGGCTGCCGACCTGCACCGGCCGGTCGCCGGTGTTGAGGACGCGCAGGACCGTGACCGGCCGGCCCGGGTTCAGCGGCACGTCCCCCTCGCCGACGAGCACCTCCCCCGGCCTCACGGGAGCGGCGAGTGCACGGTGACCAGCTTCGTGCCGTCGGGGAACGTCGCCTCGACCTGCACCTCGTCCACGAGGTCGGGGACGCCGGGCAGGACGTCGTCGCGGCTGAGCACGTGCCGGCCCGCCTCCATGAGGTCCGCGACCGTGCGGCCGTCCCGGGCGCCCTCGAGGACGAAGGACGTCAGCACGGCGACCGCTTCCGGGTGGTTGAGGAGCAGGCCGCGGCCTCGCCGGCGCAGCGCCAGCTCCGCGGCGTAGGAGACCATCAGGCGTTCCTGCTCGTGGGGGGTCAGGTGCACGGGGCGAGGCTGCCGGACCTCCGTGTCGGGGGTGTTGCGCGGACGTGACAGCGCCGACCGGGTCGCAGCGCAGACTGGGGCGGTGCGCACGCCCCTGACCCCCGCCCAGCTGGCCGAGGCGCTCGACGCCCTGCCGGCCTGGTCCGGCGACACCTCCCGCATCCGCCGCACCGCTCGTCTGGACGACCGCCTGCGGACCGAGGTCGCGGCCGCCGCCGACGCGCTCGACCACCACCCCGTCCTCGAGGAGCTGCCCGGCGGCACCACGCGGCTGGTGCTCTGGACGCACGTGCGCGACGCCGTCACCGAGCTCGACGTCGCCCTGGCCGTCCGGCTCGACGCCCTGCTGGACCGACGAAGGGACTGACGGTGGGCGCGCAGGTCGCGGCGCTGCTGGCCGGGCCGCCGCCGTACGGCGACGTCCCCGCCGCCTCCCCGACGACGTCGTCGCTGCGGCTGACCCGACCCGAGGCGTTCGGGTTCGACGCGACGGTCCGCTCGGGCGGGGGCGTCGCCCTGCCGCCCTGCTCCTACGACGGCGTGCGGCTGGCCCGGCGGCTGCCCGGGGGCGTGGTCCGGGTCGACGCCGACCTGCAGGTCACCGTCGAGGGGGACGTGCCCGACGCCGCCGACGTCGTGCGGCGGGTGCTCGGGCTCGACGACGACCTCACCGGGCTGTCCGAGGCGTGCGCGCAGGTGCCGTCGCTGTCGTGGGTCGAGGGCGTCGGGGCGGGACGCGTGCTGCGAGCGCCGACGGTCTGGGAGGACGTCGTCGGGCTGCTGCTGTCGACCCGGACGTCGTTCCGGGGCGCGCGCTCCTCGGTGGCCGCCCTGGTCGGCGGCGGCACCTTCCCCTCCCCCGACGACGTCGCCCGCCGGCCCGACCTGCCCGGCGGGTACCGCGCCCCCTGGCTGCGGGCGCTGGCCCGGGCGGTCGCCGACGGCGAGGTCGACCCGGAGTCCTGGCACGGGCTCGCCGACGACGAGGTGCGCGCCCGAGTGGTCGCGCTGCCGGGGCTCGGGCCGTTCAGCGCGGCGTCGCTGCTGCCGCTGCTCGGACGGCCGCGGCCGCTGCTGCTGGACGGCTGGCTGGCCCGCGAGGTGCCCGACGCGCAGGAGCGGTTCGGGCACCTGGGGCGCTGGGCCGGGACGTGCCTGTGGCTGGAGGTCTGCGGCCGCTGGCTCGCCCCGGCCTCGCCCGACCGTCGGGAGACGGCCGGGTGACGCCCCCGCTGCTCCCCGTGAGCGGCCACGAGGACCCGGCCCTGCTCCGGGGCACGTCGTCGCGTCTGCTGTGGTGGCGCGCCGCCGTCGCCGCACGGCCACTCGTCCGCGCCGGTGTCCGGCCCCGGGCCTGCTGGGACCTCGCCGCGGTCGGCCGTCTGCTGACCGGCGGCGACCGCGACGACCCGCCCGCCGTCTGGGCCGCGGCGCACGGCCGGCCGCTCCCATCCCGGCGCGCCCCGACCGCCGGCACGCTGCTCGACGTCGCTCCCCCGGACGAGCCCGTCGTCGACGGCGCGCTCGTGTGGGACGAGGACGACGGCCCGCTCGCGCCGCTCGCCTCCCAGGTGCAGCAGCTCCAGGCCGACGCGCTCGCCCGCCTCGAGGACCGCCGGGCCAGCCCGGAGGGGCTGCCGCTGCCCCTGCTCACCGCGTACGCGGAGTCGTCCGCGGCCCTGCTCGCCGTCGAGCTGGAGGTCGACGGTCTGCCCGTCGACCGCACGGCCGCGCAGGCCTGGGTGGCGGCGTCGGCGGGACCCCGTCCGGTCGACGCCGCCCACGCACAGCAGGTGCGCGCCGCGCGCGACGACGTCGTGAAGCGGGCGTTCGGGACCGACGTCGACCTCCGCAGCAACGAGGCCGTGCTGGCGCTGCTGCAGTCCCGGGGCTTCGACGTCGCCGACACGCGCTCGTGGCGGCTGGAGCCGCACCGGGCGACGTCGCCCGCCGTGGCGGCGCTGCTCGACTGGCGCAAGGCGGAGCGGGTCGCGACCACGTACGGCTACCGCTGGCTGGACGAGCACCTCGCCGACGACGGCCGGCTGCGCGGCAGCTGGACCGCGGCCGAGGGCGCCGGCCGGATGACGGCGAGCGCCGGGCTGCACAGCCTGCCGGCGTCGTTCCGGTCGGCGGTCGTGGCCGAGCCGGGGCACGTGCTGGTGCGGGCCGACCTCGGGCAGGTGGAGCCGCGGGTGCTCGCCGTCGTGAGCGCCGACCCCGCGCTCGCCGCGGCCGCCCGCGAGCAGGACATGTACACGCCGGTCGCGGCGGCCCTCGGCGTCGACCGGCCGACGGCGAAGGTCGCGGTCCTCGCCGCCATGTACGGGCAGACGAGCGGGACGGCCGGGCGCGCCCTCGAGCGGATGGAGGCCGCCTACCCGAGGGCGCTGGCCTTCCTGCACGACGCCGAGACGCGCGGCCGCGAGGGCGGCGAGCTGCGCACCTGGGGCGGCCGGCTGCTGCCGCTCGGCACCGGGGGACGCGGCCGGTTCGCTCGCAACGCGGTCGTGCAGGGGGCGGCCGCCGAGCTGTTCAAGGTCTGGGCCGCGACCGTCCGGGGCGGAGGTCAGCGGATCGTGCTGTGCCTGCACGACGAGCTCCTGCTCCACGTGCCGCAGGAGCAGGCCGACGACGCCGTCGCCCGCGTGCACGCGGCCCTGGACGAGGCGGCCGGCCGCTGGGCCACCGGCAGCGGCGTGCGGTTCGTCGCGGACGTCGCCGTCGTGCGGCGGTGGTCGGAGGCGAAGGCCGGGTAGGCACTGCCCGCAACCCCCTCGCAACAGCACTGGCGCAGGCCACCGACACAGGGAGCAGACCGTGGGCAAGAGCGTCGTCGTCACCGGAGCGAACAGCGGGATCGGGCTGGCCACCGCCCTGGAGCTCGCGCGCGTGGGCTACGACGTCATCGGGACGGCCCGCACGCAGGACAAGGCCGACGCGCTCGTCGAGGCCGGGCGGGAGCGGGGCCTCACGGTGCGCACCGCGCTCTGCGACGTCGCCGACGACGCGTCCACCCGCGAGGGCTTCGCTGAGATCGCCCGCATGACCGACGGCGGCCCCTGGGCGGTCGTCAACAACGCCGGGTTCGCGCAGGCGGGGGCGGTCGAGGACGTCACGGCCGAGGACGCCCGCTACCAGCTCGAGGTCAACCTGGTGGCGCCGGCGCGGATCGCCCAGCTGGTGCTGCCGGCCATGCGCGAGCGCGGCGACGGCCGCATCGTCAACGTCTCCTCGATCGCCGGCCGGGTGTCGGCGCCCCTGACCGGCTGGTACGCCGCGAGCAAGCACGGGCTGGAGGCGCTGTCGGACGCGCTGCGCATCGAGGTCGCCAAGTTCGGCGTGCGGGTCGTGCTCATCGAGCCCGGCGGGTTCGGCACGGGCATCTGGGACGCCGGCGCGGAGAGCTTCCCCGCCCCCGAGGGCTCGGCCTACGCCGACGTCTACGACCGCGCCCGAGCGATGACGCTCAAGGGCAAGCACTTCCCCGACCCCGTCTGGGTCGGCCGCGTGATCCGGCTGGCGCTCGCGAACCCGGTGCCGCTGCCGCGCTACCTCGTCGGCGTCGACGCCGTCGCCATGGCTGCCGGCGAGGCCCTCGCGCCGACCGCCCTGTCGGACTACGTGAAGGGCGTCGGGGCCGGCGTCCGGAGCCTGCTGCCGGGGCGGTGACGGCGGGGCCCGCCGCTCGGGCTCTCGCCGGCTGGGCGCTGGCGTACGGCGTCCTGCACCACCTCGGGCTGCTCCCGGACGGGCTCGGTCCGCTCGGCGGCGGCACCCGGGTCGCCGACCTGCTCGACCTCGCCGTGCCCCCGCTGGTCCTCGCTCCCGCCCTCCTCGCCCTGCACCGCTGCGGCACGGACCGGCGGGGGTGGGTGCTCGCCGCCGTCGGAGCGCTCCTCTACGTCGAGGGGCACGGCGTCCACCTGGCCGCGAACTCTATCGACAACGCGCGGGGGGACGCCGCGCCGGTGCACCTGTGGGACGAGGTCGTGGGGCACGGCCTCTGGTACAGCGGGCTCGCGCTCCTGGTCGTCGCGCTGGCCCGGGCGGCGGCCCCGGTCCCGCTCCGCACGACGCCGACCGCGTGTGCTCTCGCGCTGCTGGTGGGGGCGACCTGGACGACGAACGCCGTCGGGGCCGACCGGCTCGTGGTCCCCGCGGCACTGGTGGCGCTGGCGCTGTCCGGCTACGGCCGGCGGCTGCTGCCGACCACCTCCGGGCGGCTGCTGCTCGTCGCCTTCCTCCCCGCGGCGCTGCTGCTCGGGGGCGTGGCGGTGGCGGGCTAGCACCGGGGCCGACGCGTCCACAGCCTGCTCGACGCGCTCGCCGGTGCCGGTGCGCTCGCCTAGCGTCGACGTCGTGACGACGACCACCGACGCGCAGCGCTCCCGCGTCTACGCGGCCGAGGACGCCTGGGCGGCCCGGCTCGACGCCGCACGCCGGGGCGCGGCCCTCGCGAGCGTGGGCGGAAGCAGCCTCCTGCTGCCCGCGGAGCGCCGGTTCGGGACGCTGGACGCCGCCGCCGACTACGCCGCCCGGGTGCTGGCGCTGCCCGAGGTGGTCGAGGCGCTGGGCGCGGTCGCGCCGCCCCGGCTGCGCACCCGCCGCGGCGCGACGTCGGCCCACTGGGAGCCGCCCGGGACCATCGCCCTGCCCGTGCCGGTGCACGGCGAGCCCTGGGCGCTGCGCGAGAGCGTCCTGCTGCACGAGCTGGCCCACCACGCCGGCGCCCTGACCGGCCGCGCCAGCGGGCACCGGCCCCCGTTCCCGGCGCTGCTGCTGCTGCTCGTCGGCGCGGCGCTCGGGCCCGAGGCGGCGCTGGCGCTGCGCGTGGACTACGGCCGGCACGACGTCGAGGAGGGGACGCTGTGAGCGGCAGTGCGGGGGCGGCGACGTCGGAGGCCGGCGGGCCGGACGACCGGCTGGTCGACCGGGTGGGAAAGCTGCTGGCCCAGGCCGAGGGCACCGACAACGAGCACGAGGCGGCGGCGTTCGTCGAGCGCGCTCAGCAGCTGGCGACCGCCTACGCGGTCGACCTCGAGCGGGCCCGGGCGCGCCAGCGGGAGCGGCAGGAGCGGGGCACGCAGGAGCCGCTCGTGCAGGAGCAGGTCGAGGTCGGGCCCAAGGGACGGCGCGGCAACCGGCACCGGGTGCTGCTCTACAGCGTCGTCGCCCGCCCCAACGACGTCCTGGTCAACGTCGCCCGCGACAGCAGCTACGTGCTCGGGTTCGGCCACCGCAGTGACCTGGAGGTGGTCGAGCGGCTCTGGGCGTCGCTCGCGGTGCAGATGACCGTGGCCGCCCAGCGGCGGCTGGACGCCGGCGAGCACCGGCGCGCCGGGGTGGCCGCCCAGACCTGGCGGCTGTCGTTCTACGACGGGTACGTGGAGGAGCTCGGGCGCCGGCTCGCCGAGGCGCGCGAGCGGGCGGTCGCGGCCTCCGCACCGGCTGTCGCCCCGGCGCAGGGCGCCGGCGAGCCGTCGGCGGCCCTGGTGCTGCGGGCCAAGGCCGACCGGGTGCAGGAGTTCTACCGCGAGAGCTCCCAGGCCCGTGGGACGTGGCGAGGCACCGCTAGCGGACGCACGCGGGTGAGCCGCGGCGCCCGCGAGTCCGGGCG
>JAODNQ010000193.1 GCA_025464695.1 Frankiales bacterium | reverse complement strand
AGGTAGCCGACCAGCGGGGTGTTCACCGACTCGTAGAGGTTCTCGATGCCGAGCTGGTCCTCGACCTTCTCGACGCCGCTCTCGAGGATGCCGACGGTGCGCTTCTTCTCGTCGACCTCGTAGTCGACGTCGCGCACGAGCTTCGGGATGATCCGCGCGAACTCCTGGTACCACTTCGTCGCCTGGTCGGCCGGCCCGCTGATGATCAGCGGGGTGCGGGCCTCGTCGATGAGGATCGAGTCGACCTCGTCGACGATGGCGAAGTGGTGGCCGCGCTGGACGAGCTCGGCGTTGCTCCACGCCATGTTGTCGCGCAGGTAGTCGAAGCCGAACTCGTTGTTCGTGCCGTAGGTGATGTCGCAGGCGTAGGACGCGCGGCGCTGCTCGGGCCGCTCGTTCGCCAGGATCACGCCGACCTCGAGGCCGAGGAAGCGGTGCACGCGGCCCATCCACTCGGCGTCGCGGCGGGCCAGGTAGTCGTTCACCGTGACGACGTGGACGCCCTCGCCGGACAGGCCGTTGAGGTAGGCGGGCAGCGTGCAGGTGAGGGTCTTGCCCTCACCGGTGCGCATCTCGGCGATGTTGCCGAGGTGCAGGGCGGCGCCGCCCATCACCTGGACGTCGAAGTGGCGCTGGCCGAGGGTGCGGCGGGCGGCCTCGCGACCGACGGCGAACGCCTCGACGAGGATGTCGTCGAGCGTCTCGCCGTCCGCGAGCCGCTGGCGGAAGACGTCGGTCTCCGCGCGCAGCTCGGCGTCGGTCATCGCGAGGAAGTCCTCCTCGACCGCGTTCACGGCGTCGGCGATCTTCGCCAGCCGGCGGACGATCTTGCCTTCGCCGGCGCGGAGGAGCTTGGACAGGACCACGGAGCGCACATCCTTGGATCGGGACAGACCTTGACGTCATCGTAAGCGGGGCAGGTGGCAGCGTGTGCTGCCAAGGTGAGGAGCATGGAGCTCGTCGCACTGACCGCCGGCCGCCTGCACGTCCGCCCGTGGGAGCCGTGGGACGCGGCGGAGGTGCAGGCCGCGTTCGCCGACCCCGAGGTGGTGCGGTGGACGACCGTGCCCTCCCCCTCCACGCTCGAGGGCGCCCGGACGTTCCTCGCCGACAGCGCGCGCGGCTGGGCCGAGGGCACGGCGGCGTCGTTCGCGGTGCTGGACGCGACGACGGCGCGGGTCCTGGGCGGGGTGAGCCTGCTCCGGATCGCCGACGGCAGCGCCGAGCTCAGCTACTGGTCCGTACCCGAGGGCCGGGGGCAGGGCTTCACCGCCGAGGCCGTCGGGGCGGTGACCCGGTGGGGGTTCGGCGCGCTCGGCCTCGACCGGGTGGTGTGGCGCACCGACGTCGGGAACTGGGGCTCACGAGCTGTGGCGCAGGCCTGCGGGTTCACCGTCGAGGGGACGCTGCGGCGGGCCGGCCTCGACCGGCACGGCGTCCGGACCGACCTGTGGCACGGCAGCCTGCTCGCCGACGACGACGCCGTCGACCGCCGGCCGTTCGGCTCCTGGCGCGACCTCGAGGGCGACGGCCTGCGGCTGCGCCGGTGGCGCGGGGACGACGTCGAGGCCCTGGTGCGCGGCTGCTCCGACCCGGACACCGCCCGCTGGACGCCGGTGCCGGTGCCCTACGGCGAGGCCGAGGCGCACGCGTTCCTGGAGCAGGAGCAGCAGCGCTGGGCCGAGGGCGTCGCCGCGCCGCTGGCGGTCGAGCAGGACGGCCAGGTGGCCGGCCTGCTCGTGCTGATCCCCGAGCCCCGCGACCCCGGCCGGGCCGAGCTCGGCTGGTGGGTGACGCCGTCGGCGAGGGGACAGCGCGTCGTCGCGCGGGCGGTCGAGGCGCTGGCGCCGTGGGCGGCGTCGCTCGGGCGGGTGCGGCTCGAGGCGTACGTCGACCCGGCCAACGCCGCCTCGCTGCGCGCGGCCGAGCGGGCCGGCTTCGTGCACGAGGCGCTGCTGGTGCAGGAGCGGCCCCGGCTGCGCGAGCCGGGGCGCGTCGACCTGGTCCTGCTCGCCCGGCTCCTCTAGGAGGACGTCTGGAAGGCCCGCAGCCGCAGGCTGTTCGTCACGACGAAGACGCTGCTGCTGGCCATCGCGAGGGCGGCGATCACCGGGTTCAGCAGGCCGGCCATGGCCAGCGGGATGCCGACGACGTTGTAGGCGAACGCCCAGAACAGGTTGCCCTTGATCACCCGCAGGGTGCGCCGGGCCAGCCGGACGGCGTCGACGGCGGCCAGCAGGTCGCCGCGCACCAGGGTGAGGTCGCTGGCCTCGATGGCGACGTCGGTGCCCGTGCCGATCGCCAGCCCGAGGTCGGCCTGCGCGAGGGCGGGGGCGTCGTTCACGCCGTCGCCGATCATGGCGACCACGCGGCCCTCGGCCTGCAGCCGCTTCACGACCTCGGTCTTGCCCTCGGGCAGGACGTCGGCGACGACCTCGTCGATCCCCACCTCGCGCCCGACGGCGCGGGCGGTGGCCTCGTTGTCACCGGTCAGCAGCACCGGGCGCAGCCCGAGCGCGCGGAGCCGGCGCACGGCCTCGGCGGAGCTGGGCTTGACGGTGTCGGCGACCGAGAAGACGGCCCGGACCGCGCCGTCCCAGCCCGCGAGGACGGCCGTGCGGCCCTGCGCCCGGGCCTCGTCGAGGGCCCGGGACAGCTCCTCCGACAGCGCCATCCCCTTCTCGGCGAGCAGCTGCGGCCGCCCGACGGCGACGGCCTTCCAGCTGATCGTCCCGGTGACGCCGAGCCCGGGGCGGTTCTCGAAGCGCATGACCGCCGGCAGGGTGCCGCGGGTCCGGGCGACCTCCGCGAGGGCGCGCCCGACGGGGTGCTCGGAGGCGTCCTCGAGGGCGCCCGCCATGAGCAGCGCCTCGTCCTCCGTCGTGCCCTCGACGACGACGTCGACCAGCGCCATGTGGCCTGTGGTGACCGTGCCGGTCTTGTCGAGGACGACGGTGTCGACCCGGCGGGTCGACTCGAGGACCTCCGGGCCCTTGATGAGGATCCCCAGCTGCGCGCCGCGGCCGGTCCCGACGAGCAGGGCCGTCGGCGTGGCGAGGCCGAGCGCGCAGGGGCAGGCGATGACGAGCACCGCGACGGCGACGGTGACGGCCTTGCCGGTGGACGCGCCGGCCCCGAGCCACCAGCCCAGGCTGCCGACCGACAGGGCGACGACGACGGGGACGAAGACCGCGGCGACGCGGTCGGCGAGGCGCTGCACCTCGGCCTTGCCGGTCTGTGCGGCGGTGACCAGGCGGCCGATCTGGGCGAGCGCGGTGTCCGCCCCGACCCGGCTGGCCTCGACGACCAGGCGGCCGCCGACGTTGAGCGTCGCCCCGGTGACGGCGTCGCCCTCGCCGACCTCGACCGGGACGGACTCGCCGGTCAGCAGCGACAGGTCGACGGCGCTGCGCCCCTCGACGACGACACCGTCGGTGGCGATCTTCTCGCCCGGCCGGACGACGAACAGGTCGCCGACCTGGAGGGTGTCGACGGGGACGCGCTGCTCCAGCGGGGCGCCGGTCGGGCCGCGGACGAGCCGGGCGGCGTCCTTGGCGCCGAGCGCCAGCAGGCTCTTGAGCGCCGCGCCGCTGCGGCGCTTCGCCCGGGCCTCGAGGTAGCGGCCGGCCAGCAGGAAGGCCGTCAGGGCGGCGCCGACCTCGAGGTAGACCTCGGGGGTGCTGCTGTGCGACCCGATCCTCAGCTCGAACGGCATCCGGAAGCTCGGCTCCCCGGCGTCGGTGCTGAGCAGGACGGCTACGGAGTAGCCCCAGGCGACCAGCGCGCCGAGGCTCACCAGGGTGTCCATGCTGGCGGAGCCGTGGCGCAGGTTGGCCCAGGCGGCCCGGTGGAACGGCCAGGCCGCCCACAGGACGACAGGCGTGACGAGCTGCAGGGTGACCCACTGCCAGGAGTCGAACTGCAGCGCGGGGACCATCGACATCAGCAGCGCCGGCACGGTCAGGGCCCAGGCGGCCAGGGTGCGGTGCAGCAGCGGGCGGGTCGGGTCCTCGGCGGCGTGCTCGGCGTCCTCCTCCGGCGACACCGGCTCCGGCGAGGGCAGCACCGCCGTGTAGCCGGCCGCCTCGACCGCGGCGACGAGGTCCTGCGGGCTGACCCGCTCGGCGTCGAAGTCGACGCTGGCGGCCTCGGTGGCGTAGTTGACCGACGCCGTGACGCCCTCGAGCTTGTTGAGCTT
>JAODNQ010000167.1 GCA_025464695.1 Frankiales bacterium | reverse complement strand
CCGCCGGGCAGGCCGCAGCCGAGCATGAGGTCGTCGATGTCGTGCGGGTCGAGGTTCGGCACCTTGTCGAGCGCGGCCTGCACGATGGTCGCGGCGAGGTCGTCGGGACGGACGTCGACGAGCTTGCCCTTGAAGGCGCGCCCGATGGGCGAGCGCGCGGTGGAGACGATCACTGCCTCGGGCACGGGGACTCCAGGTCTGTAGAACGGTGTTCGGTAGGCCCGAGGTTACGGCTCCGTGTCGAGAGCGCCAGAGGCCGGGGTCGTGATGTCCGCCTCCGAGGTCGGCCCGCTGGTCCTCGCCTCCGGGGCGCCGCGGCCCACCAGGGGCAGCCGTCGCGACAGCCGGGCCAGGCGGCCGGGGCCGGCCGAGGCGATGCCGTCGTCGCCGGGCACGGTCTCGACGGCCAGGCCGGGCTCGCGCGCCGCGACCGACGCCGCGAGCGCGACGTCCTGCACGGAGTCGCTCAGCGGCACCATCACCGGGATCTCGACGCCCACCGCCTGCAGCAGGCTCGGGAGCACGGCGTCGACGACGCGGCGGTACCCCTCCGCCGAGGGGTGGAAGCGGTCGGCGCTCCACATGGCCGGCTCGCGGGCGAACTCCGCGCCGAGCAGGCTGGCGAGGGAGACCGCGACGCCCCCCTCCTCGACCACGGCGACCGTCTGGGCCGCCGCCAGCCGACGGCTGGCGTAGCGCGCGTACGTGCGCAGCGGCTGCAGCACCGGCTTGACCGAGCCGAGGTCCGGGCAGGTGCCGACGACGACCTCGGCGCCGGCGGCCCGCAGGGTGCGGACGGCCCGGGCGAGGTCGCGCGCGGCATCCGCCACCGGCGCCTTGTGGGTGACGTCGTTGGCGCCGACGAGCACGAAGGCGACGTCGACCGGTCCGCGCAGGGCGCGACCCACCTGGGTGTCGAGGGCGGCGGAGCGGGCGCCGGTCCTGGCGACGACGCGCAGCTCGACCTGGCGACCGAGGTCGCGCGCCATGCCGCCGGCCAGCAGGGCACCCGGGGTCTGGTCGGCCCGCTCGCAGCCGAGCCCGGCGGCCGCGGAGTCGCCGACCACCACGAGGTGCAGCGGCGGCCGGTCGCCCCCGGCGGGCCCGTACCAGCCGCTCGGGTCGGGGGCCTTCGTCGTCGGGCGGCCGATCGAGTGCCGCGCCAGCCGCGCCTCGACCTGAAACAGGGCTCCGGTGCCGCCGACGAGGGCCGTGGTCGCACCGAGCCCGACGGCGAGGGAGCGGGCGACCTTGGCCGCCCGGCGGCCCGGGCGCGGGACGGCGTGGCCCTGCACCGTCAGCAGCGGCCCGCTGCCCGTCGCGGCCCTCACGAGCCGGCTCCCGACCAGCACGAGCGCGCGCCCCGTCGCCGCCTGCGCGAGCCGTCCTGCCCGTACCGAGGTGCTCGTCCCGGTCCCGGCCCGCGCGCCTGCCCCTGCCGCCGAGCTCGACCCTGCCTGCGTGCTCCTCACTGTCCCTGCCCGCGTGCTGCTCCCTGTCCCTGTCTGCGTGCTCCTCCCTGTCCCTGCCTGCGTGCTGCTCACGACGCCCGACCGGCGAGGAACGCCCGCACCGCGTCGCGCGCGCTCACCGACACGTGCGGCCCGTGCGTGAAGCCGGCGACCTCGTAGTCGAGCTCGCCCAGGACGGCAGCCGAGCTCCGCGACAGCGCGACGTCGGTGCAGCTGTACGGGAGCGACCACCGCAGGCCGCGGACGTTGAACACGGCGTCACCGGTGACGAGCACGCCGCTCGAGGGGTGCAGGAACGAGCAGTGGCCGGGGGTGTGGCCGGGGGTGTGCACCACCTGCACGCCGCCCGCGACGGGGAGGACGTCGCCGTCGTGGAAGGCGTCGTCGACCGCGACCGAGGCGAACCCGGTGGCGCGGCCCGGCAGCCGCGCCAGCAGGCGCCCGCCGAGGGTGAAGGGGTCGGGCGCGGGCATCCGCCCCTCGCGCAGGTAGACGGCCTCGCGCTCATGGGCCGCGACGCGGCTGCCGGTGGCGTCGACGACCGCGCGGGCCCCACCGGCGTGGTCGTTGTGCGCATGGCTGAGCAGCAGGTGCGTGACGTCGGCGGGCTGCCGTCCGAGGGCGGCGAGCGCGGCGAGCAGGGCCTTCGGCGCACCCCGGGTGCCTGCGTCGACGAGGACGAGGGTGCCGTCGTCGCCGGACAGCAGGTAGCTGTTGACGAGGTCGGCGGGCGCAGTAGGGATGCGCCAGACGCCGTCCGCCACCTGCACCGCCGCCACCGCACGCCCTCCTGTCGCTCCTGGGTCCGGGACCCTAGCGGCCCTACGCTGGCGGCCCTCGGCAGGAAGGCCTCCGGTGCAGGTCCACGACAGCGTGATCGAGCTCGTCGGAAACACCCCTCTCGTCCGCCTCGGCGTCGTCGGTGCGGGGCTGCCCGCGCAGGTGCTCGCCAAGGTCGAGTACTTCAACCCCGGCGGGTCGGTGAAGGACCGCATCGCGCTGGCGATGATCGAGGCGGCCGAGGCCAGCGGGGCGCTGCAGCCGGGCGGGACCATCGTCGAGCCGACGTCGGGCAACACCGGCGTCGGGCTGGCCATCGCGGCGCAGCGGCGCGGCTACTCGTGCGTGTTCGTCTGCCCGGACAAGGTGGCGCGCGACAAGATCGACGTGCTGCGCGCGTACGGCGCCCGGGTCGAGGTCTGCCCGACGGCGGTCGACCCCGAGGACCCGCGCTCCTACTACTCCGTGAGCGACCGGCTGGCGAAGGAGATCCCGGGAGCCTGGAAGCCCGACCAGTACTCCAACCCGGCGAACCCCGCGGCGCACTACGCCACGACCGGCCCCGAGGTGTGGAGCCAGACCGACGGCAGGGTGACGCACTTCGTCGCGGGCATGGGCACCGGCGGCACGATCGGCGGCGTCGGGCGCTACCTGAAGGAGGTGTCCGGGGGCCGCGTCCAGGTGGTCGGCGCCGACCCCGTGGGCTCGGTCTACTCGGGGGGTGACGGTCGGCCCTACCTCGTGGAGGGCGTCGGCGAGGACTTCTGGCCGAGCACCTACGACGCGAGCATCCCCGACCGCGTGATCGCCGTCAGCGACCGGGACTCCTTCGCCATGACGCGCCGGCTGGCCCGCACCGAGGGGCTGCTCGTCGGCGGCTCGTGCGGCATGGCGGTCGTCGCCGCGCTGCAGGTGGCGGCGGAGGCGGGGCCGGACGACGTCGTCGTCGTGCTGCTGCCCGACAGCGGCAAGGGCTACCTGAGCAAGATCTTCAACGACGAGTGGATGGCCGACTACGGCTTCCTGCAGGCCGAGGGCGGCCAGACCGTGGGCGACGTCCTCGCCAAGAAGGGCGTGAGCGGCCCGCTCCCGGAGTTCGTCCACACGCACCCCACCGAGACGGTCCGCGAGGCCATCGACATCCTGCGCGAGTACGGCGTCTCGCAGATGCCGGTGGTGCGGGCGGAGCCGCCGGTCATGACCGCCGAGATCGTCGGGGCGGTCCACGACCGCGACCTGCTCGACGCCCTGTTCACCGGGCGGGCGCAGCTGCACGACCGGCTGGCCGACCACATGGGCGCGCCGCTGCCCATGGTCGGCGCGGGCGAGTCCGTGCAGGCCGCGATGGTCGCGCTGGAGAAGGCCGACGCCGCCGTCGTCGTGGCCGACGGCCGTCCTGTCGGGGTGCTCACCCGCCAGGACGTCCTGGCCTTCCTGGTCGTCTGAGCCGTGTCCGAGGTCGGCAGCGTCCTGCTCGGGCTCGGGGTGCCCGCGCTGCTCGTGGGCGCCGTGCTGGTGACGGTCGGCCTGAGGAGCCAGGCGCGGACCGCGGCCCGGACGCGCGCCTGGGCGAGCGTGGTCGGGGTCGTGACGAAGGAGCCGGCCTTCCTGCACCCGACGGCGGAGGTGACCTACCCGCTGCCCGACGGCTCCCCGCACGTGTTCCGGACGAGGCAGAGCCAGCAGGAGTGGCTGCGGCTGGGCAAGCAGGTGCCGCTCCTCGTCGACCCGGCCGACCCCCGGCACGGCGTCGAGCGGGTGGGCCTGGCCCAGACCGTGACGGGCCTCGTGCTGCCGCTGGTGGGCGGGCTGCTGGTGCTGGGCGGAGCGGGGATGGTCGTCGGGGCGTTCGCGGCCTGAGGGGTCCTCGTGCTCGGCCTGCCGCTCGAGGAGGCCCTGTCCTTCCTCCTCACCTGCACCCTCGTCGCCGACGGCCTGCTGCTCGCCGGCGACCCCCGGGCGCGGTCCCGGTCCCGCCGCCTGCTGCCCGGCGTCCGGCCCTCCGGCGCCGCCCGTCGTACGGTCGAGCCATGGACGACCCTGAGCTGACCGCCGACCACGTCCGCGAGGCGGGCAGCCGCGACTTCGGGTCCGAGGTGCACGGCGACGTCGCCGCCGACCGGTGGAGCGGCGCGGGCTTCGGCTTCGAGACCTTGGCGATCCACGCCGGTCAGGACCCCGACCCCACCACGGGCGCCGTGGTCGTCCCGATCTACCAGACCTCGACCTACGTGCAGCGCGAGGTCGGGCAGCACCAGGGCTACGAGTACAGCCGCAGCGGCAACCCCACCCGCACAGCCCTCGAGACCTGCCTCGCGGCCCTCGAGGGCGGGCGCACCGGGCTCGCCTTCGCCAGCGGCCTGGCCGCGGAGGACTGCCTGCTGCGCACCGTCGCCCGGCCCGGCAGCCACGTCGTCATCCCCGACGACGCCTACGGCGGCACCTACCGGCTGTTCAGCAAGGTGCTCGAGCGCTGGGGCGTCGCCCACACGCCGGTGCCCCTGGGCGACCTCGCCGCCGTCAGCGCTGCCATGCGCCCCGAGACCGTGCTCGTATGGTGCGAGACGCCGACCAACCCGCTGCTGTCCGTGGCCGACATCGCCGGCCTCGCCGAGGTCGCCCACGCGGGCGGCGCGCGGCTCGTCGTCGACAACACCTTCGCCAGCCCCTACCTGCAGCAGCCGCTCGCCCTCGGCGCCGACGTCGTGGTGCACTCGACGACGAAGTACCTGGGCGGCCACTCGGACGTCGTCGGGGGCGCGCTGGTCGCGGCCGACGTCGCGCTGGGGGAGGAGCTGGCCTACCACCAGAACGCCCTCGGCGCGGTGCCGGGCGCCTTCGACTCCTGGCTCGTGCTGCGCGGCGCGAAGACGCTCGGCGTGCGGATGGACCGGCACACCGCGAACGCCGCCCGGGTGGTCGAGCTGCTGCAGGCGCACCCCGCGGTGGCGACCGTCCTGTACCCGGGGCTGCCGGACCACCCGGGGCACGCCGTCGCCGCGAAGCAGATGAGCCAGTTCGGGGGGATGGTGAGCTTCCGGCTGGCCGCCGGGGAGCAGGCCGCCCTCGACGTCTGCAAGCGCACCCGGGTCTTCACGCTCGGGGAGTCGCTCGGCGGGGTGGAGTCGCTGATCGAGCACCCGGGCCGCATGACGCACGCGTCCGTCGCCGGCTCCCAGCTCGAGGTGCCGTCCGACCTGGTGCGGCTCTCGGTCGGCATCGAGACCGCCGAGGACCTGCTCGCCGACCTCGCGCAGGCGCTCGACGGGGTGCTCGCCCGGTAGGGGTCTCTGCCCGGGCTTGACCCGACGCGTCCCGCTGCCGACTCTGGTCCCGTGCCCCGACCCCGCGCTGCTGCTCGCTCCTGGACCACCGAGGCGGTCGCCTGGTCGGCCGCCCTCGTCCTGATGGGCGGGGTCGTGTCCGCGATGAGCGTGCAGGAGCCCCGCGCGGCGCTGGCCGACGACGACGCCCCGCAGGTGCAGGCGGCCGTGCTGCCCGTCGTCCCCGTGGTCCCGACGCCGGTCCCCACGACGGCCGCGCCGTCGGTCCGGCCCAGCCCGTCCCGCGCGCCCGCACCGGCTCCCGCGGCCCCCCGCCCACGGCGTGACGCCCCCGTCCGGGCCGAGGCCGTGACCGACCCGCTCGGCCCGCCGCCGGGACCGCAGGCCGACGTCGCGCCCGCCCGCACCGCCGCGCCCGCCGACCGCTACGCCTTCCTGGTCGGGGTGCAGGACTACCGCAGCCCGACCCACGACACCATCGGCAGCGCCAAGGACGTCCGCTTCATCCGGCAGTCCCTCCTCGACGCCGGGTGGCTGCCGGGCAACATCCGCACGGTCGTCGACGAGGAGTCCACGGGCGCCGCGGTGCGCGCCGGCATGGCGTGGCTCAAGGCGAAGAACGTCGCCGGCACCTTCGCGTTCTTCCACTACTCCGGCCACGTCAAGCAGCTGGGCGGCGGCACCGAGGCCCTGTGGCCGGTCGACCGCGACTTCGTCAGGGACACCCAGGTGACGGACGCCCTGGCCGGGAGCGCCGGCCGGATGTGGGTCGACATCGCGGGCTGCGAGGCGGCCAGCTTCCTGCCGGGTCTCCCGAGCGACCGCACCCTCGTCACGGCGAGCTCCAAGGGCTCGGAGAAGTCCTACGAGTACCCGCAGTGGGGCGAGTCGGTGTGGACCGGCCTGCTGTTCGACGTCGGGATGCACCAGGGGCAGGCCGACGCCGACGCAGACGGCCGGGTCACGGTCGGCGAGGCGCTCCGGTACAGCACCTACTACGCGCAGAAGATCACCCTGGGGCAGCGGCCGCACGGCCGGCAGACGCCGCAGACCGCCGGCGACCCGGTGCGCGGCTGGACCCTGGACGCGCCGCCCGCCTGACCCTGGTCCGCACGCCGGACCGCCCGCCTGGCTCTCCCGCGTCCGCGGCTGCCCAGCCGTCGCAGGTCCACCCCGCCCGCCCGCAAGAAGTCGCCCGGACGTTGCAGGAGTCCGGCCCCCGGTGCCGAAGAGTGACCGACAGCACACGTCGGGTCTCCGGCGGCGGACACGCAGGGGGAGCACGGGATGCGCAGGACCACCAGGTTCGGGAGTGCGCTGCTGCTGGCCACGGCCGTCGGGCCGGTCCTGGCCGTGGCCCCCGCCTCCGCCGCGCCGACGTCGGAGTCGGCCAGCTCCGCCGGGTACTTCTCCGCAGCCGGCCCGCAGGACACCGGCACGCCCGCCGGCACGCCCCCCGACGTCGGCACCATGGCCGACGGCGTCGCCGCGGGCAACCTCGCCGTCCAGGGCGGCGCGGGCCAGGAGCAGAAGGTCTCGTTCCTGCTGTTCCCCGGTCAGGGCCTGCAGCCGGGGGCGACCGTCGCGAGCGCGACCCTGACCGTGCCGCTCGCCGAGGGCGACGGCAACCTCCAGGCCTCCCCGGCCCCGGAGAAGGTCCGGGTCTGCGCGGTCGACGACACCGGCTTCGGCGGGGAGGACGGCGCCGCGCTCGCCGTCGCGCCGAAGCGCCTGTGCGACGTCTTCAGCGCACCGGGCAAGGCCTCGACCGACGAGAAGTCCTACGTCTTCGACGTCACCGCGCTGGCCCAGCGCTGGACCGAGGCCAACGACGGGCTCGCCCTGACGGCGGCCGAGGGGGCCACCACCGCTCCCTTCCAGGTCGTCTTCGCCTCCGGCGACCAGGCCCGGCTCGCCTACACAGCGACGGCGCCCGCGCAGGAGACGGCCGTCGCCCCTGCTGCCGCCGCGCCGGCCGCCGGCGACGGCGCGGGGTCGGGCACTGCGGAGACGCCGGCGCTGGAGCCGGGCTCCGACCTCGGCGCTCCCGCCTCGGACAGCAGCAGCGACGCCGGCACCGACGTGTCCGAGGCCCCGGTCACCGCGCCGCTGGAGGCCGCTCCCGCCGACGTCGGTCTGACCGCCGTCCCAGGCAGCGTCCCGGTGGCCGAGTCCGCCCCCGCCCCCCGGACCGCGGTCGAGCCGGTCGCTGCGGCACGACCGACCGTGGTCCGCGAGCCGACCCTGACGCCGGGGGCTCCCTTCTGGGCCGGCCTCGCCGCCATGGCCGGGCTGCTCGCTCTCGTGTCGCTGGTCCTCGGTGACCAGGAGGTGTCCCGGCAGGACCGGCCCACCTCGCGGCTGGCCCTGGCGCTGCAGTCCCGCCAGCAGGCGGGTGCCGCCGACGACCGCGCCCCCGGCCTCACCCTGCGCCGCGCCTAGCCCGCCCCGCCGGACCCGCGTCTCCCACCCCCCGTCCTGTTCAGGAGTACTCCGTGAAGATCGGCCCCGGTCACAAGCTGGCCCTCGTCGTGCTGTTCAGCGCCCTGCTCTCGAGCGCCTGCGGGCTCAAGTCGGAGGTCAAGGACTCCCTGGCCCAGGCGCCCGGCTCGTCGTCGGGGGTGGTGTCCGGCGGCGACGCGGCGCTGGACGGCACGGGCACGGGTGAGGGCGCGGCCGACGTCGGCGGCACGACCGACGACGGCAGCGCCCCCGCCGTCGACGGCACCGGGACGGCGGCGGACAGCAGCACGGGCGGCACCGACGCGTCCGGCTCGACCTCCGGGGGCAGCACGGGCGGGTCGACGGGCGGCACCAGCACGGGCGGGTCGACGACCGGTGGCTCCTCCGGAGGCAGCACGGGGGGCAGCACCGGCAGCACGAGTGCGGGTGGCAGCACCACGGGTGGCACCACGGGCGGGCCGACCGGCAGCAGCACGCAGGCCGTCCCCGGTGACGACGGCACCACCACCGGGGTGGACGTCAAGAAGAAGGTCGTCAAGATCGCGCTGCACGGCCCGCTCACCGGCGCCGGGGTGCCGCAGGAGTCGTTCCGCACCGGCACGCCGAAGTACTGGAAGACCCACAAGCTGGCCAACGGCTTCTCGGTCGAGGCCGTCGCCATCGACGACAAGTACAACGCGCCCGACGCCCTCCGCGCCTGCAACGCCGCGGCCAAGGAGTACTTCCTCATCGTCGGCGGAGCCGGCACCGACCAGATCCAGGCCTGTGCGCAGAGCCAGGTGCTGCGCCGCGGCAGCGTGCCGTACCTGTCCGCCGGCGTCACCGAGGCGGGCCTGGGCGCCCTGCCGAACTACTTCGCGACCTCGCTGACCTACAACCAGCAGGGGCCGCTCGTGGTCAAGATGGCCAAGGACTACAAGTTCTTCGCCGGCAAGTGGGCCGTGGTCATCACCGAGGGCCCGAACTTCAAGGACGCCAGGGAGTCGATCGTGTCGGCGCTGAAGAGCTCCGGCGCGTCGTTCAACGCCAGCAAGGACGTCTACCTCACCGACAAGGCTCCCCGCGACTGCGCTGCTCTGGCGACGCAGCTGCGCGGCGGCGCCTACACGAGCATCTACTTCCTGGGCCAGCCGGCGTTCTTCGCGCAGTGCGTCAGCGCCGTCGGCTCCGGCCCGACGTACACCGGCGTCGGTCCGTCCTTCGGCATCAACACCGTCGCGAACCTGGCCTGCGGCGGCACGGGCGGGCAGTACAAGGGCTACTTCCTGCACCCCTCGGCGGGCCTGAACGAGGCCGCCAAGCGCGCCCCCGGCGTGTCGTTCTCGGACGACATCGAGTTCCAGATCTACGGCGCGATGGCAGGCCTCGAGAAGGCCTTCAACCTGGTGCAGGGCAAGCTG
Organism: Frankiales bacterium; assembly: GCA_025464695.1. The sequence goes on along the minus strand of JAODNQ010000167.1, from coordinate 23,539 downwards.
ACCCGCGAGAAGTTCATCGCGGCGCTCGCCAAGTCCGAGATCCCGGACGGGATCGCGCCCGGCGCGGTCTACAAGGGCGGCAGCCGCTTCGGGGGCAAGTCCGCCTTCGCGCTGAGGGCCGACTGCTCGGTGCGCCAGTACAAGACGCTCAAGCAGTACGCCAAGTGACGGAGCCGGCCGGTCCGCTGCTCGCCCTGGACGTCGTCGCCCCGGCCATCAGCGGCGCCATCCAGGGCTCGGTCTACGGCCTGCTCGGGCTCGGTCTCGTCCTGCTCTACAAGAGCAACCGGGTCTTCAACTTCGCGCAGGCGGAGTTCGGGACGTCGGCGGCCTTCGTCGTCCTGTTCGCCGACAACGGCACCGGCCCCCTGCCGGACCTGCCGCTGCCCGTCGCGGTCGTGCTGGGGCTGCTCGCCGGGGTCGGCCTCGGCCTGCTCACCGAGCGGCTCGTCGTGCGGCCGCTGTTCAACGCGCCGAAGGTGACCCTGGTGGTGGCCACAGCCGGCGTCACCCTGCTGCTCATCAGCGTCCAGGGCTTCCTCGCCGGCGCCGAGCCGGGCACGTTCCCCGCGCTGTTCGAGGGCGACGTCGTCAACAGCGGCGCCATCCGCATCACGAAGCAGGGCGTGCTCATCATCCTGGTGCTGGCCGCGCTGGCCGTCGGGTCCGCGCTGTTCTTCAGCCGCACCCGCACGGGGACGGCGATCATCGCGGTGTCGCAGGAGCCGACCGCGACCAGCCTCGTGGGCATCAGCGTCAACCGGATCTCGGCCTTCACCTGGGGCCTCGCGGGCCTGCTCGGCGCCATCGCCGGGATCCTGCTGTCCGGCTCGGTCGGCATCCTGTCGCCCGGGTCCCTGACCGGGCTCGCCCTCATCCCCGCCTTCACCGCGGCGGTCTTCGGCGGCATCACCAGCCTGCCGGGAGCCTTCCTCGGCGGTGTCGTGATCGGGATCATCGAGGCGCTGGCGCAGAGCAACATCCCCAAGGACAACCTGCCCGGTAGCGGCCGCGTCGTGCTGTTCGTCGCGCTGCTGGGCGTCCTGCTCGTGCGCCCCGCCGGCCTGCTCGGCAAGGAGACCTGATGACCCTCGCTCCCAGCCGACCCGTTCCGCAGCCGCCTGCCCCCGTGGCGCCGGAGCGGACGGGACGGGACTTCGGCCCGGTCCGGTGGCTGCCCCGCGTGCTCGTGCTGGCCCTGCTCGCCTACTGGCTGCTCGTCGTCGTGCCCGACACCGAGCAGTACTCCGCGATCGCCGCCGACGCCTGCATCTACGCGATCGTCGGCCTGAGCCTGAACATCGTCATCGGCTACACCGGCCAGCTCTCCCTGGGCCACCAGGGGTTCGTCGGCATCGGCGCCTTCACCGCTGCCTACGCGCTCACCGTGCAGGGTGTTCCGTTCGCGGTGACGTTCGTGCTCGCCGCCGTCGTCTCGGCAGCCTTCGCCCTGGTCCTCGGGCTGGTCGCGCTGCGCATCACCGGCCTCTACCTGGCGCTCATCACCCTGGTGTTCGGGCTGACGCTCGAGGGCTCGCTGTTCGAGATCCCGAAGTTCACCAACGGCGGCGCGGGCCAGCCCGCCGACCGGCCCGAGTTCCTGTTCGACGACGGCAAATTCTACCTGTTCTGCCTGGCCTTCCTCGTCGCCGCGGTGTACCTCGACTACCGCCTGCTCCAGAGCAAGGCCGGCCGGGCCCTGCTGGCGCTCAAGGAGGACGAGCGGGTGGCGGAGGCGTTCGGCGTCAACGTGACGGCGTTCAAGCTGCTCGCGTTCACCCTGTCGGGCGCCCTCGCAGGCGTGGCCGGAGCGCTGTTCGCCTACCGGATCGGCATCGTCACCGGGTCCGGCTTCGGGTTCTTCCTGGCCCTGACGTTCGTGCTCATGACCGTCGTCGGCGGCCTCGGCAACCGGCTCGGCGTCATCCTCGGCAGCACCCTTTTCGCGGCGCTGGACTTCGTGCTCAAGGAGACGCCCGTGAAGGTGGTCGAGGAGTTCTTCTTCCGCAGCGACGCCGCGGAGCAGTTCGCGCCGCAGTTCATCGGGGCCCTCGGCCTGCTCGTGACGCTCGTGCAGTACCCGGGCGGGATCGGCCAGCAGATCAAGCCCTACACCGACTGGCTCGCCGGCAAGCCGTTCGACGCCAAGGCGCTGCTGCACGGCGGCAAGGAGTCCGGCCCGGCGAGCGTGGAGGGTTCCCGTGCCCGCGCGTGAGGTGCAGGCGGCCGCCGCGGGCGACGCCGTCCTCGAGGTCCGCGACCTGTCGATCCGGTTCGGAGGGCTGCAGGCCCTGCAGGACGTGAGCCTCGAGGTCAACGAGTTCGAGATCGTCGGCCTGATCGGCCCGAACGGGGCCGGCAAGACCACCGCCTTCAACTGCATCACCGGCTTCTACACACCGGGCACCGGCTCGGTGACCTACCGGGGACGCGACGTCACGACGGCGCCGCCGCACGCGAAGGCGGCCATGGGCTTCGGGCGCACGTTCCAGAACGTCGGCATGGTCAAGAGCGCCACGGCGCTCGAGAACCTCAAGACGGCGCAGCACGCCAAGGCGGGCTACGACGTCGCCAGCGGGCTGCTCGGCCTGCCTCGCGCGAGCCGCCAGGAGCGCGCGCTGACGGCCAGGGCCGAGGCTATCCTCGACCTGCTCGGGCTCGCCGACATCCGCGACGCGCGGGTGGGCGGGCAGTCCTACGGCACCCTGAAGCTGCTCGAGCTCGGGTGCGCCCTGGCCACCGATCCCGACGTGCTCCTGCTCGACGAGCCGACGTCGGGCATGGGCCCGGACGAGTCCGACGAGCTCGGCGAGCGGCTGCTGGTGCTGCGCAAGGAGTTCGGGCTGACGATGCTCGTCATCGAGCACCACGTGCCGCTGGTGCTCCGGGTGTGCGACCACGTCTACGTCCTGAACTTCGGCCGGCTGCTGGCGGAGGGGAGGCCGAGCGTCATCCAGACCCACCCGGAGGTGGTCGCGGCCTACCTCGGCGGGGCGGCCCCCGAGGCGCTGGCGCAGACGCACGAGACCGAGGAGGACGCCGCGCTGGACGCCCAGCTCGAGGAGGCCGTCGTGCACCACGAGGAGCCGGTCGCGGAGGAGCCGCAGGCGCCGGTCGCGGCGGTGCGCCGCCGAGCACCGGCCAAGCGCCCGCCGGCGAAGGCCGCCCGCAAGAAGGCGGACGCCGTCGAGGAGGGGGACGCGTGAGCCTGCTCGAGGTCGACGGCCTGCGCACCGGCTACGGCGCCCTGCCCGTGCTGCAGGGCATCTCCTTCTCCGTCGAGGAGGGCGAGACCGCGGTGGTCTTCGGTCTCAACGGGGCCGGAAAGACCACCACGGTCAACTGCCTGGCCGGCGTGCTGCCCACGTGGGGCGGCGAGGTGCGCTTCGACGGCAAGCGGCTGTCCGGCGACGCCCCCGCCCGGGTGCGCGCGGGGCTCGCGCTCTCGCCCGAGGGCCGCCGGGTCTGGCCCGGCCTGACCGTGCTCAAGAACCTGGAGCTCGGCGCCTGGGTGCGCGGGAAGGACAGCAGCATCCCGAGCACGGTCGAGCAGGTCTTCAGCTACTTCCCGCGGCTGGAGGAGCGCAAGGACCAGCTGGCCGGGACGATGTCGGGCGGCGAGCAGCAGATGCTCGCGATCGGCCGCGCCATCATGAGCCGGCCGCGGCTGCTGATGATCGACGAGGCGTCGCTCGGGCTCTCCCCGAAGCTCGCGCAGACGGTGTTCCAGGTCGTCTCGCAGATCAACGACGACGGCACCACGGTGATCATCGTCGAGCAGAACGTCGGCGTGCTGCCCTACGCGGACCAGGCCCTGATCATGGAGAAGGGGACCCTCACGTTCGACGGCCGCGGCAGCGAGCTCGAGGAGTCCGGCGAGCTCCGCACCACCTACCTGGGCGCGTCGTCGTGACCGCCCCCGCCCTCTACCGATGGAGAGTCCGGCCATGACGCAGCGTCCTCAGTTCGGCACGTTCGGAGCCCCGCTGGGCGTGGTCCTCGCGGGGGTCGGCATCGTCGCCGTCGCCGTCGGGTGGAACGGGGCGGCCAGCCAGACCTCCGTCGTCGCGCAGGTCCCGTACCTGCTGTCGGGCGGGCTGATCGGGCTCAGCCTGGTCGTGCTCGGGGCGGCGATGATGGTCGTCACGGCCGCCCGCGAGGACCGCGCCCGGCTCGAGGCCAAGCTCGACGAGCTGGTCGAGGCGCTCGCGGCCGGCTCGGCCGCCCGCCCCGAGGCGTCGTCCCCCCGCGACCTCGCCGGCCTCGTCGTCGCCGGACGGTCCAGCTACCACCTGCCGGGCTGCCGTCTCGTCGACGGGCGCGAGCAGACCGGGCACCTCACGCCGGCCGAGGCCCGCGGCCGGGCCCTCAAGGCCTGCCGCGTCTGCTCGCCGGACGCCGCGCTGACCGACGTCGCCGTCCGGTAGCCGGGCTCCGCTCAGCCCTTGCGGCCGCGGCGGGCCCGCAGGTAGTCGCCGACGACGTACTCGCCGAGCCGCGTGGGGTCGGGGCTGAAGACCCGGCCGCCGTTGCGGGCGGCGATGCCGTGCACGAAGTCGACGAGCGCCGGGGTGTCGTCGAGCAGGAACACGTTGATGGTGGCGCCGCGACGCGTGACCCGCTCGACCTCCGCCATCGTCAGCTCGAGCGTCTCGGGCAGCGGCGGCCAGCAGAAGTCGGCGTACCCGTCGCGGGTGAGGTGCGCGGTCGGCTCGCCGTCGGTGACCACCAGCACGACCGGCTCGCTGTCCGGGTGCTTGGCCAGGAACCTGCCGGCGAGCATGAGCGCGTGCTGCAGGTTGGTGCCCTGCACCCGCTGCGCGTCGAGACCGGCCAGCTGCTCGGGCCGCAGCACCTGTGCGTAGTCGCTGAAGCCGATGACCTCGATGGCGTCCTGGGGGAACTGCGTCGTCACCAGGCTGTGCAGCGCCAGCGCGGTCTGCTTCGCCTGCCCCCACACGCCGTTGATCTCCATGGAGTACGACAGGTCGACGAGCAGCGCGACGGCGGCGGTGGTGCGCCGCTCGGTCTCGACGACCTCGAAGTCCTGGACCTGCAGGCGGACGTCCCCCGCGCCCGACCGGAGGACCGCGTTGCGCACGGTGCGGACGACGTCGAGCGGCTGCTCGTCGCCGAACTCCCACTGACGGCTCGCACCCGTGCGATCGCCGGCGGCCCCGGCGTCGCGGACGTCGTGGCCGCCGCGGCCCTTGCTCGACAGCTGGCTGAACACCTTGCGCAGCGCGGTCGCGCCCAGCCGGCGGACGGCGCGCGGCGACAGCTCGAGCCGGCCCTGCGCGTCGCGGACCAGGTAGCCCTGCTCCACCAGCTCGCGCTCGATGCGGCGCAGCGCGGCGACGTCGTCGACGGCTCCTCGGCCGAGCGCCCGCTGCACCGCTGCCTCGTCGATGTCGTCGAGCGAGGCGCCCGGGTAGTCCTGCGCCAGCGACGCCTCGAGGTCCTCGAGGTCGGCGAGCTCCTCGAGCGCGGTCGTCGCGTCGCCCATGCCCATCCCCTGCTCGCCGCGCATCCGCTCCTGGCCGCCCCACGGCAGGTCGGGGCGGGCCGCGCGCAGGTTGTCGCCGAGCTGGGCCATCTGCGCCTGCAGGTCCATGTCCATCGCGCCCTGCACCAGCTCGCCGAGCTCCTGGCGCTGCTGCGGGGTGAGGCTGTCCATGAGCCGCTGCTGCGCGGCCGCGCGTCGGGCGAGCTCGTCGACGAGCTCCTCCAGCGTCTCGGGCTGCGACGGGAACAGCTCCCCGTGCTTGTCCATGAACTCCTGGAACTGCTCCGGCGTGTGCTCCCCGCGGGCGTCCGCCTCGAGCATCCGGTTGAGGTCGGACATCATGTCCTTGACCTTCTGCAGGTCCTGCGGCGAGGCGTTCTGCAGGGCGTCCTTCATGCCCTTGAACTGGCTGTCGAGGACCTCGCGGCGCAGCAGGTCGTCGATCTGGTCGTAGGTCGCCTTCGCCTCGGGGCTGCGCCAGGCGTAGGGCTTGAGCTCCTGCACGGCGCGGGCGGTGTCGCGGGGGAGCGTGTCGAGCTCCATCTCGGCCATGCGGGCGGCGTCGGACGGGTCGGGGAACAGGGCGGCCCTCTCCTGCTCGAGCGCCTGCTCGAGCAGCTCCCGGACCTCCTGCAGCGTGCCGTCGAGCTGCCCCTTCTTGCGGGCCTCCCGCTGCGCCTTCGACACCTTGCGCCGCAGGTCGTCCAGGCCGCGCAGGCCGTCCGTGCCGCGGCGCAGGAGGTCGCGCAGGGCCTGCCGGGGGCTGTCGCCGGCGAGCACCCGCTCGCCGACCTCGTCCAGAGCGGAGGCGACGTCGAAGGGCGGCTCGAGCGGGTCGCGGCCGCCGTCCCACGCGCCGTAGCGGTAGGCGGACGTCACGGCGTCGGCTCCTGCCGCTGCTCGGCGCGCATCTCGAGGAAGGCGTGGTAGGCGAGGTCACGGCGCAGCCGGCTCGCGGCCCGCACCGGCGCCATCAGCGGCCGCACGACGCCGACGTACAGCAGCACGACGACGGGCAGCAGCCACCAGTCGCTGACCCCGGCGGCGGTGTGGAGGTAGGTGGCGGTGAGGAACAGCACCAGGGACAGGACGGCGGTCAGCAGGACCCGCCTCTTGAGCTCGGCGGCGGTCATCGGCCCCCGTAGACGGCCTTGCCGCCGACGGTCTCCTTGGCGAGCCGACGGTTCAGGTACAGGCCCTCCAGGGCCAGCTCGAGCGCCGCCGCGGCCAGGCCGGGCGACTCCTCCACGACGCCGAGCCGCGCGAGCAGCTGTGCGAGTCCCGGCACCGGACCGAGCGAGGCCAGCAGGGCGGCGGCGGGCACGAGGTCGCCGGTCTCGACCGGGTTGCCGGAGGCGCGCTCCTGCAGGGCGGTCAGGTCGAGGCCGGCCAGCCGCGCGCGGAACGTGTCGGCGGTCGCCTTGCGCAGCAGGTGCGCCAGCACCTCGGTCTCGCGTCCCTCCTCGGCCGCCTCGAACTCGACCTTGCCGCGCGAGGCGCTGATGACCGAGGGGAGGTCGCAGACGCGGGCGACGGCCTGGGCCTCTCCGGTGATGGCGGCGCGCCGGGCGGCCGACGCCGCGACGGTCTCGACGGACGCGACGGCGAACCGGGCGGAGACGCCGGAGCGCTGGTCGACCTGAGGCGCGTCCCGGACGGCCCGGGTGTAGCGGGCGACGACCTCGACCAGGTGGTCCGGGACGACCGCCCCGGACAGGTCGGCCTCCTGCAGCACGACGCGCACCTCGTCCTCGAGGACCAGCGGGTAGTGGGTCCGGACCTCGGTGCCGAACCGGTCCTTGAGCGGCGTGATGATCCGGCCGCGGTTGGTGTAGTCCTCGGGGTTGGCGCTGGCGATGAGCAGCAGGTCCAGCGGCAGGCGCAGCGTGTAGCCGCGGACCTGCACGTCGCGCTCCTCGAGCACGTTGAGCAGCGCGACCTGGATCCGCTCGGCGAGGTCGGGCAGCTCGTTGAGGGTGAACACGCCGCGGTTGGTGCGGGGGACCAGGCCGTAGTGGACCGTCTCGGGGTCGCCGAGGGTCCGCCCCTCGGCCACCTTGATCGGGTCGACGTCGCCGATGAGGTCGCCGACGGAGGTGTCCGGCGTCGCCAGCTTCTCGCCGTAGCGGTCGCCGCGGTGCAGCCACGCCACGGGGAGGTCGTCGCCGAGCTCGGCGAGCAGGCGGGTGCAGCGGCCGCAGACCGGTGCGTACGGGTGGTCGTGGATCTCGCAGCCCGCGACCTCGGGGACCCACTCGTCGAGCAGCCCCGCGACGGTGCGCGCCAGGCGGGTCTTGCCCTGGCCGCGCTCGCCGAGGAGCACGACGTCGTGGCCCGCGATCAGGGCGCGCTCGACCTCGGGCAGGACGGTGTCCTCGAACCCCAGCAGGCCGGGGAACGTCGGCTCGCCGGCGGCCAGGCGGGCCAGCAGGTTCGCCCGGACCTCGGCCTTGACCGTGCGGTGCTCGTGACCGGCGTCGCGGAGGGCGCCCAGGGTCGTGGGGGCAGGTGCGGTAGTCGGTGCCTTCACTCCCTGACGGTACGTCGCCGACGCCGGGTGCGCTGTGCCCGGGCGGGCTGCGGGACACTCCCGGGGTGACCCGCACCTCGGACGGCCTGGCGGTCGACGCCGACCTGCTCGTCGCCGCCGAGCGGGCGGTGGCCCAGGCGCTCGGCGCCCTCGGCGGTGCCGTGCCCGACCTGGTCTGCGTGTTCGTCAGCGGGGCGAGCCCCGACGAGGCCGAGGCGGTCGGCGCCCGGGTGCACGAGCTCGCCCGGCCCCGCGTGCTGCTGGGCTGCACCGCCCGGGGCGTCGTCGGCGGGGACCGCGGGGTCGAGGAGCGGCCCGCCGTCAGCGTGTGGGCCGCGGTGCTGCCCGGTGCCGTGCTCCGGCCGTTCCACCTCGAGGTGCTGCAGGGCGAGGCGGGCAGCGCCGTCGTCGGGATGCCGCAGCCCGCCGAGGACGACGAGGTGGTCGTCCTCCTCGCCGACCCGTGGAGCTTTCCGGCCGACGGCTTCGTGGCCCGCAGCCGCGACGTGCTGGGTGCGCTGCCGGTCGTCGGCGGGCTCGCGTCCGGCCTCGCCGGCGCGGGGTCGACGCGGCTGCTGCTGGACGGGCGGGCGGTCGACCGGGGCGCCGTGGGCGTCGTCCTCTCCGGGACCGGGGCGCAGGTCGTGGTGTCGCAGGGCTGCCGCTCGGTCGGGCCCGCCATGACCGTGACGCGGGCGGCGGGGAACGTGCTCCACGAGCTGGCCGGCGTCGGGGCGCTGGCCCGGGTCGAGCAGGTCCTGCGCGACCTCCCGCCCGAGGACCAGGCCCTGGCCAGTGCCGGGCTGCACCTGGGGCTGGCCGCCGACGAGCACCCGGAGGAGCCCGAGTACCTGGTCCGCGCGGTCCTCGGCACCGAGCCGGAGACGGGCGGTCTCGTCGTCGGCGACCTCGTCGAGGTGGGGCGGACGGTGCGGCTGCAGGTGCGCGACCCCGAGGCCGCGGACGTCGAGCTGCGGGCCCTGCTGCTGCGGGCCCGCGGCGGCGGAGGGCCGGCGTCGGGCGCCCTGCTGTTCACCTGCACCGGCCGGGGCGCCGCGCTGTTCGGACCCACGCTGGGCGGGGCGGACCACGACCCGCAGGTCGTCCGGGAGGTGCTCGGGGCGCAGGGCGTGGGCGGCTTCTTCGCCGGCGGTGAGCTCGGACCGGTGGCCGGGCGCAACCACCTGCACGCCTGGACGGCGGCGCTGCTCCTGCTGCCCTGAGGTTCGGACCGGGATGCGGGGGGAGGTCCGCTGTGCTCTGGTCTGTCGTGCTCGTGGCGACGGTCGCGCACCTGCCCTGAACCCGCTGGAGGAACGCATGAACCCGTCCACCCGTCGCGTAGGCCTCGCCGTCGTCGGTCTCGGCGGCGCTGTCGCCACCACCGCCGTCGCCGGCCTGGAGCTGCTGCGCCTCGGCGTCGTCGGGCCCGAGGGCCTGCCGCTGGCAGAGCTCGACGGGCAGGTCCCCGACCTCGTGCCCTACGACGCGCTCGTCGTGGGCGGCTGGGACCTCGACGCCTCCGACCTCGCCAAGGCGGCCGAGGTCCACGGCGTGCTCGACCCGCGCCAGCTCGACGCCGCCCGCCCCGGTCTCTCGCAGATCACGCCGTGGGCCGCCGCGGGCGACGCCGAGTTCTGCCGCAACGTCGTCGGCGGCAACACCGTCCTGGCGGAGGGCCGCCGCGCCCAGACCGAGGCGATCCGGGCCGACCTGCGCCGGTTCCGCGAGCAGGAGTCGCTCGACGGCCTCGTCGTCGTCAACCTCGCCTCCACGGAGCGGTGGCCGGCGCTGGACGCTCCCGCGCTGCAGACGCCCGAGGCCTTCGAGGCCGGCCTCGACGCCGACGACGACGCCATCAGCCCCGGGATGCTCTACGCCTACGCGGCGATCGTCGAGGGCTGCGGCTACGCGAACTTCACGCCGTCGCTCGCCGCCGACGCCCCTGCCCTCGTGCTCCTCGCGGAGCAGCGGGGGGTGCCGGTCGCGGGCAAGGACGGCAAGACCGGCCAGACGATGATGAAGACGGTGCTCGCGCCGGCCTTCCGCAGCCGCGCGCTCAAGGTCGAGGGCTGGTACTCCACGAACATCCTCGGCAACCGCGACGGCCTCGCGCTCGACGACCCCGCGTCGCTCGACAGCAAGCTGAAGACCAAGGGCCAGGTGCTCGACTCGATCCTCGGCTACCCGGTCGAGGACCACGTGGTGCGGATCGACTACTACCGCCCGCGCGGCGACCAGAAGGAGGCGTGGGACGCGATCGACCTGATCGGGTTCCTCGGCCAGCGGATGCAGGTCAAGGTCGACTTCCAGTGCCGCGACTCGATCCTCGCCGCGCCCCTCGCGCTCGAGCTGGCCCGCCTGCTCGACGTCGCGCAGCAGCGCGGCGAGGGCGGGGTGCAGGAGCAGCTCGGCTGGTTCTTCAAGGCGCCGATGACGCCGGCCGGCGGGACCCCGGAGCACGCCCTGCACCGTCAGGAGCGGGTGCTGCTCGACTGGCTGTTCGCCGGGGTCGAGCCGTACCCGGCCGACGAGGCGTCGGTCGCGCACGACGTCCGTGCCTGACCTGGACGTGCCCGCCGCTCCGGCTGTCCTGGCCGCGGTCCGGCCGCTGCTCGTCGAGGTCGGCGACGCCAAGCGCGTGCGCGTCGCCGCAGCCCCCGGCTCGCTCGCCGAGCAGGCGTTCGCCCGCACCTGGGCACGGCTGCTCGGCGGCGAGGACCCGGCGGACGTCGCCCTCAGCGAGACGGCGGCGGCCGTGTGCCGGGCGCGACTGGCCGGCATCGACGGACCGGTGCTGCTCGGCGCGGGCCTGAGCCCCGCGGAGGTCCAGGAGGTCCTGCTCCGGGCCTTCGACGAGGTGACCGGCGCCCTGCCAAGGGCTGCCGCCCTGCGCGGTCACGTCCGGCTGCTCGGGCCTGCCGGGCCGCCGCCCGCCTTCGTCGACACGCTGTCCCGTCAGCCCCGCGCCGGCGCCACCTGCCCCGGCAAGCCGCGGCTGCTCGTGGAACCGCCCGAGTCGCACGGTGACCACTGCTTCACCACCGCGGTCTACGGCGCCCTGCTCGCCCCCGTGTTCGGAGCCGACCCCGTCGCGCCGTTCCTCGTCGGCGTCGCCCACCACCTGCACAACGTCTGCCTGCCCGACGCCGGCTTCGCGGGGGAGGTGCTGCTCGGCGAGCACCTGTCCCGCGTGATCACCACCCTGGAGGAGCGCGAGCTCGCCGCCCTGCCCGGCCCGCTGGCCGACCGGCTGCGCGAGGTCCTGCTGCTGCGCGCCGACGCGTCCGGACCGGAGGCGCAGGCCTTCCACGCCGCCGACGTCCTCGACCGCGTGCTGCAGGTCCACCACCACGCGCGGGCCGCGGCGTTCACGGCCTCGCAGGCCCTCGACGACCTGGAGCTCGTCCACGAGGGCCCCGTGCAGGCGTTCCACGACGAGGTGCTGGCCGCCAGTGGGCTCTAGTGCCGTGGCCGCGGGCGGCACGCGCTGGCCGGTCGTCGACGGGGTCCTCTGGCGCCGGACGGGGCGCGAGGAGCTGCGCGCGCACGTCGTCGACCTGCTGGACGCCGGGGACGTCGAGGCCGCCCGGGTGGCGCTGTTCGCCGACGGCGACGACTGGTGGGGCGAGCCGCCCCCGCCGCCGGAGCAGCTCGCCCGGGTCGTCCAGGCGGCGACCCTGCGCGAGGCCATGGAGCTGCTCGGCTACGGCCGGGTCGGCGACTACTTCGCCCACCGCTGGAGCGATCCGACCTACCTCGCCGGCCTCGCGCTGCTCGAGCAGCACTGGCCCGGGGAGCGACCGGTCGTCGAGGTCGCCTGCGGGATCGGGCACTTCCTGCGCGAGCTCGACAGCCGGGGCGTCGGACCGCTGGTCGGCGTCGACGTCGTGTTCTCCAAGCTCTGGCTGGCGCAGCGGTTCGTCTGTCCGGCCGCCCGCTACGTCTGCGCCGATGCCACGGACCTGCCGCCGCTCGACCTGCCCGGGCCGGCCTACGTCCTGTGCGTCGACGCCCTGTACTTCCTGCGCGACAAGCCCGCCGCGGTCACGGCGATGCGCGCCCTGGGCGACGTCGTCGTCGTGGGGCACGCGCACACGCCGGTCGAGGTGCACAGCAGCGGCGAGCCGCTGACGCCGGAGCAGTACCGGTGCCTGCTCGACGCCGACGCGGTCTACGACGACGACGAGCTGACGTCCGCGTTCCTGGAGCGCCGTGCCCCGGCGCCCGGCTCCTCCGCGTCCTCCCGTGCCGTCGCGCTGGTGTCGGGGGAGACGGCGCCGGGCCCGGACCTGTCGCAGCCCGTCGGCCCCGTGCGGCCGAACCCGCTGTACGTCGACGGGGTCCTCACCTGGCCCTCCGAGCGCTGGGCCGAGGAGTACGCGCGCGCCGCCGAGTACCTGCCCGTCACCTACGCACCCGGGCCGCGCTCCCTGCTCGACCTGCCGGAGCACTGGTGACCGGCTGGGGCGTCGCCGGCTGCGGCTGGGTCGCGCGGGACCACGCGCTGCCGGCGCTGGGCTCGTCCGTCGTGGCGCTGCACGACCTGTCCGCCGACGCCCTCGCCCGCACGCCCGGCGGCGGGGTGCGCACCACGGACCTGTCGGAGTTCCTGGCCGCGCCGGGCCTCGACGCCGTCTACGTCGCGTCGCCCAACAGCGCGCACCGGCCGCTCGTCGAGGCCGCGGCTGCCGCCGGGAAGGCGGTGCTGTGCGAGAAGCCGCTCGCCGCGTCCGTCGAGGACGCCGCCGCGATGGTGCAGGCGTGCGCCGACGCCGGCGTCCTGCTGGGCACCGCCTACGACCAGCGCTGGCACCCCGCCCACGAGGCCCTGCGGGCCCTGGTGCCGACCCTCGGCACCGTCACCGCGGTCCGGGTCGTCTACTGCTGCTGGCTGCCCGCCGACTGGACCCCCGACGGCACCCCGCACGACAACTGGCGGATCGACCCGGCCCGTGCCGGGGGAGGGGCCGCGATCGACCTCGCACCGCACGGCCTCGACCTCGTCGGCACCCTGCTCGGGGAGGACGTCGTCGAGCTGAGCGCCCGGCTGCAGCGCCGCGTCCAGGACTACGCGGTCGACGACGGCGCCCTGCTGTCGGGGCAGACGCAGAGCGGTGTGCTGGTCGACCTGCACGTCGCCTACAACACCCCGGACGCCCTGCCGCGACGCCGCCTGGAGGTGGTCGGGACGGCGGGCATGGCGGTCGCGGTCGACACGATGGGGCAGACGGCGGGAGGCTCGCTGACGGTGCTGTCCGCCACGCGGTCGACCGACGGGCCCCGCGACGTCCCGTTCGACGACGCGTCGCCGTTCGCCCGCCAGTTCGCCGCCTTCTCGGCCGCGGTCGACGGGACCGGCTCCTGGCCCTACGACGCCGCCCGCGACCTCCGGCTCCACCGACTGCTCCTGGGAGCGCTGGCATGACCAACCCCTACCGCGGGCTGCTGCCGCGGCACCCCGCGTACGCCTGCACCAACTGCGGGCACTGGCAGCGCTGGCCGGGCGTGCCGCCGCTGTGCCCCGTCTGCGCCGACGTCCGCAACGCCCTGCCCGACGACGGGTTCGCGTTCCTCACCGAGCAGGAGGTCGACGACCTCGTCACCTGCAGCTGGGGGCCGACCGTCGTCGAGGGCGTCACGGAGTTCGGGTGCACGCCGCGCTTCGGGCTGGACAGCAAGGGCTGGGTGATCGAGACCGACATCGGCCTGGTCGGCTTCGAGTGCGCGCCCTGGTACTCGACGGAGGCGCTCGACGAGCTCCGCCGCCGCGGCGGCCTGGCCGTCCTCGCCTCGTCGCACGTCCACGGGTACGGGGCGCTGTGGCATCTGCAGCAGGAGCTGCAGCCGCCTGTCGTCGCCGTCGGGGTGCGCGACCTCGCCTGGACCAAGGCGTTCCGCGTCACCTGGCCCGCCGACGACGTCCTGCAGCTCGCGCCCGACCTCGTGCTGCACCGCACCGGCGGCCACTTCGACGGCCACTCCGTCCTGCACCACTCGCGGCGCGGCGTGCTGTTCTGCGGCGACAGCCTCAAGGTCGACCTCGACGACGCCGGGGCGCCTGTCGCGCTCTCGGCGCACAAGGCCTTCCACGCGCAGATCCCGCTGTCGCACGGGGAGCTGCGCCACTACCGGTCGGTCGTCGAGCACCTGGACTTCGACACGGTGTTCACGCCGTTCGAGGGCGCCACCGGCATCACGACCAAGCACGTCCTGAACCTGGTGGACCGGTTGCTGTCCCGGCAGCCCGACGCCGGCCCCGTCCCCCTGGAGGACCTCGCGTGACGAGCCCGAGCGAGCGCTACCTCGCCTCCTTCCCCGACGGCATCGTCGAGTTCGCGATCACGGGCCTGGACCCGCTCGACGTGCCGCTCCACAGCGCGGCGCTGCGCGCGACGCCGCAGCACCCGGGCGGCAGCGGCCTCGGTTACGGCGCGACGTCCGAGCAGGCCCGGACCGGAGCGCTGGGCGAGATGGCCGAGATGGCGCTGTCGACCCACAAGCTGCGCGACACCCCGCGCGTCGAGGCGTCCTACCGCGAGCTGGTGGCGAAGGAGGGCGCGGACCGCGTGCAGGACCCGCGCACCCTGTGCCTCGAGGCCGGCACGCCCTACGACGACGACCGCCCCCTGCAGTGGCTGCCCATGACCCGCCTGCGCGACGGGTCGTCCGTGCTGGTCCCGGCCGAGCTCGTCGCCAGCGCCCCCGACGACCTGCCGGGCGACCCGCCCCCCGGCGGCTGGCTCACCACCGTCATCACCAACGGCCAGGGCGCCGCCTTCGACGCCGACGCCGCGGTCGACCACGCCCTGCTCGAGGTGCTGCAGCGCGACGGCAACGCCGTCGCGTTCCGGGCGATGGACCGCGGGGTCGTCGTCGACCTCGACGGGCTGACCGACCCGGACTCGCTCGCCCTGCTCGACCGGCTGCGAGCCGCCGGCGTCGACGTCATGGTGAAGCTGGCCTCGACCGAGCACGGCGTGGTGGACGTCTACGCGGTCGGCTGCAGTGGCGACGAGGACGTGCCGGTGATGGCGACCGCGTGCGGGGAGGCGGCGCACCCCGACCGCGAGGTCGCCGTGCGCAAGGCGCTCCACGAGTTCGCGGCGGCCCGCAGCCGCAAGGCGTTCATGCACGGGCCGCTCGACCGGGTGCGCGCGGCGACGCCTCCCGGGTACCTCGACGCCTGGCTCGACGGCCACCCGCCGGAGCGGCTGGTGGAGGAGGACAGGGCGCTGCAGGCGATGCTCGCGTGGACCCGGCTCGGGACGCCCGCGCTGGTGGAGCTGCTGTCGCGCAGCGTGCTCTCGCGCCGCTCGACCGTCCGGCTGGCCGACTTGCCGACGTCGTCGCCGACGGACCTGCACAGGCACCTCCTGCAGCAGCTGTCCGCCTACGACGTGCTCGTCGACCTGCAGCCGTCGCAGGGCGACGCCGTCGCCGCCAAGGTGCTGGTGCCGGGACTCGAGGTCGAGACGATGAGCTACGGCCGGATCGGCGAGCGGGGGGTGCGGCGGCTGCTGGACGACGGCCTCACGCACGTCGGGCAGGACCCGGGCGGCTGGTCGCGCGTCGTGCTGACGGACCATGCGGAGGAGCGGCTCGGCGGGCCCGCGTGGCTGGACCGGGCGGCGCTCGAGCAGCGGGTGGGTGCGCTCTACCCGCTCTACCGCGAGCCCGGTCGGCACGTCGCGGCGCAGGTCGCCCGATGAGCCTGCGCTACGCGTACAACACCAACGGCATGGCGCACCACCGCCTCGACGACGCGCTGTCCCTCCTCGCCGACACCGGCTACGCAGGCGTCGCCCTGACCCTCGACGTGCAGCACCTCGACCCGTTCGCCGACGACGCCCTGCAGCAGGCGGAGCGCGTGCGGCAGCGCTGCGACGCGCTGGGCCTCGCGGTGATGGTCGAGACCGGTGCGCGCTACCTCATGGACCCGCGCGACAAGCACGAGCCGACCCTGGTCACGGCGTCGGAGGAGGGCCGGGCGCGGCGGCTCGACTACCTGCGGCGCGCGTGCGACCTCGCCGGCCTGCTGCAGGCCGAGGCCGTCAGCTTCTGGACGGGCGTGCCCCGCGACGGCGTGGACCGGCAGGCGGCGTGGCGGTGGGTGCGCGACGGGATCGGCGCGCTGGTGGAGTCGCACGGAGGGAAGGGCTACGCGCTCGCCGTCGAGCCGGAGCCGGGGATGCTGGTCGAGGACTGCGACGACTGGCAGCGGCTGCAGGCGTCCGTGCCGGGCGTGACCCTCGCCCTCGACACCGGGCACTGCATCGTCTCCGGCCCCTACACGCCCGACGGCGCCGTCCGCGTCTTCGCGCCCCACCTCGGCACGGTCGCGGTCGAGGGGATGCGCCGCGGCGTGCACGAGCACCTGCCGCTCGACGAGGGCGACGTCGACCTGCCCGCCGTGCTGCAGGCGCTGACCGACGTCGGGTACGCCGGACTGGTGACGCTGGAGCTGTCGCGCGACAGCCACCGCGCGCACGACATGGTGCCGCGCGCGATGGCGACGCTGCTGGCTGCACAGCCGTGAGGGTCTGCTTCGTCAGCCGCCGCTACTGGCCGGCCGTCTCCGGCATGAGCGTCTACGCCGAGAACCTGTTGCGCGAGCTCGTCGCTCTCGGCGTCGACGTCGTGCTGGTGTCGCAGTACCGCGACGACGAGGCCGGCACCCGCGTCTACGGCGGCGGGCCCCCGGTGCGCGTGCCCGAGGGCGTGCGCGCCGTCGGCGTGCCCAGCCGCGGCGAGGCGGTCGACCCCGCCGACTTCGAGGGCGACACCGCGGCCCTGGTGCAGACCGTGCGCGACCTGCACGCCGAGCAGCCGTTCGACGTGCTGCACGCGCAGTACGGCTACCCGCCGGGGCTCGCCGTCCTGCAGGCCGGTGCCGAGCTGGGACTGCCGAGCGTGGTCAGCATCCAGGGCGGCGACGGCCACTGGGTCGGCACCTGCTGCACCACGCACAAGGCCGCGATCACCACCGTCCTCGACCGCAGCACCGCCGTCCTCATCGGCTCGCCGAGCTTCCGCGACGAGGTCGTCGGCCACCACGGCACCGACCCCGCGCGCTTCCGGATCGTGCCCGGCGCGACCGACACCGTGCGCTTCTCACCAGGGCCGATGGGCTCGCTGCAGGACCCGCCCGTGCTGCTGTTCCACGGCCGCGTCGACCGTCGCAAGGGCGTGCTCGACCTGCTCGACGCCGTCGAGCGGATGCGCGCTCGAGGCCGACGCCTGCGCCTGGTGGTGAGCGGCATCGGCCCCGACCTGGACGAGGTGCGTGCGCGGCAGACCGACGGGATCGAGCTGACCGGGTACACCGACCCCGACGACGCTCCCGACGTCTACCGCTCCGCGGACGTGTTCGTCAGCCCCACCTACAGCGAGGGCTTCAGCAACACGATCCTCGAAGCGATGGCCAGCGGTCTGCCGGTGGTCAGCACGGACAGCGTCGGCGTCGTCGACTGCCTCGAGCACGACCGCAACGGGCTGCTGCACGAGCCGGGCGACGTCGAGGGGCTGGTCGCCCAGCTGTGCCGCCTGCTCGACGACCCGCCCTTGCGTACCCGCCTCGCCGACACGGCGCTGGAGGAGGTGCGGCGGCTGTACTCCTGGCCGGTGCTGGCGCGCAGCGTGCTCGACGTCTACGAGGAGGTGCGTGGCACGGTGTCGCCCGTCGTCGCCCCGCTGCCGCTGCCCGACCTGTCCTGCCGCTTCCGCGCCGCGCCGCACCTCCTGTGAGCAGAGGCAGCGCGTGCTTGGTCCAGCCGGAGCGAGCGCCCCGGGTGTCGTCGTGAAGGTCGTCGCGGTCAGTCCCCACCTCGACGACGCCGCCTTCTCCGTCGGCGGCGTCCTGGCCCGGCTCGCCGACGCGGGCCACGACGTCGCCGTCGTCACCTGCCTGACCGCCACCGTCCCGGACCCGCAGGGCTTCGCGCTCGCCTGCCAGACCGACAAGGGCCTCGGGCCCGAGGTCGACTACATGGCGGTCCGCCGCGCGGAGGACGTCGCCGCCATGGCACGGCTCGGGGTGCGGCACGTCCACCTGCCGCTGCCCGAGGCGCCGCACCGCGGCTACGACAGCCCCGCCGCGCTCTTCGCCGGGATCCGCCCGGACGACGACCTCGACCTCTCTGTCCTGTCCGGGCTGGACGCCGACGTGCTCCTCGCCCCGCAGGGGCTCGGCGGCCACGTCGACCACCTGCAGGTCGTGCGCGCGGTCGCCGCCCTCGGGCGCCCGACCGCCTGGTGGCGGGACGCCCCCTACGTGCTCCGGGCGCCCGACGCCCCGCCGAGCCCCGACCTGCCGGCGGGCCTGCGGCCGCTCCGCCTGCCGGGAGACGCGGACCGGCGCGCGGACGCCTGCGCCTGCTACGTCACGCAGCTGCCGTTCCAGTTCGGTCGCGACAGCGACCTCGCGCCGGAGCCCGCGATGCGCGCCGCGATGGCTCGGCTGGACGAGCTGCTCCTGGCGGACGACGCGGCCCGGGCACTGCTGACGTAGGTCGCCCACGGCGGGGTAGCCGACCGCCGTGGCACCCCTGACCCCGTCGCCCTCCACCTCGGCCCCCCTGACCCTGGTGGCCTCCACCGACGCCCGTGGCCGCGGTGGCGCGGAGCACTCCCTCGGACACCTGCTGGCCCACCTCCCCGACGACGTCCGCGTGCACGTCGTCGGTCCGGACCGCGCGATGGTGCAGTGGCTCGCTGCCCGCCGGCCCGGGGCGGCTGCGCACGTCGTCGACGGGTTCGTGCAGACCGCCCGGCTGCTGCACCGGCTGCGCCCCGACGTCGTGCACCTGAACCGGCACTCGCCCTGGGCGTGCGCCGCCGCGACGGCGGCCGCGCTCACCCTGCCGCGGGCACGCGTCACGGTCGTCGACCAGCTGCCGATGCGCACCGTCGCCCTCCCGGAGCTGTTGCGGGTGCGGGCCCTGACCGCCCGGGTCGACGCCGCCGTCGCGGTGGGAGAGGCGAGCGCGCGCCGGGTCGAGGACTTCTACGCGCTGGGGCGCGGCAGCGTGCGGTCGATCCCGAACCTCGTCCCCGACCCCGGGCCGCCCCGTCGTACCTCTCACGAGGGCCCGCTGCGGCTGGTGTCGGTCGGCCGGCTCGACCGGGTCAAGGCGCACGACGTCCTGCTCGACGCCCTCGTCGACGTCCCGGACGCCACCCTCACGGTCGTGGGCGAGGGGGGCTGCCGGCCGGCGCTGGAGAAGCAGGTGGCCGACCTCGGGCTCGCCGACCGCGTGCTGCTGCCCGGCTGGAGCGAGGACGTCCCCGGCGAGCTCGCCCGCGCCGATGTCCTGGTGCTGCCCAGCCGCACCGAGGGCTGGCCGCTGACGGTCGTCGAGGGGATGCTCGCGGGCCTGCCCGTGGTGGCCACGCCGGTGGGCAGCGTCGCGGAGGCCGTGCAGGACGGCGTCACCGGACTGCTCGTGCCGAAGGACGACCCCGCACGGCTCGCCGCAGCGCTGCGGCGGCTGCGCGACGACGCCCCGCTGCGCGAGCGGCTCGGCACCGCCGGACGGGAGCTGGCGGCCGCGACGATGACCGCCGACCGCATGGCCGACCAGTGGCTCGCCCTGTGGGGGGAGCTGCTCGCCGCACCTCGCCGCCCCCGCCTCCGGACAGGACCGCTCCGCGCCTGAGACAGTGCGCGGCATGGACCTGGTGAGCCTCGCCGACGTGCAGGCCGCCCGCACCCTGCTGCAGGGCGTCGTCCGCACCACGCCGCTCGAGGGCTCCCGCCCGCTGTCCGACGCCGTCGGCGGGCCCGTCCTGCTCAAGTGCGAGAACCTGCAGCGGACCGGGTCGTTCAAGCTGCGCGGCGCGTACGTCCGCATGGCGCGGCTGACCGGCGAGGAGCGTGCTCGCGGCGTCGTGGCCGCCAGCGCCGGCAACCACGCGCAGGGGGTCGCCCTCGCCGCGCAGCTGCTGGGGGTCAGCGCCACGGTGTTCATGCCCGAGGCGGCGCCGCTGCCCAAGGTCGCGGCGACGACGTCGTACGGCGCGCAGGTGCGGCTGCACGGCGCCTCCCTGACCGAGGCACTCGCCGAGGCGTACGCCTTCTCCGCGCGGACCGGAGCGGTGCTCATCCACCCGTTCGACCACCCGGACGTGATCGCCGGGCAGGGGACCGTCGGGCTGGAGGTGCTGGAGCAGTGCCCCGAGGTGCGCACCGTCGTGGTCTGCACCGGCGGCGGCGGGCTGGTCGCGGGGACCGCGGCCGCGGTGAAGGGGTTGCGGCCCGACGTCGAGGTGGTCGCGGCGCAGGCGGCGGGAGCGGCGGCCTTCCCCGGCAGCCTCGCGGCCGGGCACCCGGTGCAGCTGGCGACCATGTCGACGATGGCCGACGGCATCGCGGTCGCGCTGCCGGGCGAGCACACGTTCCCCCTGGTGCGCGACCTCGTGGACCGCGTGGTGACCGTCGACGAGGACGAGCTGTCGCGGGCGCTGCTGCTGTGCCTGGAGCGGGCCAAGCTCGTGGTCGAGCCGGCGGGCGCGGCAGCCGTCGCGGCGGTCCTCGCCGACCCGACGTCGTTCGCGCCGCCCGTGGTCGCGGTCGTCTCCGGCGGCAACGTCGACCCGCTGCTGCTGGGCAAGGTGATCCGGCGCGGGCTCGTGGCGGCGGGGCGCTTCCTGTCGCTGCGCGTACCTGTGCCCGACCGGCCGGGGGAGCTCGCCGCCCTGCTCGCCGTCCTCGCGCGGACCGGCGGGAACGTGCTCGACGTCGAGCACTCCCGCACCGGTGCCGAGCTGCACGTCGAGGAGGTCGAGGTGGCGGTCCAGCTGGAGACGCGCGGGCCCGAGCACAGCCGCCACGTCGCGGACCTGCTCCGCGGCGAGGGCTACGCGGTGACCGACCGGTGACGCGGCTGTACGGGGAGAGTCAGCCCTCGCCGCGCAGCACGCAGAACTCGTTGCCCTCCGGGTCGGCCAGCACCACCCAGCTGACGTCGTCGCCCTGCCCGACGTCGGCGCGCGTGGCGCCGAGCCCGAGCAGCCGCTCGACCTCCTCCGCCTGCGTGCGGTCGGTGGCGCGCAGGTCGAGGTGCAGCCGGTCCTTGACCGTCTTCGGCTCCCGCACCGGGAGCAGGTCGAGGGTGAGGTCCCCGACGAGCGGCAGGGAGACGCCCTCGTCCGACACCTCGACCGGCTCCACCCCGAGCGCGGCCTGCCAGAACGACGCCATCCGGTCGACGTCGACGACGTCGAGCGCGACCGCCTTCACCCGCGAGGTCACGGCTCAGCCGGAGTAGGGCTCGGTGGTGAGGATCTCCACGGTCGCCGACGAGCCGTTGGGCAGTGAGTACGTGACGGAGTCGCCGACCTTCGCGCCGTTGAGGGCGACGCCGAGCGGGCTGTTCAGCGAGATGGCGTTCAGCCCCGACGTGCCCTTGTCCTCACGGGAGCCGAGCAGGTACTTGTCGGTGTCGCTGCGGTCGCCGTCGAAGGCCACCTCGACGACCATCCCGGGCCCCGCGGTGTCGCTCGCGGTCGGCGCCTCGCCGACGACGGCCTTCTCCAGCATCTGGGTGAGCTGGCGGATGCGGGCCTCGTTCTTGCCCTGCTCGTCCTTCGCGGCGTGGTAGCCGCCGTTCTCCTTGAGGTCGCCCTCGTCGCGGGCCGCCTCGATCTTCGCCACGATGTCGGCGCGCTTGGGGCCCTTGGCGTCCTCGAGCTCGGCCGACAGCCGGTCGTAGGCCTCCTGGGTGAGCCAGGTGGTCTGCTGGCCGGGCTGGGTGCTCACGCGGTGCTCCTCGAGGGTGTGTCCGTGGTCACGGGCCCGTCAGCCTACGGCTGCGCCTGCCCCTTGCGGCAGCCGACGAGCTCCCCGGTGACCGCGCGCGACGTCGTCGGGACCGTCTCGCGGACCACGGTGCTGCGCTTCGACGACGGCGGGACGTCGACCTCCAGCCGCCCGACCTCGGTGCCCTGGACGCCCCGCGCCCGCAGCACGCAGTAGACGGCGGCACCCGGCGTGCGGGCCAGCTCGAACTCGACGCGCACCGCGGTGTCGGACTCGACGACGTAGCCGCGCAGCTGCGTGGACGCGCCGGTCTCGGGGCCGAGCTGGCGGAAGAGCCCGATCGCGAAGACCAGCCCCACCAGCGCGCCGACGACGGCCAGCACCGTGGGAGTGCCCGGACGGCGGACGGTGGGCAACGGGACTCCCTCGGGGGGCGGCGGTGTTGGGAGGTGCGGGACGCTGTCCCTGCACCACTGTCCCGCACCGACCCGTGACCGCCCACCCGGAGGCCCGTCGTGACCCAGGACCCGCTCCGCCTGATGTGCGTGCACGCGCACCCCGACGACGAGAGCAGCAAGGGCGCCGCGACCATGGCCCGCTACGCGCGCGAGGGCGTCGACGTGCTCGTCGTCACCCTCACGGACGGCTCCCGCGGCTCCGTGCTCAACCCGGCGATGGACCGGCCGGAGGTGCAGGCCGACATCACCGCGGTCAGGGCCGCGGAGATGGACCGGGCCCGCGAGATCCTCGGCGTGCGGCAGGTGTTCCTCGGCTTCGTGGACTCCGGCCTGCCCGAGGGCGACCCGCTGCCGCCGCTGCCCGACGGCTGCTTCGCGGTCGGCGACCTCGAGGAGCAGACGGAGGCGCTGGTCCGCGTCGTCCGGGAGCAGCGCCCCCACGTGATGACGACGTACGACGAGAACGGCGGCTACCCGCACCCCGACCACATCCGCTGCCACCAGGTGTCGGTCGCGGCGTTCGAGGCGGCCGGCGACCCGGACCGGTTCCCGGACGCCGGCGAGCCCTGGCAGCCGAGCAAGCTCTACTACAACCTGACGTTCCACAAGAGCCGGCTGGAGAAGCTGCACCAGGCGATGCTCGCGGCCAAGCTCGAGTCGCCCTACGCCGAGTGGATCGCGAACTGGGAGGACAAGGAGGGCGACGCCGAGCGCCTCACCACGAGCGTCCCCTGCTCGGAGTTCTTCCCGGTCCGCGACGCCGCCCTCATCGCGCACGCCACGCAGGTCGATCCGACCGGCCGCTGGTTCGCCTGCCCGATCGAGCTGCAGCAGGAGACCTGGCCCTACGAGGACTTCCAGCTGGCGCGCTCGCTCGTCGACACCGCGCTGCCGGAGGACGACCTGTTCGCGGGCGTCCGGGAGCGGGTGGCGTCCTCGTGATCCTCGCCAACACGCTGGAGAAGGGCGGCTCCGCCGGCTTCCTGGCGCTCCTGCTGGTCGTCCTGCTGTTCATCGTCACCGTGCTGCTCGTCCGCAACATGAGCGGTCGGCTCAAGCGGCTCCCGAAGGAGTTCGCGCCGCCGGCGGACGACAGCGCGCCGCCGGTCACTCCGTCGCCCGACGGCCCTTCTTCACCGCGGACCTGAGCTTCTTGCCCGCCAGCCGCCGCTCCTTGCTCCCCCGGGTCGGCTTGGTGGGGCGGCGGGGCGGAGGCGGCGGCGGCAGCGCCTCCCGCAGGACCTGAGCCAGCCGCGACGTCGCGAGCTCGCGGTTCTGCAGCTGGC
>JAODNQ010000148.1 GCA_025464695.1 Frankiales bacterium | reverse complement strand
CCGACGACGACGGGCCGTCCGCCGCCTGGCGCTGCGGGCCCTCCGCGACGGCTGCCTGGTCGGCGGGCACGTCGCCCAGGTCGCCTCCTGGGCCTCGGCCACCTGCAGCGACCCCGCCGTCCGCAGCGTCCTGCTGCTCCTGTGCGAGGCGGAGGCGTGGAGCGCCGCGCTCTGGGCCGACGTCCTGGCGTGGGCGCTGGAGCAGCAGCCCCGCACCGTCGCGCGGCTGCGGCGGGTCGACCTCGTCGAGCGGAGCCCCCTGCTCGACCGGCCGCCGGGAGCCGACCCCGTCGTGCTCGCCGCCCACGGGTGGCCGCGACCGGAGGAGGTCGCGCGGATGTGGGCGGTCCACCGGCCGACCGTGCTGGCCCGCCTGCAGCCCTAGCCCGAGCGCCCCTGCTGCAGACTTCCGCCATGCGCCTCCTCCCGCCCCGCCCCCGGACCGCGGGCCTGCTCACCGCCGTCGTCGTCGCTGCTGCCGTGAGCGCCACGGCCGCGCCTGCCGCGTACGCCCGCACCGCGATCGCGCCCCGCCTGCTGATCAGCGCCACGCCGTCGGTCTTCTACGCCGGGCAGAGCTCGAACGTGGTCGTGCAGGGTCAGCCCGGGGTCACGATCCTGCTGTACGCCTTCAGCGCGCCCTCGAAGGACTACCGCGAGGTCCGCCGGGCCACCATGCCCGCCGACGGCACGCTGGAGCTCAGCGTCAAGCCCAGCACCGACTCCAGCGTCTTCGCCGCGGTGCGGGGCGAGACCGGGAACGAGAGCATCGCCCGCGAGCTGCACGTCCGGACGGCCTCGACGGTGGCGGCCTCACGCACGGGGACCCGCACCTACGTGTTCTCCGGTCGGCTCCTGCCCGGCGCCCAGACGATCCCGGTGTCGCTGTACCGCCTGGCGTCCGACGGCAGCGAGGTCCTCACCGCGCGGGCGACCTCCGACGGCAGCACCGGCACGTACCGGATGACCCGCACCTTCAGCGGCACCGGCACCTTCTCGTTCGTGGTCCGGACGTCGCAGAGCAGCACCAACGCCGCCGGCGTGAGCCCGGTCCTGCGGCTGACCGTCTCCTGACCGTCCCGCACTCCTGACAGCTGCTCAGCCGAGCCCCAGCGCCTCCCCGAGGGCGTCCGCCCACTGGGTGTAGCCGAGGTCGTTCGGGTGGAAGCCGTCCGCGTACCGGCCGCGGTAGGGCGGCCCGGTGTGCGACCACAGGTCCGCGACGCGCAGGCCGGCGGCGGGGGCGGCCTCGCGCAGCACGTCGTTGTAGCGCCGGACCTTGCGCTCGAACACCCCGCGCGCGACGGTCCCCACCACGGCGTCCCGCGGCAGCGCGGTCAGCAGGGCGTCGAGGTCGAGGAGCCACTGCGGCAGGCGGGTGCCGAGGGCGTCGTTGCCGCCGACGAGCGCGGTGACGAGGTCCGGGCTCGGGCCGTCCCAGGACTGCCACTGCCCGAGGGCGTCGCGGGTGCGGGCGCCGGACCGGGACAGGTTGACCACCCGCCAGGCCCTGCCGTCCCGCTGCCCGAGCCGCGGCAGCACCTGCCCGACGTAGCCGCCCAGGTACGACGACGCCCCGACGCCCTGTGCGGCGCTGTCGCCCAGGACGAGCCACAGCGGGCCGTCCTGCGCGCGGGCGCGCGCGTTGGAGGCCGCCCAGTCGTCCGCGTACTGCGCGACCTGCGCGTAGGACCGGTCGAACACGGGGAGGCGTCGGAGGCCGCGGCGCGGGGCGGGAGCGGTCACGGCCACTAGCCTGCCCTGCATGTGCGGCATCGTGGGCTACGTCGGCAGCAAGCCCGGGGTCGAGGTCGTCCTCGACGGCCTGCGCCGGCTGGAGTACCGCGGCTACGACAGCGCCGGCGTCGCCGTGCTGTCCCCCGAGGGGCTGCTGCACGTGGAGCGCAAGGCCGGCAAGCTCGCGAACCTGGACAAGGTCCTGGGCGAGACCGCGATGCCGGGCAGCCTGGCGATCGGCCACACCCGCTGGGCCACCCACGGCCCGCCCACCGACCGCAACGCCCACCCGCACGTCGACTGCCACGGCAGGGTCGCCGTCGTCCACAACGGCACCATCGAGAACTACGAGCTGCTGGTCGACGGCCTGGAGCGCCGGGGGCACGAGCGGCGCAGCGACACCGACACCGAGGTCGTCGCCCACCTGGTCGAGGAGCGGTACGCCGCCGGCCCGACCGCGGGCGACCTGCCGGCCACGGTCCGCAGCATCTGCCGCGACCTCGAGGGCAGCTTCGTCCTCGTCATCGCCCACCAGGACGAGCCCGACCTCGTCGTCGCCGCCCGCCGCAACCTGCCGCTCGTCATCGGGCTGGGGGAGGGCGAGAACTTCGTCGGCAGCGACGTCACCGCCTTCATCGGCCACACCCGCGAGGCCCGTGCCGTCGAGCAGGACCAGGTGGTCGAGGTCCGCCGCGAGGGCGTCACGGTCACGGACCTCGCCGGGACGGTCGTCGAGGGCGAGAGCTACCACGTCGACTGGGACACCGACGCCGCCGAGAAGGGCGGCTACGAGTTCTTCATGCTCAAGGAGATCGAGGAGCAGCCCGACGCCGTCCGCGAGACCCTCGGCGGCCGGCTCACGGCCGAGGGCCTGCTGCACCTGGACGAGCTCGCCATGAGCGACGAGGACGTCCGCGGCCTCGAGCAGGTCGTGATCATCGCCTGCGGCAGCAGCTACCACTCCGGCCTCGTCGGCAAGTACGCGATCGAGCGCTGGTGCCGGCTGCCGGTCCAGGTCGAGATCGCCAGCGAGTTCCGCTACCGCGACCCCGTGATCGGCCGCAACACCCTGGTCATCGCCATCAGCCAGAGCGGCGAGACCGCCGACACGCTCGAGGCGCTGCGGCACGCCCGGTCGCAGAAGGCCTGGGTGCTGGCCGTGACCAACACGGTCGGGTCCACCGTCAGCCGCGAGAGCGACGCCGCCTTCTACACCCGCGGCGGGCCAGAGGTCGCCGTCGCCAGCACCAAGGCCGTCATCGTGCAGCTCGCCGCGATGTACGTAGTCGGGCTGTACCTCGCGCAGGTCCGCGGCACGCGCGACGCCGACGAGGTCCGCGCCCACCTGCGCGACCTGCAGGAGATCCCCGCCCTCATCGAGGAGACGCTGACGCGGATGGAGCCGGTGCGCGAGCTCGCCCGGTCGCTCGTCGACGCCGAGCGGGTGCTGTTCCTGGGCCGG
Organism: Frankiales bacterium; assembly: GCA_025464695.1. The sequence continues at coordinate 1,727 of JAODNQ010000148.1, read as the reverse complement.
CACGTCGGGTTCCCGATGGCGCTCGAGGGGGCTCTCAAGCTCAAGGAGCTGGCCTACGTCAGCGCCGAGGGGTTCCCCGCCGGCGAGATCAAGCACGGTCCGATCGCGCTGGTCGAGGAGGGCACGCCGGTCGTCGTCATCGCTCCCCGGCACGCGCTGCAGGCGAAGCTCGTCAACAACGTGCAGGAGGTCCGCGCCCGCGGTGCCCGCACGATCGTCATCGCCACCGACGGCGACGACAGCGTGACGCCGTACGCCGACACCGTCATCCGGATCCCCGACGTGAAGTCCCTGCTCGCGCCGCTGCTGACCATCGTGCCCATGCAGGTGCTGTCGGCGGAGGTCGCCCGGGCGCGCGGTCTCGACGTCGACCAGCCGCGCAACCTGGCGAAGTCCGTCACGGTCGAATGAACCCGGTCGGATGAGCACGGTCGAATGAGCACCGCCGAGTGACCGCACCGGCAGCGGCGTCCACCTCCTCGGCCGTGCCCACCCGCAGCGGCTGGGACCGCCTGCGGCTGCTGCTCGCGGTGCTCTGGCTCGTGCTCGGGCTGTCCGCGCTGGTGCTGCACGAGAGCACGTCCTCGCTGGACGAGCTGTACGACGACGCCCGCTCCGGGGCGGTCGACGAGGTGCGGCTGGTCGGCGGCCCCGAGGCGTACGGGCTGCCGCGCGGGAGCGGCGACGTCGCCCTCGAGGCGCACTGGAGCTCCGGGCACCGGCGGCACGTCCTGCACGTGACCGTGGGGGCCGGGACCTCGAGGCCCGAGGTCCACGGGGCGCGGACCCGTGACGACGTCGGCGCGGTCCTGCGCGCGCTGGACCCGTCCCTGCGGGTGCGCCAGGAGCAGTTCCACGGCGGCTGGTCGGCGACCCTGCTCGGCACCCGGCTGCCCGGGGTCGTGGTGCCCGTCCTGTTCGGGGCCGGGCTCGCCACGCTGCTGCTGCTGGTCAACGGACCGGAGCCCTGGCGGGCCACGCGCTGGGCCTGGTTCTGGCTGCTGCCCTTCCCGGGTGCCGTCGTCGCCCTCTGCCTGCTGTCGGGGCCGACCCCGGGGGTCCCCGCACCGCGGACGTCCCGACGGCTCCGGGGCGGCTGGGTGTTCCTGGCGACCCTGCTGGTCGGTACCGGCTGGGCGGGCACGCGGTGATCGTCGGCGTGGGCATCGACGTCGTCGAGGTGGCCCGGCTGGAGAAGGCGCTCGCGCGGACCCCCCGGCTCGCGCACCGGCTCTTCACCGACGAGGAGCGGGACCGCTCGACCGAGTCGCTGGCGGCCCGGTTCGCCGCCAAGGAGGCCGTCGCCAAGGCGCTCGGGGCCCCCGGCGGGCTGCGGTGGCGCGACGCCGAGGTGGTGCAGCTGGAGTCCGGCCGGCCGGTGCTGCGGCTGCACGGCGGGGTGGCCGAGGAGGCCACCGCGCAGGGCATCACCACCTGGCACCTGTCGCTGTCGCACGACGGCGGCGTCGCGACCGCCGTGGTGGTGGCCGAGGCATGAGGTCGGCGGCATGAGGTGGGCGCACACCGCCGAGCAGGTGCGGCGGCTGGAGGCCCCGCTGCTCGCGTCGCTGCCCGAGGGGGCGCTCATGCAGCGGGCGGCGTCGGGCCTGGCGGTGGCGTGCACGCGCCTGCTGCCCGGCGTCTACGGCGCGCACGTCACCGTGCTCGCGGGGGCCGGCAACAACGGCGCCGACGCGCTCTGGGCCGGTGCCCGGCTCGCCCGGCGC
>JAODNQ010000078.1 GCA_025464695.1 Frankiales bacterium | reverse complement strand
GCCGCCCCCGGCGCCCCCGCCGCAGCCGTTCCGCTGCTCCCCGTCCCGCTGCTCCCCGCACCGCCCCCGCCGGACGTGGCCGCACCCGGCGCGGCTGCCGTCCCGCCCGCGACGGACCCCGCCTCCTCCGCCGGAGCGGCCCCTCCGGACTGCCCGGCCTCTCCCGCGGCGCCGGCCGTCCCGGACTGCTCCGGCGCGAGCGCCTGCCCGTCGCCGGCCGCCAGGGCCTCCTCGGGCCCTCCGCCGTCGCCGCCGGTGGGGACGCTGGCCCAGACGACGAGAGCGAGCAGCAGGACCGCAGCGGTCCCGGTCAGCGTGCGCTCGCCGACCGGACCGCGGCGCGCCCAGGAGCGGAAGTGGAGGAAGGAGGTCATGGCAGGACGGTAGTGAACAGTGATGAGGGCCACAAGGGTCCTTCGCCTGCGCCAGCCCGTGCACCGGCCGTCCGTGCTTGGCTGGCGCGGTGACGACGTGGGAGCAGACGACGGTGGCGCACGTGCGGGTGGGCGACCGGGTCCGCCTGCCGTCCGGGGTCGAGCTGCTCGTGAGCCGCGTCGAGGAGTCCTTCTTCGGCCGCCCCGACTTCGTGAAGCTCGTCGAGGACACGCCGACGCGCTGGCTGGCCCAGGCCGCGCCGACCTCCCTCGACGTGGAGGTCCTGCGCGGCTGACCGGTCAGGCCGGCGCCACCACCGCCTCGTCGCGGTAGCGCTTGGTGCCGAGGTAGGCCTCGACCACGGCCGCCTGCGTCCGGATCTCCGCGGGCGTGCCCTCCCCGATGGTCTGGCCGAAGGCCAGCGCGTGCACGCGGTCGCAGGTGCGGAGCACCATGTCGACGTTGTGCTCGACCAGCAGGACGGCCACCCCTCGGTCGGCGGCGAGCTTGCGGATCCCGGCCGCGAGCCGTCGGGTCTGCCGGTCGCTCAGCCCGGCCGCCGGCTCGTCGAGGAGCAGGACGGAGTGGCCGCCGGCGACGGCGCGGGCCACGGCGAGCATCCGCCGCTGGGCGTACTCGAGGTTCTGCACCTTCACGTGCAGGACCTCCTGCAGGCCGAAGTCGGCGATCACGGCCTGGGCGGCGTCCGTCAGCGCGTCGTGGCCGGGGGAGACCAGGCCCGTGACGTAGGCGGCGACGTCGCGGCGGTCGCACGCCGTCTGGATGTTCTCGAGCACCGTGAGGTCCTCGAACAGCTCGAGCGACTGGAACGACCGCCCGAGGCCGGCGCGGGCCCGGCGCTCGCGGCTCCAGGTGTCGATCGGCTCGCCGCCCAGCCGGACGGTGCCGGCGGACGGCTGCACGAAGCCGGTGATGGCGTCGATGGTGGTGCTCTTGCCGGCGCCGTTGGGCCCGATGAGCCCCACGACCTCCCCGGGCCGGACCGACAGGGTCAGGTCGGACAGCGCCGTGTTGCCGCCGAAGCGCACGGTGACGCCCTCCAGCTCGAGGGCCTTGGGCACGACCTGGTAGTCGTGGCTGCCGGCGGACAGCACGACCGGGCGGCTCCGCCGGGGCAGCCGCGACCGGACTGTGGTGAGCAGCTTGGAGCTCTGCGACGCCTGCAGGACGGCGAGGCCGTCCGGCGCGAGGACCAGCATCAGCAGGACGAGGACGCCGCTGACGATCGCGATCCAGGCGGCCACGTCCGTGCCGATGAAGCTGAACAGGTGCTGACCCACGGTGCCGGGCCCGAAGCCGCTCGCGACCAGCGGGCCACCGACGACGCCGACGCCGCCGAGGACGGCGTTCTGCATCACCAGGACCGACTGCAGACCGGCGTACTCGCCGAAGGCCACGACCGGCTGCCGGAAGGCCAGCAGGATCCCGCCGACCGCGGCGATCATCCCGCCGAGGACGAAGGCGTAGAGCTTCGCCCCGACGACCGAGATGCCGAGCGCCGCGGCCGCGCGCTCGTTGGTGCGCACCGCGATGAGGCGGCGCCCGGCGCGTCCCCGGCGCAGGTTCGTGACGGCCAGCGCCAGCAGCACGAGCAGGACGAGGGTGAGCGTCGCGAACCGCTCCGGGTGCGTGATGCCGCTGACGTCGATGCCGAAGACCGTGGGGTCGTCCGCCCGGTAGCCGAGCGAGCCTCCCGTGAAGGTCTGGTTGCCGAAGACGACCGCCTCGAGCGAGATGGCGAGGCCGAAGGTGAGGATCGCGAGGTTGACGCCCCGGGTGCGCACCCCGGCCAGGCCGACCACCAGCCCGACCGGGATGACGGCGAGCGTGCCTCCCACGAGCGCGAGCTCGAAGGACCAGCCGCGGCTCGAGAACAGGTAGGCGGCGACGACGGCCCCCAGCCCTGCGAAGCCCACCTGGGCCAGCGAGATCTGGCCGGCGTAGCCGGTGACGACGACGAACGACAGCAGGATGATCGAGATCACGAGCTGGATCTGCAGCGCGGCCAGGAAGTCCGCGTCGAAGAACACCCAGGCGCAGAGCAGCGTGACGACGAGGCCGAGGGCGATGAGGCCGGGGGCCAGCTTCCCGGTGCCCAGGGCGGGCATCCGGCCGAAGGCCTCGCCCTTGCCGGCGACGGCGCGGCCCCGCGCGATCAGCACGACGGCGACGAACAGGAACGGCACGGCGGTGCCCCAGCCCGGGCTGGAGACGTAGCGGACGATCTCCGACTGGGCGACGCCGATGGCCAGGCCGGTGGCGGTCGTGACCGGGAAGGAGGAGAAGCGCCCGACCACGGCGGCGGCGAGGATCGGGATGACGATCAGCGTCAGCTTGTCGGGCGCCAGCCCGGTGATCGGGACCAGCAGGATCCCGGACAGCCCGCCGAGGGCCGCACCGATCGCCCAGTTCGCCGCCCCGATGAGGTTCGGCGAGATGCCGAGGGCGGAGGCCGCCCGCGGGTTCTCCGCGACGCCAGAGGTGGCGACGCCGAAGGTCGTGTAGCGGTACACGAGGGACAGCAGCGTGGTCAGCACGAGCACGAGCCCGAGGATGTAGATGCGGTCGCGGCCGACCTGCGCGCCGAAGACGTCGACGGGACCGATCGGCAGCATCGACGGGACGATCTTGGGCAGGGGCCCGTAGACCAGCGTCGCCAGCGACTGGAGGGTCACGAGCAGCGCGAGGGTGGCGACGATCTTGGACAGGACCGAGGCCTCCCGCATGTGGCGCATCACCAGCAGGTGGAACGCCGCACCCAGCGCAGCCGAGGCGAGCAGGCCGAGCACGACGGCCGCCAGGGCCGGGAACCCGTGCTCGTCCCGGGCCTCGAAGAAGACGTAGGCGCCGATCATGCCCATGGCGCCCTGCGCGAAGTTCACGACTCCTGAGCCCCGGTAGACCAGGACGAGCCCGACGGCGGCCAGCGCGTACAGCGCGCCGGCGCCCAGGCCCAGGAGGGCGAAGCGGAAGACCTCGGTCATCGTGCGTCCCTACTTGTTGAGGATCGGCGTCAGGTCGAAGAAGTCACCGGAGCGCGTGGGCACGCCGGACGAGATCGTGTAGCTGATCCCGTTGGGGTTCATGAGGCGCTTGAACAGCGGGGAGGTGTTCTCCTTGGCCGTGAAGGGCGGGATGACGCCCTGCAGGTCCACGCCGGACAGGCCGTCGAGCGCCGTCTTCACGGAGGCCGCGGTGGGTTCGCCCTGGACCTTCTCGAGCGCTGCGCGCACGATCTTGGCGCCGACCCACGCGATGGTGCCGACCTGCGTCACCTCGGCCTTGCTGTCGAACTTGGCCATGTCGGCCTTCACGACCCCGGTGCCGGGGTCGTACGGGCTCTCCTGGTTGTCGACGACCAGCAGGCCGTCCGTCAGCTTCCCGAGCGACTTCAGCAGCTGCGCGGAGAACACGGCCGAGATGCCGGCCATCTTGAGGTCCTTGCCGCTCTGCTTGACGGCGGTGATGGCCTGGGCGACGCCGGTCGGCGGCAGGCTGAGGGCCAGGCACTGGGCGCCGGCTCCGGTGATCTTGGCGATGGCGGGCGTCAGGTCGGGGGCGTTCGCGGCGACGGCGGCCCGCACGACCTCCTTGCCACCCGTCGACTCGATCCCCTTCTTGATGTTGTCGACCAGGGTCTCGGACCGGTCGAGGTAGATGATCCCGAGCTTGGTGCAGCCCTGCTTCCCGAGGCCGACGCCCATCGCGACGTACTGCGAGAAGGCCGACGACGTCGCGTAGCTGACCGGGCTGGTCTCGGCGGCGTTCCCGACGACGGCGATGCCGGCCTTCTCGAGCACCGACTGGTCCTGGTTCAGGGTGCTGAAGCCGTGGATGACCGCGACCACCCCGTCCGAGACCGCCTGGCGCGCGCAGGCCTGGGCGGCGTTCGGGTCGCCCTTCGCGTCGCAGGAGACGACCTCGACGTTCGTGCCGTCGAAGGCCCCCTTGGCGGCCGGCACGATCTCCGGGACCGTGAACGGGATGGTGCTCGTGATGTCGCCGATCACCATGACCTTCGCCGACGGTCCGGACGCTGCCGCCGCGGGCGCCCCGCCGCCCGTGGTCGCGGAGGCCTCCTTGGCATCGGTCGTGTCGTCACTGCCGCAGGCGGCCACGAGCGTGAGGCTCAGGCCGAGGGCGACTGCACCGAGGGTGCGCTGTGTCCGCTGCATGTGCGCGTACCTCCTGTTGGACCGGATCGCTGACTGCGTTCGCCGGTAGGTGTGTTGCGTATCAGTTAGCCTGCGGCAGCGACAGCACTTCCTGGCATTGACTGCCAACTGTGTCTCAACTTTTCAACTGGAGGACCGATGACGCCAGCGATCGAGGCACGGGGGCTCACGGTGGGCTACGGCCACCTGCCGGTCGTGCACGACCTCGACCTGCACGTGGCTCCCGGCGAGGTGGTGGCCCTGCTCGGCGTGAACGGAGCCGGCAAGACCACCACCGTGAAGGCCCTGGCCGGGGAGCTGCGGCCCACCGCGGGTGAGGTGCTGCTCGGCGGAGCGGTGACCACCGCTCCGCTGCACCGGCGCGCCCGGCAGGGCCTGCGCTACATCACCGAGGAGCGCTCGGTGTTCATGGGCCTGTCCACCGCCGACAACCTGCGCCTGGGCGGGCAGGAACGGGCCCGCTGCCTGGAGCTGTTCCCGGAGCTGGAGCCGCTGCTCGCCCGCAAGGCCGGGCTGCTGTCCGGAGGCGAGCAGCAGATGCTGACGCTGAGCCGCGCGGTCGCGGCCGAGCCCGCGGTCCTGCTCGCCGACGAGCTGTCGCTGGGGCTGGCACCCCTGGTGCTCGAGCGCCTGCTCGCCGCCGTGCGCACCGCGGCCGACCGCGGCAGCGCGGTACTGCTCGTCGAGCAGCACGTGCGCGACGCCCTCGAGATCGCGGACCGTGCGTACGTGCTCAGCCACGGACGCGTGGTCCTCGAGGGGCCGGCGTCGGAGCTGCGCGGTCGCATCGGCGAGATCGAGCGCACCTACCTGGCAGGCGGCGAGCTGGAGCTCGACGCCGTGCACGGCTGAGACCGACGTCGGCGCCTCCCCGGGTGGAGGAGGCGCCGACCGCCGTCAGGTCCCGTGCCGTGCCGTGCCGAGCGGACGGCTCAGCGAGGTGCGAGCGTCGCCGCGTCCTCGTCGATCATCTCGACGTAGAACGCGGGGTCGACCTTCTCCTGCGGCCGGGTGAACCCCGACCGGGCGTGGAACTGCCGCACGAGTCGGGGGTCGGTCTGCGGGTCGTCGACGAGCACCTCGTCCAGGGAGAGCCCGATCCGGTCGGCGACGGCCCGCAGCCGACCGGCGTCGAGGCCGTAGCACTCGACGGCGTTCTCGCCGAGGAACTTGCGGGCCTCGGACTCGCTCAGCCCCACCATCGTCGTGCGCAGCCACTCCCGGGTGTTGGGCCAGGTCCCCTCCGGGTGCGGGAAGTCCATACCGAACATCATCCGGTCGATGCCGATCTGGTCGCGCAGCGCGAGCTCGTACGGTCGCGGCGACGACGGGGCGGCGTAGCAGTGCTCCGCCCAGTACTCGCGCGGGCTCTTCCTGAGCAGGCCGGGGTCCTGGGCGAAGTGCACGTCCATGACGTCGAGCGTGGCGGGGATCCAGTCGGCACGGACCTCGGTGAACACCAGCTTGAGCCCCGGGTACCGGTCGAACACGCCGGCCATCATGAGCTGCCACAGGGCGCGACGGGGCCGGGTGAGGCCGAGCCGCACCGGGGAGTCCCGCGGGAACTCGTCGATGCGGATGTCGGCGGTCATCTGCCGCTCGAGCATCTCCTCCGGGGTGGAGGTGCTCCCCATGGACTGCTTCATCCGGTCCGTGCCGCCGAACTGGCCGAACCCCCAGCCGGCGTGGATGTTGAGCACGAGCCCGAGCTCCTCGCAGGCCGCCCAGTACGGCTCGTACACCGACGACGTCAGCGGGGGCAGGTCGACGTCGTAGATCTGCCCGGGCGGCGCGACGCCGACGAAGCCGTTCGCCGCGCACCACCGCAGCTCGGTGATCGCCGCCTCGACGTCGTCGACGGGGCCGGGGTCCGCGATGGCGAACAGCCGCCCGTCCGCCTGCTGCATGCCCTCCGCCAGGTGGCGGTTGTAGGCCTTCACCCCGGCCTGGCGCAGCTCGCGGGACGCCGGACGGTTGTGGATCCCGAAGAACGGCATCATCGAGATCTGGTGCCCGGGGATGAGGATCTCGGCGGCGCAGCCCTCCCGGTCGAGCTCGCGCAGGCGGACGTCGAGGTCGTACGCCCCGAACTCGCCGCCGTCGGCGATGGCACCGCCGCGGTCGATCAGGTCGAGGGTCTCCTTGCCGAACCGTCGCTGCGAGATCGCGAGGTCCTCCCAGCCCTTGTTGTCCTCGATCAGCTGCTCGAGGTCGGCGTGGAAGCGCTTGTCGAGGTAGTCGCGGTAGTGCTCCGGGGGTGCGCCCGCGTGACCGTCGGCTGACACCATGAGGATGCGTTCCATCGAGGACTCCTGCAGAGGGGCGGCTCGGGAGCCGGTAGCGCCCGCGCTCGCTGGCAGACCATGACAAGGTCGCTGTTGGGTGTCAACAGTGATCTCCTGCTAACGTGCCGCCTTGTGACAGTCGAGGCACCTCCTGCCAGAGGCCCGGGCAGCGTGGCCTGGGAGCGCCGTCGTCGCGTGATCCGGCGCGAGATCGAGGAGTGCGGGCTCGAGCTCTTGGCGGAGCGGGGCTTCGACGACGTCTCCATCGAGGACATCGCTGTGGCGGCCGGCATCTCGCCGCGCACCTTCTTCCGGTACTTCGCCACCAAGGACGAGCTGGTGATGGCCATGCCGCTGCGGGCGGCTGAGGCCATGTGCGAGGCGGTCGCGGCGCGCCCCGCCGGCGAGGGCCTGCTGGACGCCTGGCGTGCGGTCGCCACGGGCGGGACGACCTGGCGCGACCCTGCGGACGTCCGCGAGGCGCTGCAGTTCCGGCGCGTGCTGGCGCACTCGCCGGAGCTCTCGGACCGTTTCCTGCGCAACCGCGTGCTGCTCGAGCCCTTCGTCGCCGTGATCGCGCAGCGCATGGAGGTCGACCCCGCGACGGACCTGCGGCCCGAGGTCTACGCGACCGCCGTCCAGGGCGCGCTCAACGCGGCGATGCAGCGCTGGGCCAGTGACGCCGACGACGAGCTCCCCGAGCTGCTGAACCAGGCCCTCGACGCCCTCGCCGGGCTGGCCACCGCCGGAAAGCGGCCCCGCCGCCCCCGGGCCCGTGCGGCTGACGCGCAACTCTGACAGTCTGTGCCAAGCGCCGGGGCTGCCCGGCGGAGACCTGGGAGGCTGCCCGTGGACGTACGAGGTCAGGTGGAGCCGCGGTTCGCGCGGGTGCGGGACGTGTTCGAGGAGAACTGGTCCCTGTTCGACGAGCTCGGCGCGTCGGTCGCGGCGACGGTCGACGGGGTGCCCGTCGTCGACCTGTGGGGCGGCTGGGCGGACGCCGCACGCACCCGCCCCTGGGAGAGCGACACCCTCGTGCTGGTCGCGTCGACGACCAAGGGGCTCACGGGACTGTGCGCGAACATGCTGATCGAGCGCGGGTTGCTGGACCCGGCCGCCCCGGTCGCCGACTACTGGCCGGAGTTCGCCGCCGCGGGCAAGCAGGACGTGCTGGTGCAGCACGTGTTCGACCACCGGGCCGGGCTCCCCGACGTCCCGGCCGGTGCGGACCCCACCGACTGGGACGCCATGGTCGAGGGACTGGCCGCGGCCGCCCCGTCCTGGCCGGCCGGGACGGCGCACGCCTACCACTCGGTGACCTTCGGCCACCTGCTCGGGGAGCTCGTGCGACGCACCAGCGGCCGCACGGTCGGCACCTTCCTGCGCGAGGAGGTCTGCGAGCCCCTCGGCGCGGACGCCTGGATCGGGCTGCCCGTCGAGCTCGACGACCGGGTCGCGGAGCTGGTGGGAGCGGGCGCGGCCTGGAGCAGCGAGGCCTTCCGCCGCAACGAGGTCCCGGCCGCGAACTGCATCACCCACGCGCGGGCGCTGGCGAGGATCTACGCCCCGCTGGCCTGCGGGGGCGACCTGGACGGCGTGCACCTGCTCGACGCGAAGACGATCGACGCGGCGACGTCGTCGTCGGTGAGCGGCCGGTGGTACGGCTGGACCGACGAGATGCTCGCGGCCTACGGCGTCCCCGAGAGCGTGTTCGAGGTGCGCTTCGCGCGCGGCTTCGCCCTGTCGAACAGCTTCGCCTGGATGGGGCCGAACCCCGAGGCCTTCGGCTCGGGCGGTTCGGGCGGCTCCCTCGCCTTCGCCGACCCGGTGGCGAGGGTCAGCTTCGCCTACGCGCAGAACGCGCACCTCGGGCAGGGCCAGGAGGTCGGGTCGCGCTCGGGGCGGCTGGTCCAGGCGCTGTACGACGCACTGGCGCGGTGAGCGGCCCGGGCTGACAGCAGGCGGACCGTCCCGTCCCGCCGGCCGGTGGGACGGGACGGTCGTCAGGCGAGGTGCTGCTGGACGAAGGCGAGCGCGCGGGCCCACCCGTCCCGGTCCGCCCGGTCGTGGCGCAGCGGGCCCCGGGGCGCGTTGAACGCGTGGTTGGCGCCCGGGTGCTCGACGACCGTGAGCGGGACGTCCCACACCTCCGCCCGACGACGGATCTCGTCGAGGTCGCCGGGCTGCAGGACCATGTCTTCGCTGCCGTACTGCAGCAGCGTCGGGGCGCGGACGGCCCAGAGCAGGTCGACGGGGTCGACCGGGCGGGTGTCGTCGTGCGTGGGGAAGCGCGGCTGGCTCGGGAAGAAGAGCACGGCCGCGGCGACGTCGTGGCGCAGGACGGTGGCGAGCAGCGCGAGGGTGGCCCCGGTGCAGTAGCCCCAGACGCCGACGCGTGCGGCGTCCACGTCGTCGCGGCCGGCCAGGTGCCCGACGCCCGCGGCGAGGTCCAGCGCGGCGCGGGGGAAGTCGAGGGAGGCGATCGCAGTCATCACGCCGGTGAAGTCGTCGTAGTCCTCCCGGTCGGTCGGGCCGCTGCCCCGGTAGTAGTCCGGGAGCAGCACCGCGAAGCCGCGGGCAGCCAGCGCCGCCGCGACCGTCCGGGTGGCGTGGTTGGGTCCGTAGGCCTCCGCGCCGACCACGACGCCCGGCCAGGGGCCCGTGCCGTCGGGGAGGAACAGCTCGGCCGGGAGGCCGTCGCCCACGACGACCGGGACCCCCTGCACGTCCGCGGGCTGCTCCTCGGCCGGCAGCACGACGTCGCTCGAGGTGGCCGTCACGGGCGGGCCGCGGTGCGAGGCAGCACGGCTAGGGCCACCGCTCGTCGGGGACCTGCTCGAAGGCCTGGCGCAGGGCCGGCTCGGGGTCGTCCTCCACCCGGACAGGGTCGCCGAACAGCATCGTCGACCGGGTGTCGGCGGAGTAGGCGGGCCAGTGCGGCAGCCCGTCGGAGTTCGGGTCGCCGTCGTGGGCGAACCGGACCCACGCCTCGCTGACGAGCTCCTGCATCCGGAAGTCCTCGGGACGGTCGCCCTCGAACGGCGACCAGTCGCCGAACCCCTCGCTGGCCTTCTTGCCGATGTTCTTGAACACGAAGGGGAGCTCACCGCCGTGCCGCGCTCCTGCCATGCCGCCCATGCCGACGGCGGTGTGCTGCCAGCGGTAGACGTAGACGGGGGCGGTGCCGCTCGCGGCCTTGCGGCTGGCGAGCTCGATCGTGCGTGCGGTCATCACCCGGCCCGTGACGACGGCGCAGGCGACCTCGGTGGGCGTCGCGTCCGGCCGGTCGGCCTCGTAGGCGGCGAGGACGGCGTCGGCTGCGCTGCCGACCTGCTTGACCGCGATCTCGCGCAGGCCCGCCTCGTCGAGGGTGCCGTACCAGGGCTCCTGCAGCATGAGCATCGTCATCGAGTCGCTGGCCGAGCCGGTGAGCATGGCGACGTCGTGCTGCAGCGGGCTGGCGACGGGGTCGAACGGGTGCGCGGGCAGGACGGTCCCGTCGACCACCGGGTAGTAGCGCAGGAACTCGTCCCGCGAGCCGCCCTCGGACAGGATGCGGGCGATGTCGACGTGCTGCGCGGTGAGCAGCTGCTCCCACGGGAGCTCGTGGAGCTTGTGCAGCTCGGAGTGCCCGATCCCGAGCTCGGCGAGGGTCTCCTCGGCGATGCGGGTGGCGACCTCGGGCTCGCAGGCCTTGATGAACGGTGCGTCGATCGGGTTGGCCCGGGAGAACAGGCCCTTCGCCGAGGGCATGCCCATGAGCACCAGCGTCTTGCTGCTGCCGCCCGAGCACCCCGTCGTCATGACCCGGGAGGGGTCGCCGCCGAACGCCGCGATGTTGTCGCGTACCCACTCCAGCGCCAGGACGAGGTCGAGCGTCGCCGCGTTGCCCGACGACGCGTACTCCTCGCCGCCGATCTCCGCCAGGTACAGGTGCCCGAGCAGGCCGAGCCGGTGGTTCACGGAGACCACGACGACGTCGCCGCGGGCAGCCAGGCCCTCGGCCTCGAGGTCGCCCGCGCCAGACAGGAAGGCCCCGCCGTGCAGGCTCACGATGACCGGCTTCGGCGTGGAGCCCGCCAGCCCGGAGGTCCAGACGTTGAGGACCAGGCAGTCCTCGCTCATGGGCCGCTGCCGCATGAACACGGCCATCGGGTGGTCCTTCATCTCCGGCGGCAGCACGATCCGGTCCTGCGGCGCCCAGAACCCGAACTCGGTCGCGTCACGGACTCCCGTCCAGGGCTCGACGGGTGTCGGCGGCTTGAAGCGGGCCGCGCCGGTGGTCGAGGCGCCGTACGGGATGCCGCGGAAGCCGTAGGCGCCGTCCTTGGCGTAGCCGCGGACCTTGCCGCCGCTGGTCTCGACGACGGGCTCGGTGGTGGTCCGCGTGGTGGGGGTGGTCAGCGTGGTCATCAGGACTCCTGGCTCAGCTGTGGGTGGGGCGCTCGGCCCGCGGGAACGCCTTCTGGAAGGCGGCGGCGACGCGCAGGACGAGGTCCTCGCGTCCGGGCAGGGACGCGATCTGGAGGCCGACGGGCAGCCCGTCGAGGAACCCGCACGGCACCGAGACCGCCGGGAAGCCGAGCCAGTTGAAGATCATCGTGTGGCTGCAGTAGGCGGGCGCGAAGCTCAGGCCCGGGAAGGTGTGGGCGTCGACGGTCCAGTCGCGCTCCCACTGCTCGGTGGTGGGAGCGGTCCGCTGCGCGGTGACGGACAGGATCACGTCGTGGTGGCGGAAGAACTCCTGGAAGTGCGCGAAGTTCCGGGCGCGCGACTCGATGGAGGCCTTGTAGGCGTCGTAGTCCGGGGGAGGGACGGGGGTGGTGTTGACCTGCACCATCACCTCGTACAGCGCCGGCTCGGCCAGCCAGGACGCCGTGGTGTCGGGGGAGCGGTCCTCCCACACCTCGTCGGTGGTCTCGAGCGTCGCGCCCAGCGTGCGCAGCCCGGCCGCGGCCTCGCGGGCGACCGCCGTGATCCGGGCGCTGTCGGGGCCGGCGTAGCGGGAGGCGAACCCGAAGTCCTCCGTCCAGGCCAGGCGCATGCCCTCGACGCCCTGGTCGAGGGAGGCCACGGGGTCGGGCGTCTCGTCCGACAGGCAGACGTAGTCGCGGTAGTCCGGCCCGCTCATGGCCCGGGTGAACAGGGCGGCGTCGCGGACGTCGCGGGCCAGCGGGCCGTAGCTCGCCGTCAGCATCATCGTCGGCTTCTCGTAGTCGACGTGCGGGATGAGGCCGCGGGTGGTGTGCAGGCCGACGACGCCGGAGTAGGCCGCGGGCAGGCGGGTCGACCCGCCGCCGTCCGAGCCGATGGTGACCGGCAGCAGGGCGGCAGCCGCAGCAGCCGCGCCGCCCGACGACGACCAGCCCGGGACCCGGGTGGTGTCCCAGGGGCTGCGGGCCTCGGCGTCCCAGTTGAACGGGCGGAAGACACCCGGGTGGTCGGGGTCGAGCCCGCCGCCCCCTCCCGCGCCGAGCATGGTGTTGGTGCCGACGACGACGGCGCCGGCGGCGCGCAGCCGCTCCACGCTGATATCGTCGAAGCGCGACGTCTGCAGCCCCGCGCCGGTCTGCAGCTGCAGCCCCTCGACCCGGATGTGCGCCTTCACCGACGTCGGGATGCCGTGCAGCGGGCCGAGGTCGCCGCCCTCGAGCACGGCCGCGTCGGCCTGCTTGGCCTGCTGCCGGGCCCCGGGGACGTCGACCTCGGCGAACGCGTGCAGGGTCGGGTCGAACTCCTCGATCCGGCCGAGGAAGTGGTCCGTCACCTCGGTGCAGGACACCTCCTTGCGGCCGATCAGCTCGCGGAGGCGCCAGGCGGGCAGCCAGGTGAGGTCGTCGGACACGTGTCCTCCACGGGGAGTGCGGAGCCGGCAGCGGGACCCCGCTCGGCAGCGGGAGAGTGACCCAGGTCACGGGCGGCTGTCAACGCCGTTCACCCTCGAGTCGGTCCGGCGGCGCTCAGGAGGCGCGAGAGCCCTTGAAGCTGGCCTTGCCCATCATCCCGAGCTTCACCGTGCCGCTGATGGCGTCGCCGTCGACCTTCGCGACCCACGTCATCGTCATCCGCATCGGCGTGGTCACCTTCGCCTGGAACGTCGCGGTGTCGCCGTCGGACGAGCCGTCGGAGATCTCCAGCGAGCCCTGGCTGTTGGACATGGTGCCGGTCAGCGACGAGCCGTCGGTGCGGAGGTCGAGCGTGCCGGCCTCCTTGCCCATGGGGGTCTTCAGGTCGATCTTCCAGGTGCCGTCGACGCTCATGGCGTCCTCCTCGCGGTCGCAGGTGTGGGCGTGAACGGCGATGACGTTAACAGCGGTGAGCGAGGGCGTCGAGGGTCGGTGCGTCGCGGACAGTCGGACACTCCCTGACCGACTTGTCCTGTCATCACCGTTGACACGAGCGTGGTCGGGGGCCAGAGTGACCGCCGTCACCACGGCCGCAAGAACCTGCGTGTGCCGTGCAGGAGTCCGAGCCGGGACGGCGAACTCCTGACCGTGTGTGACGCACGGCACAAGGACTGTGCGCCCTGCCCTCCGCCCGACCTCTCGAGGAGCGACATGCCCGCCAACGCCGCACGACCGTGCTCCGGGGTCCCGAGGTGACCGCGTCCGCGCTCGTCCTCGGTGTGCTCGAGGGACTGCTCATCGGCATGTCCGCCGTCGGGATCGTCCTGGTCTACCGCTCGAGCCGGTTCCTCAACCTGGCCCACGGCCAGCTCGGTGCGCTGTCCGCGCTGCTGCTCGGCAAGTTCGTCGTCGACTTCGGCTTCAGCTACTGGCTGGCCTTCCCGCTCGCCCTGGCCGTCGGCGCCGGGGTCGGCGTGGCGTCGGACCGGCTGCTGGTCGCGCCCCTGCGACGGCGGACCTCCTCGACGGTGGCCCTGCTGCTGCTGAGCGTCGGTGTCAGCCAGATCCTGCTGTCGTTCACGTTCCTCGAGTTCCTCAAGCCCGACCAGGCGAAGATCATCACCGAGGGCTACCCGCTGCCCTTCGACGCCACGGTGAGCGTGGGCGGCGTCAACCTCGGCAGCCAGTACATCCTGGTGGCGGTCCTGTGCCCGCTGCTCGTGCTCGCTCTGGCCGCGGTGCTGCGCTTCTCGCTGATCGGCAAGATGATCCGCGCCGCGGCCGGCAACCCGGAGTGGGCCCGCCTGTGCGGCATCTCGCCCTCCTTCACCAGCGCCGTCACCTGGGGCATCGCGGGAGCGCTGTCGGCCGTCGGCGCCATCCTGCAGGCGCCCTCCCAGGGCGGCTTCAACGCCGGCTCGCTCGGCCCGACCCAGCTGTTCCTCGCCCTCGGCGCCGCGTCCTTCGGCGCCTTCAGCTCCATCCCGCTGGCGCTGGCCGGCGGCCTCGCCATCGGCCTCGTCGACCAGCTCACGATCGGCGTCACGTCGAACGCCGGCACCGCGCTCCTGGTCGTGTTCGCCCTGGTCCTCGGCGTGATCTTCGCCCGTGGCCGGCTGATCGGCTCGGTCTTCGCCACGACCGGCAAGCCCGTGGACGACCTGCCGCCGCTGCGGATCCCGCCAGCGGTGCGCGACCGCTTCTACGCCACCCGCTACACCGCCCTGCTCGGCGGCGGCGCCTTCCTCGTGGCGCTCCTGCTGCCGGCCCTGCCGCCCTTCCAGACCCAGGGCGACCGGTTCCAGCTGTCGCTGATCATGATCTACGCGATCATCGCGGTGTCGCTCACCATGGTCACCGGGTGGGGCGGACAGCTCAGCCTGGGCCACTTCGCCGTCGTCGGCGTCGGCGCCTACGTCGCCGCCCGCATGTCGACCGCGGGCTACGGCGTCGTCCCGCTGTTCTTCGTCGCCGGCAGCGCCGGCGCCCTCGTGCTGGTCCTCATCGCCCTGCCCGCCCTCCGGGTGCGGGGCTTCACGCTCGCGGTGACCTCGCTCGGGTTCAGCATCGTCGGCGCCCAGTACCTGTTCCGGACGCCGTGGTTCACCGGGTCCGACTCCTCGGCCCGCGACGTCGAGGCCCTCCCGATCCTGCGGGGCGTCCTCGGGGGCGACTCCCAGCTGTCGGTGTACTTCGTGTCCCTCGGCACCCTCACGGCGCTGGCCCTGGCCGCCCGGCAGCTGCGCCGCAGCGTGCCCGGGCGCATCATGATCGCCGTCCGCGACGACGAGCGCGCCAGCGCCTCCTACGGCATCACGCCCGCCACGGTGAAGCTGACGACGCTGGCCGTCAGCGGCTTCTTCTGCGGCATGGCGGGCGTCCTGTGGGCCGACGCCTGGCGCACCGTCCAGCCCGACCAGTTCTCCCCGGCCATCTCGCTGTCGCTGCTCGCCCTCCCCGTCATCGGCGGTCTGGGCTCGGTGGCCGGCGCCGTGGCGGCGGCCTTCGCCCTCTACATCCCCACCCTGTTCCTCACGCCGCTGCTGACCTCCCTGTTCGGCGACGCGCTGACCGAGGTCCTCGGCGACCAGGGCGGACAGGCCTTCTTCACCCTGTTCTTCGCGGGGATGGGCATCGTCGCGGTGCTGCTGCAGAACCCGACCGGGCTCGCGGGGGCGGTCCAGCGGCTGTGGCAGAAGTTCCTCGACCGGCTGGCCGCGCAGGTCGTGGCCGGCGCGGAGGCCTCCGACGCGGTCGACGCGGCGGCGCTCGAGGTCGAGGGGGTCGAGCTCAGCTTCGGCGGCCTCAAGGCCCTCGACGGCACCTCCATCACCGTGCACAAGGGCGAGATCGTCGGCCTCATCGGCGCCAACGGTGCCGGCAAGAGCACGCTCATCAACACCATCTCCGGGGTGTACGAGCCCTCGGCCGGCCGCATCTCCCTCGGCGGGGTCGAGCTGACCGGGCTGCCGTCGGAGGTGCGTGCCGCCCTCGGCCTCGGCCGCACGTTCCAGGCCGCGCAGCTGTTCCCCGGCCTCACCGTGCGGGAGACCCTGCAGTCGGTGATCAGCGCCCAGCGCAAGGTCGGGGTGCTGTCGTCGATGGTCCGCGCCCCGTGGGCCGTCCGGGCGCAGCGCGAGAGCGCGGCCCAGGCCGCCGTGATCCTCGAGCGGATGGGGCTCGGCCGCTACGCCGACACCCTGGCCGGAGAGCTGTCGACCGGCACCCGGCGCATCTGCGCCCTCGCCACCCAGGTGGCCGCCCGGCCGAAGGTGATCCTGCTCGACGAGCCGACCGCCGGTGTCGCCCAGCGCGAGACCGAGGCCTTCGGACCGCTGCTGCGCCGGATCCGCGACGAGCTCGACTGCGCGATCGTCATCGTCGAGCACGACATGCCCCTGCTCATGGGGCTGTGCGACCGGGTCTACGCGATGGAGCGCGGCGCCGTCATCGCCGAGGGCACGCCGGCGGAGGTCCGCGAGGACCCGAAGGTCGTCGCCAGCTACCTCGGCACCGACGAGGTCGCCATCACGCGCTCCGGCGCCACCGCCTCGAGCGCCACCGCCTCCAGCACCCTGCCCCCCGAGCCCGCGCTCCAGGTCCAGCCCGAGCCGGCGCTCGTCCCGGTGCGCACCCGCGCCGTCCGGAGCCCCCGGGCCGCCAAGAGCGCCGGCACCGAGCCGGCGAGCCCGGTCCGCACCCCTCGCACGCACGCCGTCCCGGGTGCCGAGCCGGTCGGCCCACCGCGACAGCGC
>JAODNQ010000201.1 GCA_025464695.1 Frankiales bacterium | reverse complement strand
CAGGCGAAGGCGCTCGCGGCCGGCCGGGCGGCGCCCCCGGCCGTGGTGCGGCGTCTGGTCGCCCGGCTCGCGCGGTAGGTTCCCCGCAGTCCTCCTCGACGGGGAAGTCCGGTGAGAGCCCGGTGCAGGTGCGCTACTGACGTCCGACCCTCCCGCTGCCCCGGCAGCAGGGGCGGCGGCGAGCCAGATCGCCGTCGGGGGTGGCCGACTCGCCTGCCCACCTCCGCCCACGAGGGAGAGCCGATCCTTGCTCGACACCGCCTTCAGCCTGCCCGTCCTCGGCCTGGCCGCCACCAGCTTCTCGCTGGGAGCCCGCCACGGCCTCGACTGGGACCACATCGCCGCCATCACCGACCTGACGGCGCCCCGCGAGGCCACAGCGGACGGCGGCAGCCACCAGCACGAGGCCCGCCGCGGCATGGGCCTGTCCTTCTGGTACTGCTTCGGCCACGGCCTGGTCCTCGGCGTCTTCGGGCTGCTGGTCCTGGTGCTGGCTCTCAAGCTCCCCGAGGGCATCGACAGCGTCTTCAGCTACGCCGTCGGCACCACGCTCGTGGTCCTGGGCGGGATCGTGCTCTACCAGCTCGGCCGCGACCGCGCCGAGTACCGCTACGCCGGCCGCGTCAGCCTCGTCGTCGGGGCGATCCGCCGCGGCTGGGCCCGGGCCCGCCGGCGGGAGGCGCCGGCCGCGGGCTTCGCCGACATCGACCGCCGGGGCGCCTTCCTCGTCGGCCTGCTGCACGGCACCGGCGCGGAGACGCCGACCCAGGTGGTGCTGTTCGCCAGCGCGGGAGCGTCCGGGTCGAGCGCCTCGGCAGCCCTGATCCTCGGCGCCTTCGTGGCCGGCCTCGTGGTCACGGACCTCGGCATCGCGGGGCTGTGGGTCAGCAGCCTGCTCAGCGCCCGGCGTGCCCCGCGGGTGCAGATCGGTCTCGGCCTGGTGACCGGCGTCGCCTCCCTGGTGCTCGGCGCGCTCATCCTCACCGGCTACAGCGACCTCGTCCCGCCGCTCGTCACCTGACCCGCAGGTCCGACTCTCTCACGTTCCGGCAACCGTCAGACCGGGGCAGACCGGACAGGTCCGCGTCGCGGGCCCTGCCCCTCCCGCCGACGTAGAGGTCTTCTCCCGTGCTGCTGTCCCAGGAGGTCACCGAGGGCGTCGAGGTCCTCGCGGTGGTCGGCCCGGTCACGGACCCGGACGCCGCGGCCCTGCAGCGGGCGGTCACCCGCGCCGTCGCCCTGCAGCCGCGCGGGGTCGTGATCGACCTCGCGGACGCCGGTGAGCTGGCGCCCGCCGCCGTCGACGTCCTCAACTGGGCGTCCGCCCGTGCCGCCGGCTGGCCCCGCCCCACCCTGGCCGTCTGCGCACCGCCCGACGGCCTGGCCGACCTCGTGCTGCCCCAGGTCACCCTGCACGCCGACCGCGCCCAGGCCCTGGCCCACGTGGACGACCGCACCGAGCGGCACGTCTGCGCGCGCACGACCGTCACCGACGGGCCGGAGGGGGCGTCGCAGGCGCGGCGCCTCGCCCAGCAGTGCGCGGCCGAGGGCGGCTTCGAGGGCGAGGACCTCGCCCTGGTCGTGACCGAGCTGGTCACGAACGCGCTGCGCCACGGCCTGCCCCCGGTCGAGGTCGAGATCGACACCTGCGTCCACTGCGTCACGGTCGTCGTGGCGGACGCGAGCTCCGCCCGGCCCCGCCCCCGCGAAGCCGCCGAGACCGACGAGGGCGGTCGCGGCCTGCTGCTGGTGGACCTGCTCGCCGCCGACTCCGGGAGCCGTCCTCAGCCGCCGGGCAAGGTCGTGTGGGCGGAACTGCCGCGGACACCGGTCTCCTGACCGCCCGCACGACGCTCTAGGGTCCGCGCGTGCCGAGCCCTCACCTCGTCCTCCCGCCTGCCGCGCCCGGCTGGGCCGACCTCAGGCGCGAGCTCGACGCGCCCGGTGCGTTCCCGCCCGAGGTCCTCGCCGAGGCCGCGGCCGCCGCGGCGGCGCCCCGGCTGCCTGACCTCGACCTGACCGGCGTCGCCTTCCTGACCGTCGACCCGGAGGGCAGCCGGGACCTGGACCAGGCGCTCGCGCTCGAGCGGGACGGCGACGGCTACCTCCTGCGCTACGCCATCGCGGACGTCGCCGCCTTCGTCACCCCCGGCGGGGCGCTCGACGCCGAGTGCCGACGCCGCGGCGAGACGCTCTACCTGCCGGACCTGCGCGTGCCGCTGCACCCGCCGGAGCTGTCGGAGGGCGCCGCGAGCCTGCTGCCGGAGCAGGTCCGGCCCGCCCTCGTGTGGACCCTCGTGCTGGGGGCCGACGGCGAGCCGCGGAGCACGCGGGTCGAGCGGGCGCTGGTGCGGTCACGGCGGCAGCTGTCCTACCCGGAGGCGCAGGCCGAGATCGACAGCGAGCCGACGCCGTCCGCCGAAGCGACGTGCCTGGCCCTGCTGCGCGAGGTCGGCCTCCTCCGCCAGGAGCGTGCCCGCGAGCGCGGCGCCGTCGACCTGCCGACGCCGGAGCAGGAGGTCACCGACGGGCCCGACGGCCGCCCGCTCCTCGCCCTGCGGGCGCCGTTGCCGGTGGAGGGCTGGAACGCGCAGATCAGTCTGCTCACCGGCCTGGCCGCCGCCCGGCTCATGCTCGACGGCGGCGTCGGCCTGCTGCGCACCCTCCCTCCCGCCGCGCCCGAGGACGTCGCGGCCCTGCGGCGCAGCGCCCTGGCCCTCGGCGTCCCCTGGCCGGAGGGGACGGCGTACGGCGAGGTGGTCAGCGGGCTCGACCCGGCGCTGCCCCCGCACGCGGCGCTGCTGACCCTCGCGACCCGGCTGCTGCGCGGCGCGGGCTACACCGCCTTCGACGGCGCCCCGCCCGCGCAGCCGCTGCACAGCGCGCTGGCCGCCCCGTACGCGCACTGCACCGCGCCGCTGCGCCGCCTCGCCGACCGCTACGTCGGGGAGGTCTGCCTCGCGCTGTGCGCGGGGGTGCCCGTGCCGGCGTGGGCCCGGACCGCGCTGCCCGAGCTGCCCGAGGTCATGACCGCGGCCGACCGCCGCGCGTCCGCCCTGGACCGGGCCGTGGTCGACCTCGCCGAGGCCCTGCTGCTCGCCCCACGGGTGGGGGAGGAGTTCGACGGCGTCGTCGTCGAGGCCTCGACCAGGGGCGGGACGGTGCAGCTCGCCGACCCGCCCGTCCGGGCGAAGCTCACCGGCGCGGACCTGCCCCTCGGCCAGCGGGTGCGGGTGCGTCTGGAGCAGGCCGACCCCGTCACCCGGACCGTCCGCTTCACCCCGGCGTCCTGACCCGTCGGTCTAGAAGCCCGCGCCCAGCTCGCTCGGGAACAGGGTGGGAGCCGGGTAGCTCGGCCGGGCGCTCGGGGTCGGGGTCGAGCGCACCGCCGTCGGGCGCGGCGTCGGGGTGACCGAGGGCGCCGGCGACGTGCGCTCGGGCGCCGGCGCGGGGCGCGGGGTGGACCGCGGGGGCAGGCTCAGTCGGATGCTCGGCCGGGCCGAGGGCAGCGCCGTCGGGAGGCGGCGCAGCAGCGAGGCAGCCGGCGCGGGCAGGCCGAGCGACGGGAGCGGGGGGAGCGACGGGAGCAGGCCCGAGGGGCTCGTGGGGGACGGCAGGGCTGCCGCGAGCTGCAGGGCCAGCGCCCGCGACTGCGCGAGCACGCCCTGCAGCTGGTCGGCGTCGTCGTCGGCCGCGAGGGCCAGCTGGGCGCCCTGCAGGAGCGCGAGGGCCCGCCGGGTGGTGGCGGGGTCGCCGTCGGACGACGCCAGCAGCGTGACGATGTCGGCGTTGAGGTCGCGGGCCGCCTCCGCGACGTCGTGGGCCGACGCGCCGGTGCGGGTCAGCCGGTCCAGCTCCTCCCACGACGACAGCGCCGCGGACGTCACGTCGGGGCCGGTGCTGCTGCTCCCGCCCGGCATCCCACCCAGGAGGGCGACGACGGCGGCGGCCGCGGCGACGAGGGGAGCGGCCGGCAGCAGGCGGGCCAGCCGACGGGTGCGGCGGGTCGAGAGGGCGGAAGGGCGCGGCTGCGCGGCGGCGACGTCGGCGGCCTCGAGGTCGCGGAGGTGGCCGAGGGCGCGCTGCTCGAAGTCGACGAGGTCGCGCTGGTCCCCGGCGACGAGCTGCGCGGCGAGCTCCGGGCTGCCCGCCTCGAGCGCACCGGCGGCGAGCGTCAGGTCGGTCTCGAGGGCGAGCCGCAGACCGTCGATCTCGCGCAGCAGGGCGTCGAGGGCGGCCACCCGGGGTGTGCCGGGCCCGAGGGCGCGAGCACCGGGGACGGGTGCTGCGGCGCGCGCGTCCGGCTCGTCGTCCACGGTGCTCCTCCCCGTCCTGGTCGGCCCCGTCCGGGGCCTGCTCCAGTGTCTCTCACCTGTCCTGTTCGCCGTGGCTGCCCCGACTCCTGCCGGTGCGGGCGAGCAGTCTCCTGCCGGTGCGGGCGAGCAGTCTCCGGGGGTCGCTGCTTGACTCGGCGGGTGACCTCAGCAGCCGCGCCCGCCAGCTCCTCCGAGACCGCGCCGAGCGCGGACCTCACCTCCCTCACCGTCGCCGTCCTGGGCGGCACCGGCGAGCAGGGCCGCGGGCTCGCCCGCCGGTTCGCCCTCGCCGGCCTGCGGGTCGTCCTCGGCTCCCGCGACGCCGGTCGGGCGCAGGCCGCCGCGGACGCGCTCCCGGGCTCGGTGACCGGCGCCGACAACGCCGCTGCCGCCGCAGCCGGGGACGTCGTCGTCGTGGCGGTGCCGTGGGACGGCCACCGCGAGCTGCTGGTCTCGCTCGCCGGGCAGCTCGCCGGCAAGGTCGTCGTCGACTGCGTCAACCCGCTCGGCTTCGACAAGCAGGGCGCGTACGCCCTGCCCGTGGAGGAGGGCAGCGCCGCGCAGCAGGCCGCGGCCGTGCTGCCCGACAGCCGGGTCGTCGCCGCCTTCCACCACGTCAGCGCGGTGCTGCTGCTCGACGAGTCCGTCGAGGCGCTCGACACCGACGTCCTCGTCCTCGGCGACGACCGCGAGGCGACCGACCTCGTGCAGGCGCTCGTCGCCGTCGTCCCCGGCATGCGCGGGATCTTCGGCGGTCGCCTCCGCAACGCCCATCAGGTCGAGGCGCTGACGGCGAACCTCATCTCGGTCAACCGCCGGTACAAGGCCCACGCGGGGCTCCGCGTCACCGATGTCTAGGGACGACCTCGGGCTCGAGGTCCCCCTGCCGGCCACGGTGGGTCGCGTCGTCTCCCTCGTGCCGTCGCTCTCGGAGTCGGTCGCCGTCACCGCGCCCGGCCTGCTGGTCGGTGCCACCGACTGGTGCTCGCACCCGGTCGACCTGGACGTCACCCGGGTGCGCGGGACGAAGAACCCCGACGTCGACGCCGTCGTCGCCCTGCGGCCCGATGTCGTGCTCGCGAACGCGGAGGAGAACCGCGAGGTCGACCTGCAGGCGCTGCGCGACGCCGGGCTCGCCGTCTGGGTGACCTCGCCGCAGACCGTGCCCGAGGCCCTGGGATCCCTCGAGCGGGCCCTCGCGGCGTGCGGGCTGGCCAAGCCGGCCTGGCTCGAGGAGGCGGACGCGCAGTGGGCGCAGCCCTGGACCGGCCCGCGCCGCACCGCGGTCGTGCC
Organism: Frankiales bacterium; assembly: GCA_025464695.1. Next base: position 350 of record JAODNQ010000201.1, on the reverse strand, counting down.
GGTCTGGCGCCGGCCCTGGATGGCCCTGGGCCGCGACACCTTCGCCGGCGACGTCCTCGCCCGGCTCGGGGTCGACCACGTGCTGAGCACCCACGAGGAGCGCTACCCCCGCTTCACGCCGCCGGACCTGCTGGCCTCCGAAGCGATCGACCTCGTCGTCCTGCCGGACGAGCCGTACCTGTTCACCCCCGACGACGGCCCGGAGGCCTTCCCCGGCGTGCCCTTCGCCTGCGTCAGCGGGCGCCACCTCACCTGGTACGGCCCGTCGCTGGCCGAGGCCCGGTCCGTCCTGCAGGAGCAGCTGTCATGACGCCCGTCACCAAGGTTCCCGCCGGGGAGCTCGTCCCCGG
>JAODNQ010000172.1 GCA_025464695.1 Frankiales bacterium | reverse complement strand
GGCGCCCGGCGCCAGCGGCCGCCGAGCGTCCGCGGCTACGCCCACCAGCTGTACGCGATCACGGGCTGGTCCAGCCGCGCGTGGCTCAAGACGCTGCGCCTGCCCGTGCTGGTGCTGTCGGGCCGCGGCGACCAGCTCGCCCCCGAGCGCAACGGCCGCATCCTGTCGCGCGAGATCCGGGGCGCGACGATGCAGCTGGTCCCGGGCGGGCACCTGTTCCTGCTGCAGGACGTCGGGGTGGCGGCGCAGGCCGTGACCCGGTTCCTCGACGTCGTCGACCGCGGCGAGGGCCCCTTCCAGGACCGGGCGCCGCAGGCCTGACCTCCGCGCGCTGGGTGACCAGGGCGCGGAGGCCGGGAAGCGACTACCGGGCCGCGGGGACGCGGTCCACGACGTAGGAGCCGGGCGCCGCCTCGAGCACCGGGAAGCGCGCAGCCGGGTCGACGGCGTCCTGCAGGTCGCCGGAGCGCTCGAGCACCCAGCCGGCCCACTCGGTCCACCAGGAGCCGGTCTTCTTCGTCGCGGTGGCCTGCCACGTGGCGGCGTCCGCGCCGTCCTGGCCGCCCACGTAGTAGGACGCCTTCGGGTTGCCGGGCGGGTTGACGAGGCTGGCGATGTGCCCGGAGTTGCTGAGCACGAAGGTGCTGTCGCCGTCGATCAGCTGCGTGGTGCGGTAGCAGCCGGCCCAGGGGGTCAGGTGGTCGTTGAGCGCGCCGGTCACGAACGTGGGCAGGCTGACCTTCGACAGGTCCAGCGCGCTGCCGAGCACCTTCAGGGCGCTGGACCGGACCAGCGTGTTGTTCTCGAACAGGTCGAGGAACTGCTGGTGCAGGCCGGCCGGGAGGTTGGTGCCGTCGACGCTCCACGCCAGGATGTCGAAGACCGGGGGCCGCTTGCCGAGCAGCCAGCCGTCGACGACGTAGTTGAAGACCAGGTCGTCCGGGCGCATGAAGGCGAACAGGGTGGCGAGCGTGCTCGCCTTGAGGACGCCGCTGCGGTGCGAGCCCTCGCCGGCGAGCTTGAGCAGCTGGGCGAACGAGAAGGCGCCGAGCGGGGCCGGCACGTCGAAGTCGAGCAGCGTGACGCCGTAGGAGGCGCTGGCGATCCTGCCCGTCTCGCCGGTGGCGGCGAGGTGGTTGAGGACCGCGGTCTGCAGGATGCCGCCGGCGCAGAAGCCGAGCGTGTTGACGTCGGGCGAGCCGGTCAGGTCTGTCACGACGTCGATCGCCGACAGGATCCGGGCGCAGTAGGTGTCGAGGTCCCAGTCGGCCTGCTCCTTGCCCGGGTTGCGCCAGCTGATGAGGAAGACCTGCAGGCCCTGCGCGACGGCGTGCTCGACGAAGCTGCGGCCGGGGCGCAGGTCGAGGAAGTAGTACCGCCCGATCGGCGGCGGCACGACCACGAGGGGCCGGGCGTGCACCTGCGGCGTCGTGGGCGTGTAGGCGATGATCTCCGCGACCTCGTCGCGGTGGACGACGACGCCGGGGGTCACGGCCAGCTCCTGGCCCACCGTGAAGGCGGTGCGGTCGGTCTGGGCCGGGAGCCCGCCGTTGTGGCGGAGGTCGCCGAGCGCGTTGGCCAGGCCCCGCAGGAGGCTGGCGCCGCCGGTGTCGAAGGCGGTCTTCAGCACGACCGGGTTGATCAGGCTGTTGGTCGGCGACAGCGCACTGGTCGCCAGGGTCGCGGCGAACCGGGCGCGCTCGAGGTCGCGCCAGTCGACGCCGTTCTCCTCGAGCGCGTCGACGGCCCGGGCCAGGCTGTCGCCGACGGCGACGTAGCCCTGGGCGAGGCGCCGGAACAGCGGGTTCTCGCTCCAGGCGGGGTCGGCGAAGCGCCGGTCGCGGGGCCCCGGCGCGAGCTCGGCCGTCCCGACGACGACCTTGCCGAGGTCCCCGGCGAGCCGGGCCACGCCCTTCGCCAGCGGCAGGGCCTGACCGAGGACGGCGGTGACGGAGAGCGTGGGGGCGGGCGCGGGTGCCGCACCGGCACCGTCGAGGAGGGCGAGGGTCACGAGGGCTCCGAGGAGTCGGCCGAGCGGGCGAAGGGCGCGAACTAGTAGGACGTCCTCGCAATGTGCCGGTTACTGGCCGGTATCACCAGAACCTGTGACCGATTGGTCAGCCAGGCCGGCGAAGGTGTCCCGGAGCTCGCGCTTGAGGATCTTGCCGCTGGGGTTCTTCGGCAGCGCGTCCACGATGCGCACGTACTTGGGGCGCTTGTAGCCCGCCAGCCGCTCCTTGGCGTGCGCGGTCAGCACCTCCGCCGTCAGCCCCGACCCCTGCTTGGGCACCACGACCGCGGTGACCGCCTCGATCCAGGTCGGGTGCGAGACGCCGAAGACCGCCACCTCCGCGACGTCGGGGTGGGTGTAGAGGACCTCCTCCACCTCCCGGCTCGCGACGTTCTCGCCGCCCGTCTTGATCATGTCCTTCTTGCGGTCGACCACGGCGAGGTGCCCGCTCTCGCTGACCACCCCGAGGTCGCCGGAGTGGAACCAGCCGTGCGCGAAGGCCTCGGCCGTCTTCGCGTCGTCCTGCCAGTAGCCCGGCGTGGCGTGCGGGCCCCGGTGGACGATCTCGCCGACCTCACCGCGCGGCACCTCGACGCCGTCGTCGTCGACCACGATCGTCTCGACGTTCAGCACCGCCCGCCCGGCCGAGCCGGCGTGGCTCAGCTGCTCCTCCGGCGGCAGGATCGTCGCGACCGGGGCCATCTCGGTCTGCCCGTAGAAGTTCCACATGCGGACGTCCGGCAGCCGCTCGAGGATCTCGTGCAGCACCTGCACCGGCATGGCGCTCGCGCCGTAGTAGCCCTTGCGCAGGCTGGACAGGTCGGTGGTGTCGAAGTCGGGGTGGCGCAGCAGCGAGATCCACACCGTGGGCGGGGCGAACAGCTTGGTCACCCGCTCGGCCGCGATGGTGCGCAGCAGCGCCCCGGGCTCCGCGCCGGGCAGCACGATGCTCGTCGCGCCGAGGTAGACGTCGGGCACGAGGAAGCAGTGCAGCTGCGCGCAGTGGTAGAGCGGCAGCGCGTGGACCTCGACGTCGGAGGCCTCCATGCCGCCGTCGACGACGCAGCTGACGTACTGCGCGACCAGCATGCGGGAGGTCATGACGACGCCCTTCGGGCGCGACTCCGTGCCGCTCGTGTACATGAGCTGCAGCGGGGCGTCGTCGTCGAGGTCGAGCTCCGGCTCGGTGTCGTCGGGGTGGGCGACCCAGTCGGCGAGGTCGGTCCAGCCCGCGGCCGCGTTGCCGATCGTGGCGCGCACGCGGACCGAGCTGTTGCCCTCGAGGGCCTCCTCCGCCACCGGTACGAGCGCGTCCTCGACGACGATGCCGACCGCCCCGCTGTGCTCGAGGATGAACGCGACCTCCGGCCCCGTCAGCATGAAGTTCACCGGGACCAGGACGACGCCGAGCCGGGCCGCCGCGAAGGTCAGCGCCGCGACCTGCCAGCTGTTGTGGGCCAGCAGCGCCAGCCGCTCGCCCTTCGCCACACCGGCCGCGGCCACGCCGTTCGCCAGCCGGTTCACCAGCGCGTCGAGCTCCGCGTAGGTGAAGCGGTCGTCGCCGCCGACGAGGGCCAGCTTGTCCGGGTACCGGGCGGCCGACCGGTGGAGCAGGTCGCCGAGCTGCTGGCGGCGGGCACGTCGGCGGGTCTGCGCGAGGTCCTGCAGCGGGGAGGTCGTGCGGGTCATGCGGGCTCCCGGTGGTCCGGCGGACTGACCAGGCGGACCCTACGCAGGTGCCCGCGGGGGCGGGATGGTGCAGCAGGCGTGCAACGAGGAGGGGATGGGTGCGCCGGCGTGCACACGGCAGCACGACGCCCGCCCCTGGGTCGCAGGGACGGGCGCCGAGTAGAGGGGGCGCGGTCGCGCCCGGTGCCGACTAGCTCGCGGTCGGGTAGTCGGTGTAGCCCTCGGCGCCGCCGCCGTAGTACGTCGCCTGGTCACCCTCAGCGACCGGCTTGCCGGCCTGCAGGCGCTCGACGAGGTCGGGGTTCGCGATGAACGCCCGGCCGATCGCGAACAGGTCGGCGTTGCCCTCCCCGACGACCTGCTGCGCCGTGGCGAGGTCGGACGGGCCGGCGAAGCCGGTGTTGACGATCGTCGGCCCGCCGAACTGCTTGCGCAGGCCCTCGGCGTAGCCCGACTCCTCGTCGGCGATGACGTGCAGGTACAGCAGGCCGAGCGGTGCGAGGCCCTCGAGCAGGGCGCCGTAGGTGGCGTCGATCTCGGTCTCGGTGACGTCGTTGAACGCGCCACCGGGGCTGATGCGGATGCCGACCTTGTCGGCGCCGATCTCGGCCGCGACGGCCTGGGCGACCTCGACGACGAAGCGCGCCCGGTTCGCGGGCGAGCCGCCGTAGGAGTCGGTGCGGACGTTGATGCCGTCGGCGAGGAACTGGTGCAGCAGGTAGCCGTTGGCGGCGTGCAGCTCGACGCCGTCGAGGCCGGCGGCGACCGCACGGCGCGCCGCGTCGACGTACTCGGCGACCACGCCGGGCAGCTCGTCGAGCTCCAGGGCGCGCGGCGCCACGAAGTCCTGCATGCCGGCGCCGGTGAAGACCTGGCCGGCTGGCCGGGTGGCGGACGCGGAGACCGGCGTCGTCCCGATGAGGTCGGGGTGGCTGATCCGGCCGGCGTGCATGAGCTGCGCGACGATCGCCCCGCCGCGGGCGTGGACGGCGTCGGCGACGGCGCGCCAGCCCTCGGTCTGCGCGTCGGTGTGCAGGCCCGGGGTGCCCGGGTAGCCCTGGCCGACGGCGGACGGCTGCACGCCCTCGGTGACGATGAGGCCGGCGGAGGCGCGCTGCGCGTAGTACTCGGCGTTGAGCGCGCTCGGGACGGTGTCGGGCGTGCGGTTGCGCGTCATGGGGGCCATGACGAAGCGGTTGCGGAGCTCGAGGCCGCCGAGGCGGTACGGGGCGAACAGGTCCGTGGTCATGGGGCTCCTCGCGGTCGGTGCTGTTGCTCTTGCAAGCACCAAGGCGGTGGAGCCGGACAACCTTCCGTGAGCCGGGTCACCCCGGTCAGCTGGACGTGTCGGCCGCCTTCACGCACTCGTCGAAGCCGTAGCCCTTCATCCACTCCAGGTCCGCCGTGGGCTGCAGCGGCGCCGACCCGATCAGCTTGAGCACGGCCGAGGTGTCGCCCTCGGCCGCGGTCTCGTCGACCTGCTTGGCGAAGGCCTGCCCCTTGCCGACCTGGTCGCGCAGCGGTGCCAGCAGCCGCTCGTCGAGCTCGGCCGCGTCCTTCTCGGGCGGCTCGATCGCGTTGAGCTCGGCGGAGGCGTCGCTGGCGATCGTCACGACCTGGCGCACGTACGCCGGGATCGCCTCGGCCGACGCCGGAGTCTTGGTGGCCGCTTGCGCGTCGTTGGCCTTCTTGCAGACCGCCTCCGCCTGCGTCAGGTACGCGGCCTTGCCGCCGTCGTCGTCGCCACCTCCGCTGCACGCGGTGGGGAGCAGGAGCAGGGGCAGCAGGAGCAGAGCGCGCTTCACCGCGTCAGGGTGTCACGGGCGCTGCCCCACGGCCCAGAACACGACCGCCGCGGCGGCCGCGACGTTGAGGGAGTCGACCCCGGCGGCCATGGGGATGCGCACCCGGAGGTCGCTCCCGGCCATGGCCTCGTCGGTGAGGCCCGGCCCCTCGCTGCCGAGCAGCACGGCCACCCGCTCGTCCGGGTCGAGCCGGACCTCCTCGAGCCGGACGGCGTCGGGTGCGGGCGTGAGGGCGAGCACGCGGAAGCCGGCGTCGCGGACCTCCTGCAGCCCCGCCGGCCACGTGTCCAGGAACGCGTACGGGACGGCGAACACCTGGCCCATGGAGACCCGGACGGTGCGGCGGTAGAGCGGGTCGCAGGAGCGCGGGCTGAGCAGCACCGCGTCGATGCCCAGGCCCGCCGCGCTGCGGAAGACCGCCCCGAGGTTGGTGTGGTTGGTGGCGTCCTCGAGCACGACGATCCGTCGCGCCCCCGCCATGACCTCGGCGGCGCTCGGCACCGGGACCCGCCCGAAGCTGGCGAGCACCCCGCGGTGCACGTGGAAACCCGTGACGGCCTCGAGCACCTCGTAGGACGCGACGTGGACGGGGCCGAGCGCCTTGACGTCGTCGGGCAGGTCGTCGAACCGCGACGGCGACACCAGCAGCGAGCGGCAGGGGTACCCCTTCGCCGCCGTCCGCTGCACGACGTTGAGGCCCTCCGCGATGAAGAAGCCCGACGCCGGGTCGTGCCGCATCCGGCGGACGCCGTCGGTCAGCCCGACGTAGTCCGCGACCGCGGGGTCGGCCGGGTCCGTGACAAGGTGTCCAGAAGCGTTGCTCAACGCTGGCCCGCGGCGGCAGGGCGACGGAAGTGGGCACGGTCGTACTGCGGCGGCCACGTCACGGTCGCGCCCAGCTCGGCGGCGGCGCGCAGCGGCCAGTTCGGGTCGCGCAGCGACTCGCGGGCCAGCAGGACGGCGTCGGCGTGGCCGTCGGCCAGCACCTGCTCGGCCTGCCGCGGCTCGGTGATCATCCCGACGGCGGCCGTCTTCACGCCCGCCTTGCGGACCGCGGCGGCGAACGGCACCTGGTAGCCGGGGCCGACCGTGATCGTCTGGTGCGCGACGTTGCCCCCGGAGCTGACGTCGACGAGGTCGACACCGCGGTCGGCGAGCAGCCGGGCGAGCTCGACCGACTCCTCGACGTCCCAGCCGCCCTCGGCCCAGTCGGTGGCGCTGATGCGGACCAGCAGGGGCGCCTCGACGGCGGCCCGGACGTCCTCGGTCACCTCGAGCAGGAGCCGGGTGCGGCCCTCGAAGGAGCCGCCGTAGCCGTCGGTGCGCAGGTTCGACAGCGGCGACAGGAAGCTGTGCAGCAGGTACCCGTGGGCGGCGTGCAGCTCGAGGACGTCGAAGCCGGCTTCGACCGCCCGGCGGGCGGCCGCGGCGAAGTCGGTGCGGACCTTGGCGATCCCGGCGTCGTCGAGCGCGGTCGGGACCGCGAGGCCCTCGTAGGCCACAGCGCTGGCGCCGACCGGCTGCCAGCCGCCGTCCGCGGGTGCGACGACGCCGGACTCCTCGTCCCAGGGCCGGTGGCTGCTCGCCTTGCGGCCGGCGTGGGCGAGCTGCACGGCGCTGGTGGCGCCCTGGTCGCGCAGGAAGGACGTGACGCGGGACCACCGCTCGGCCTGCGCGTCGTCCCAGATGCCGGCGTCCTGAGGGCTGATCCGGCCCTCGGGGCTGACGGCGCTGGCCTCGGTCATGACCAGGCCCGCACCGCCGATGGCGCGGGCACCGAGGTGGACCAGGTGCCAGTCCGACGGCAGCCCGTCGACGGCGGAGTACTGGCACATCGGTGAGACCCAGGCCCGGTTGCGGACCGTCACGGGGCCGAGGGACAGGGGCTCGAACAGCAGGCTCATGTCTGAGGCCAAGGCGTTCGGGGGGCGGGCCGATTCCCTGCGGATCAAGCCCTAGGATGCAGTGTCCTCTCCCGACCTCCCCAGGAGTCCCCCGTGGCCGACCTCGGCAACACCTCGACGGCCAACAGCTCTGCCGCGGCCGGCGGCCCCGGCCACCGGACCAGCTCGTGGGTGGTGGTGGTGCTGATCAGCATCTCCGCGATCGTCCTCGGGTTCGCGTTCGTGCTGGAGAACCTGCCCCTCGCCATCACCGGCGGCGTCATCGGCCTCGCCGGCCTCGTGCTCGGCGTCGTCACCGGCATCATGGACGACGTCCACTAGCCCCTACCGGGTCAGCTGCCTCCTACCGGGTCAGCTGCGCGAGCAGCCAGTCCCGCCGGGCCTCGAGCACGTCGACGGTCGCGGCTGCCGACGGCGGTCCCGGGACGGCCTTGCGCAGCCGCCCGTGCAGCACGCCGTGGGGGGCACCGGTCCGGGCCGCCAGCTGCCCCACCAGGCTGTTGACCTCCCGGCGGAGCGCACCGGCCTGCTCCCACGCCCGGCCGCCCTCGACCACCGGGACGTCGTCGGGCTCGTCCTCGTCGACCGCGGAGGACGCCCGACGCCGGTGGTCCTCGTCGCGGCGCGCCAGGAGGGTCGCGGTCTGCTCCGGGGTCAGCAGGCCGGTCAGCAGGCCGAGGTGGTCGGCGTCCTCGCCCGTCAGAGTCTCGGCGACGACCGCGCGCCCCCCGGTCAGCACGTGCGCGAACTCGGCGTCGGCGCCCAGCGCCGTCCACTGCTCGACGGTCTCCTCCTCGCGCGCCTCGCGCGGCGGGAGGTCGAGCTCGTCGCCCTCGGGGGCGCTCTTGGGCGGCGGCATGACGTGGTTGCGGTCGGTCTCCATCTCCGCCGCCAGCGCCAGCAGCGGACGCACGGCCGGCAGGAAGACCGTGGCCGACTCGTGCGGCGAGCGGGCGCGGACCACGCGGCCGACGGCCTGCGCGAAGAACAGCGGCGTCCGGTACGAGGTCATCCAGGCAAGGCAGGCCGCCCGCGGCACGTCGACGCCCTCGCTGATCATCCGGACGCAGACGGCGAACCGCTGGTCCGACGCCGCGAACTTGGCGATCTTCTGGGAGGCCTTGGGGTCGTCCGACAGGATCAGGGCGGGCGCCTTGCCCGTGACCCGCTTGACGATCTTCGCGTAGGCCCGGGCGTCGTCCTGGTCGCTCGCCAGGACCAGGCCGGCGGCGTCGGGGACGGTGCTCTCGCGCAGGTGCGTGAGGCGCTCGTCCATCGCGGCGATGACGTGGGGGACCCACTGCCCCCCGGGGTCGAGCGCGGTGCGCCAGGCGGTCGACTCGACGCTGCGGGTCGAGGTGTCGGACAGCGACGCCGCCACGACCTCTCCTGCGCTGTTGCGCCACCTGCTCACGCCGGTGTAGGCCGCGAACACGACCGGCCGGACGACGCCGTCGGCGAGCGCCTCGCGGTAGCCGTAGGCGTGGTCGGCGACGCTCGCGAGGGAGCCGTCGCCGTCGGTCTCGTAGCGCACGAACGGGATGCGCTCGTCGGCCCGGGTGCGGAACGGGGTGCCGGTGAGGCAGAGCCGGCGCTTGGCCTGCGCGAACGCCTGGGCCACCGCCTCGCCCCAGGACAGGCCGTCGCCCGCGTGGTGGACCTCGTCCAGGACCACGAGGCTGCGCAGCCCCGTGCGGGCCGCGTGCAGGGCGGGCTTGCCGGCGACCTGGGCGTAGGTGGTGACGTAGCCCTGGACGTCGGCCCGGACCGGCCCGACGGCGTTGGACAGCGTGGGGTCCAGGGCGATGCCGACCCGTCCCGCCGCCTCGGCCCACTGGGTGCGGAGGTGGTCAGTGGGGCAGACGACGACGACCCGGTCGACGGTGCGGTCGGCCAGCAGGGAGGCGGCGAGCGTCAGGGCGAAGGTGGTCTTCCCGGCGCCCGGCGTGGCGGTCACGAGGAAGTCCTGCCGGCCCGCCTCCCGGTACGCCTCGAGCGCCTGCTGCTGCCAGGCACGCAGCGGCACGGCCGGCGCCGGGAGGCGCGGGGCGGTGCGGGCAGGGGCGGTCACAGGGTCCTTCGGGAGGTGCAGGCACGCGGGCCGGAGGTCGTCGGCGCCGCCGGAACGACCCGGCCCAGCCTAGGCGAGGAGGGGCCTCGGGAGCGGGTCCGGCACGCGGCTCACGGGACGAGCGGCAGGGCCAGCAGCTCCCGGGCGAGGACGCCGTCGCCGGACAGCGCGAGGCGGGCGTCGTCCAGCGGGAGGCGGCCCCAGACGAGCAGGAGCAGAGCCTCGGCCGGACCGCTGACGGTCGCGGACGCACGGGCTCCCGGGGCAGCGCCGACGTCGAGCAGGACCGGCTCCCCCTGCCGCGGCTGCAGGGCCAGCAGCGCGCCGGCGGGCTGCAGCCGGCCGAGCCGGAGCTGCCGGGGCAGGAAGACGGTGGCGACCTCGTCCAGCCCGTCGCGGGCCAGGTCCTCGTCCAGCCGGGGCGAGCCGCCGAGGGCCTGCTCGGCGTCCCACCGGTGCAGCGCGGTCTCGTGCGCCTGCCGTCGGAGCCAGAACGCGACGGTCCGGGGCTGCGGGCCGAACCCCCAGCAGGGCCGGTCCGGGTCCTCCGCCCGGAGCGTCTCGAGGAGCAGCGCAGCCCCCTCGCGGAACCAGGGCGCGAGCGCCGCGGGGTCGTCGGGCCCGGCCTCCTCGTCCGACGGCCCCCTCAGCACCGCCTCGCGGGCCCAGCGGTGGATGCCGCCGAGGTGCCGGGTGAGGTCCGCCGTCGACCAGCCGGGACAGCCGTGGACGGGCGCCTGCAGGTCGGCGTCGTCGAGGAGGGTCGCGAAGGCCGCCGCCTCCTGCTCGAGGACGGCCAGGGCTGCCTCGGGCGTCAGCACGCGGGCGCCCCGGTCACCTCGTGGTCCGGGTGAGCCCTGCTGGGCTGGTCCTCGCGGTCGCTCCGCCGCCGACGACCGCGTACCAGCGCTGGTCGACGTCGGCGCGGTAGGTGACGCGCAGCGTTCCGCGGGCGTCCAGGGTGCCGGTGCGGCGGACCGTGTAGCCGCTGGTGCCCGCAGCGTGGAAGAGCACCCGGACGGGGGCGGCCGCGGGGCCGCGGACCGTCAGGCTCACGGTCGTGCCCCGGCGCACCGTCGCAGGTCCCGAGACGGTCGGCAGGACCCGGACCGTCGTGGGGCGGGAGCTGCAGCGGCCGGCCGAGGCGTAGACGTCCTCGTCGCCCGCGGCGGCGTAGGAGGTGCGGAAGGACCCGTCGGCGCCGGCGGTCAGGGTCCGGCGGACGACCCAGCCGGGGACGAAGGGGGTGCCCGTGCCGGTGCGCCGGAACAGGACCTCGACCCGCTCCCCCGGCGCGGCGCGGCCCTGCAGCGGCACGGTAGCGCCGGGGCGGGCAGTCGCCGGGCCGGTCAGCGCGACGGCGCCCGCACAGCTGCCGACGTACCCCGCGACCTCGACGCGCGCCGTCGCTCCCCCGGCCCGGTACTCCGTCGTCACCGTCGGGGTGTCCGTGGTCGAGGCGGTGTCCACGCTCGCGGCGCGGGTGGTCAGCGTGCCGAGCTCGCGCTGGAGGTCGGTCTGCAGGGCGGTCACCCGCAGGGCGTGCTCCTGCGGCTGTCCGCAGGGCTGCCGGTAGGCCACGTCGAGGGTCACGAGGTCGCCGGGAGCGACCTGCGCAGGCGAGGCGGACAGGCCCACGGCGTCGGGCTGCGCGCAGGCGGGGGCCGGCACGATGTCGACGGTCAGGGAGAAGCCGGGGCCGGGGGTGCAGGGGGCGGGGTCGGAGGTGCAGGGCGCGTCGGAGCCCGCCGTGACCGTGGTGCGGCCGGTACGCCGGGCCAGGAAGACGGCCGACGCCGCGCCCGGCTGCTGCGAGGAGGCGGCGTCGCGCTCGAGCAGGTCCGCGGCCACGGGCGGCACCAGGCCGCCGCCGGCGGAGCAGCGGGACAGGGCGACCCGGAGCCGGCGCCCGACCACGACCGTCACCGTCGCGCCGTCCTGCGCCTCCGTGACGACCGTGGTCTCCGGCGCGTCGCCGACGGGCTGCCGACGGCAGCGGGGCGACACCGCGGGGAGCTCCCCCGGGGTCACGCGCACGGTCGCGGACCACCGCCGGACAGGGGTGGAGCAGCCGGCGGCCAGCAGGCAGGACGTCGTCGCGGTGACCACGGCCGTGCCCTCGCGCCGGGCCTGGAACAGGGCGTAGCCGGTCCGCGCGTCGACGACCTCGCGCAGCCGGTACAGGGTGGCGGCGTCCTCCGCGCGCACCTCCGACCAGACCTGGCCGGCGGGAGCCGCCGCGAGCGACACGAGAGCGGTGCGCCCGCGCGGCACCTCCACCGTCTGCCCGTCGGTCGCCTCCCCGAGGAGAGCGGCCGGGTACCCGAGGTAGTAGTCGCAGCCGTCGTGCGAGGCCGTCTCGAAGGGGTCGTAGGCCGACCCGTCGGGCGTCTGCACGCAGGGGTGGGTGGCCGACGCGGGTGGGACCAGCAGCAGCGGGGCGAGCAGGGCGAGGACGACGACCAGGTACCGCGGGAGACGCACGTCTGTCAGGACGCCCGGTCGGGGCCGGGGTCGTCCTTGCCGTGAGGGCGGGCGGGCCGCCCCCACTCGCGGCGGCGCGCTGGGCCGGGCCGAGGGCGTTCGTCCCGCCCGACCAGCGGCACCGAGCCCCGCCGGCGAGGCGACGGTCCGTGGCCACCGTGGCTCTACGCCGGTAGCCGCACTCGAGGGTCCGCCCAGTCCTGCGTCCGCCCGGCGCGTCGAGTAGCGCGAGGACCGTGCCGCCGTCGCACGGGTCGCGGGAGAACCGGTGCCGCCGTGGGGCTCCCACGCCGGGGACGGCCCCGGTGGCTCCACGGCCTGGTCCTACAGCGTCCGGCGGCCCAGAAAGTTTGTTGAAGTCGTTCTTCAGAGGGTCGTTGTGGGGCCGGTTCTTGTCGGACCCGGGTGGGACGCTCGCTGCAGCGATCAGGGGGAGGGGGCAGCCATGTCGGACGGCGGGACGCGTACGACGTCGGCGGCGTCCTGGGCTGTTCCGCGGGTTCCGTTCTCGACCGCCTCCCCTGGTGCGACTCCCTCGACTGCCTCGACCGCGACGACCGCCTCGACCGTGCCGACGGGCCCGGCCTCCTCCACTGCCACGACTGTCCTGCTCGGCCTGTCGGCTGACGTGGTGGCGCTGAACCGGGCGGTGGACGAGGCCCTCGCGGTCGTCCCGTCGGTGCTGTTACCGGGCGTGGCGGTGGGTCGGGCGGAGGCGTTGCTGCGGTTGCAGGACCGGGTCGCGGCGTTGGCGTTGCGGGCGGTCGCTGATGTGGAGGAGCGGGAGCTGTGGCGGGTCCGGTCGGCGGGCTCGACCCGGACGTGGCTGCGGACGCTGCCGTGCGGCGACACCGGGCAGCTCGGGGCCGCGCGGCTGCTGCCGGACCGGCCGGTGCTCGCTGGGGCCTTCGAGGCCGGTGACGTGT
>JAODNQ010000170.1 GCA_025464695.1 Frankiales bacterium | reverse complement strand
GGCCAGCCGCCGTGGCCGGTCATGGCCTGGACGGCCTCCATGTACACGGCGTCGACGTCCGGGCGCTCCTCGCGGTCGACCTTGATGTTCACGAAGTGGTCGTTCATGAACTGCGCGGTCTGCTCGTCCTCGAACGACTCGTGCGCCATCACGTGGCACCAGTGGCACGCGGCGTACCCGACGCTGAGCAGCACCGGCACCCCGCGCCGCTCGGCCTCGGCGAACGCCTCGGGCGTCCACTCCCACCAGTCGACCGGGTTGTCGCGGTGCTGCTGCAGGTAGGGGCTGGTGGAGGCGGCGAGACGGTTCGGCACGTGCCCTGCCTACCCGTCCAGGAGCGGGACCCCCGCCAGCAGGAGCAGCGGCACGAGCACCAGCCCCGAAAGCGCGCGGACCGCGTCCTGCTGCAGCGGGCGCCGTCGCGCCGGACGGGCACGATGTGCCGGTGACCGGAGCGAGCACCCCCGACGTGCCACCCGCCGGCCAGCAGTCCGGGCCGCCGGCGGGGACGGCTGCTCCTCCGCGCGTCCCGCGGCTCGACCGGCTGCAGCGCCGCCGGCCCTGGCTCGGCTTCCCGCTCGCCGTCGTCTACAAGTACGTCGACGACTCCGGCGGCTACCTCGCCGCGCTCATCGCCTACTACAGCTTCCTCGCCCTGTTCCCGCTGCTGCTCCTCGCCGCGACCGTGCTCGGGATCGTGCTGGCCGGGGACCCCGAGGCGCAGCAGGCCGTGCTGAAGACCGCCCTGCGCCAGTTCCCCGTCATCGGCCCGCAGCTGGAGGAGCCGTCGCGCCTCGGGGGCGGCACGACCGGCGTCGTGCTCGGCAGCCTGGGCGCGCTCTACGGCGGGCTGGGCGCGGCGATGGCCGTGCAGACCGCCATGAACGTGGCCTGGCGGGTCCCGCGCAACAGCCGCGGCAACCCGTTCGAGCGCCGCGGCAACGCCCTGCTGCTGCTCGGCCTGCTCGGCGTCGGGCTGCTCGGCGCGACCGCCCTGTCGGTGCTGGGCAGCGGGGCCGGCGTCGACCGGACGCTCCTGCGGGCCGCGGCCGTGGCGGGATCGGTGGTCGTGAACACCGGCGTCCTGGTGCTCGCGTTCCGTCTGGGCACGGCCCGCCGGCCGTCCGTCGGCCAGGTGCTGCCCGGGGCCGCGGCGGCCGCGGTGGCCTGGCAGCTGCTGCAGACCTTCGGCGCCCGCTACGTGTCGCACGTCGTGAAGGGCGCGAGCGCCACGAACAGCGTCTTCGCCCTGGTGCTCGGCCTCGTCGCGTTCCTGTACGTCTCCGCCGTCGCGCTGGTGCTGTGCGTCGAGGTGAACGCGGTGCGGGTCGACCGGCTGTGGCCCCGCGCCCTGCTGACCCCCTTCACGGACGCGGTGCAGCTGACCGAGGGCGACGAGCGGGCGTACGCCGACCAGGCGCGGGCGCAGCGCAACAAGGGCTTCGAGCAGATCGACGTGCGGTTCGACCGGGACACCTGACCTTGACGTCCTAACACCTACTCGGTATGCATACGCAGTATTGCGACGAGGAGGTGGGACGGTGTCGGTCAAGCACGGGCTGCTGGCCCTGCTGTGCGAGGGACCGCGGTACGGCTACGAGCTGAAGGCGGGCTTCGAGGCCCGCACCGGCGAGGCCTGGCCGCTGAACGTCGGGCAGGTCTACACGACCCTCGCCCGGCTCGAGCGCGACGGCCAGGTGGCCCGCGACAGCGAGGACGCCGAGGGCCACGTGCACTACCGCCTCACCGAGGCCGGGCGCCGCGAGGTGCAGGCCTGGTGGGACGCGGAGGTCGAGCGCGAGGCCCCACCCCGCGACGAGCTCGCCATCAAGCTGTCGCTGGCGCTGACCGTGCCCGGGGTCGACGCGCTGGCGGTCCTGCAGCGGCAGCGCACCGCCACCGTCCGCGCGCTGCAGACGCACACCCGACGACGCCGGGCGCTGCCCCCGGACTCGACCGCCGCGTCCCTGGTCCTCGACTCGCTCGTCTTCGCCGCCGAGGCGGAGGTCCGCTGGCTCGACCACTGCGAAGCACGCCTGGCCCGCACCCGCCGCCCCTCGTCCTCTGCCAGCAACGGAGCCTCCACATGACCGTCCCCGTCCTCGAGCTGCGGGCCGTCACCCGCGTCCACGGCAGCGGCGCGACCGCCGTGCACGCGCTGCGCCTCATCGACCTCGTCGTGCACCCCGGCGAGCTCGTGGCCGTGATGGGGCCGTCGGGCTCGGGCAAGTCCACCCTGCTCACCCTCGCGGGCGGCCTCGACACAGCGACCGCGGGCGAGGTGCTCGTCGAGGGCGTGCCGCTGTCCGGCCTCGACGCCGCCGGCCTCGCCCAGCTGCGGCGGCGCTCGGTCGGCTACGTCTTCCAGGACCTGAACCTGCTGCCCGCACTGACGGCGGCGGAGAACGTGGCGCTGCCCCTCGAGCTCGACGGCGTCCGCGCCCGGGACGCCCGCGTGGTCGCCCTGCAGGCCCTGGAGGAGGTCGGGCTCGGCAGCGAGGCGCGCCGGTTCCCGGACCAGCTGTCGGGCGGGCAGCAGCAGCGCGTCGCCCTCGCCCGCGCTCTCGTCGGCGACCGCCGGCTGGTGCTCGCCGACGAGCCCACCGGTGCGCTGGACTCCGTCGCGGGGGAGGCCGTCCTCGAGCTGCTCCGCAGCCGGGTCGACGCGGGAGCCGGCGGGGTCCTCGTCACGCACGAGGCGCGGCACGCCGGCTGGGCCGACCGCGTGGTGTTCCTGCGCGACGGGCTGGTCGTGGACGAGGCGCGCGCGCCGGTGCCGGCATGACGAGGCACCGGCCGCGGTCGACCGGCCGCAGCGGCGGCTGGGGCCCCGCCCTGCGCATCGCCCGTCGCGAGCTGCTGCGCGCCAAGGGCCGCACGGTGCTCGTGCTGCTCATGGTGCTGCTGCCCGTGACCGCCGTCGTCGCCCTCAGCACCCTGCTGCGCACCGCGGACGTCGACGCCGTCGAGGGGCTCCCCCGCAACCTCGGCTCCGCCCAGGCGCGCATCGACGCCGGCTACGGCGGGGTGGCCCGGCAGGCCCCGGACCTCACCCGCCAGGAGAGCGGCGGGGACCTCCGACCCCTGTCGGAGAGCGCCGTGCGCGCCGCACTCCCGGCAGGCGCCCGGGTGCTCGCGGTGCGGCAGCAGCAGAGCGAGACGGCCGTCCGCACCCCGGACGGCCGGGTCGCGCGCGTGTCGCTGCTCGGCGTCGACCTCCGCGACCCGGCGACGCGCGGCCCGTACACGGTGCTGCGCGGCCGCGCCCCGGCCACCGCGGAGGAGGTCGCCGTGACGCCCCGGCTCGAGCGCTTCGGCTTCACCGCCGGCTCCACGCTCCTGCTGCCCGGCGGGGAGACGCGCACCGTCACGGGCACCGTCCTGTACCCGCGCGACTACGGGTCCCCCCACGCCGTGTACGGCCTGCCCTCCGCCCTGGGGCTGACCGCGGCGACCCCCGACCGCTACTACGTCTCCGGTCCGGCGGTCTCCTGGACCGACGTGCTCGAGCTGAACGCCCTCGGCGCCTTCGTGCTCTCCCGGTCGGTCGTGCTCGACCCACCCCCCGCCGACCAGGTGCCGCAGTTCTCGGGCTACGACGACGTCGCCCAGACGGCCGCACTGCTCGGGCTGGTCGTCGTCATGGCCGTGCTCGAGGTGGTCCTGCTCGCCGGTCCGGCCTTCGCGGTCGGCGCCCGTCGCCAGCGGCGCGCCCTGGCCCTCATGGCCGCCGGCGGCGCGGAGCCCCGGCACGTGCGCCGGGTCGTGCTCGCCCAGGGCCTGCTCGTCGGGATCGCGGCCGCCGTGCTCGGCACACTGCTCGGTCTCGCCGTCGCCGCACTCGCACGGGCACCCCTGACCCGGTACGCCGGGGCGGACTGGGGCCCGTACGACGTCAGCGCGCGGGACGTCACCGCCGTCGCCGTGCTCGGTGGCGGGACCGCGCTGCTGGCCGCACTCGTGCCCGCCCTGGTCGCCGGGCGCTCGCCCGTCGTCGCGGC
>JAODNQ010000153.1 GCA_025464695.1 Frankiales bacterium | reverse complement strand
AAGGGCGCCCCTCGTGGGGCGCCCTTCGTCGTGCTCGCGGTGGGGCCGTCAGTCGCGGGTCCGTGCGCACTCGAGCAGGACGTCCAGGTGCGCCCGCGCGGCAGCGGCCAGGGCGTCCGGGTCGGGGACGAGCTGGCGCAGGGCTGTGATGCCGAACTCGAGGCTGCCGTCGTAGCTGATGCAGTGGATGAACAGCCCGACGCCCGAGATCACCATCGTCCGGCCGTAGAAGTGCGTGATGCGCGCTCCGGCGAAGTACATCGGGAACGGCGGGCCGAGGATGTTGCTGGCCACCAGGTTCATCACGGGCGGCAGCATCGTGCTGTACGGCGAGGAGACGAGGTCGCCGACCAGGTTCCAGACCAGGGGGTGCGGGATGTCGGCCATCGCGGCGGTCGAGTTGACGATCCCCCGCCGCGCCTCGGCCGCACCCTTGCCCTGCGTCATCTGGGCCGAGATCTCGCGCAGCTGCGCGACAGGGTCGTCGTCGTCGACGGGCAGGGCGTTGAACAGCATGGCGAACTGGTTGCCGATGCCGCTGGTGTCGTCCTTGGCCCGCACGTTCATCGGGCACATCGCCGTCAGCGGTGCGTCGACCGCCTCGTCGCGGTCGCGCAGGTAGCTGCGCAGGGCACCGGTGACGACGGCGAGGACGACGTCGTTGACCGTGGCGCCGAAGGCCTTGCGCACCTCCTTGACCTCCTCGAGGGGGAGGCTGAAGAACGCGAGGGACTTGTCACCGCTGGTGACCGGGCGGTTGAAGACCGACCGGGGCGGGGCCGACCGAGCCGGGCCGCCGTCCTTGGCCGCGGCCCGGCTGGCGAGGGAGCCGCGGACGACATCTACACCGGAGCGCAGACCCTTGAAGGGCGCGAGGACCAGGTCCGGCACCGAGCGCAGGAGCAGCTCCGGCCCGCTGGGCACCCGCTCGCTGCGGACCGGAGAAGCCATCGAGGGCTCAGCGGCCGACGCGGCCACGGGGCTGAAGTCGAACAGCTCGCCGAGCATCTGCATCCCGCCCATGCCGTCGATGAGCGCGTGGTGCATGCGCAGCAGCACGGCGGCGCGGCCCGACTCCGGCCCGTCGACGCCCTCGACGTACCAGGCCTGCCACAGCGGGCGGGAGCGGTCGAGAGGCGTCTGGCCGAGGGCCAGGACGAGGTCCCGGAGCTCGACGAGCGTGCCGGGCGCCGGGAGCGCGACCCGGTAGAGGTGGTGGTCGATCGCGAAGTCGGGGTCGGCCGCCCAGCGCTCGGAGGCAAGGCCGAAGCTCGCCTCCACCACGCGGCGGGTGAAGACGGGCAGCCGGCCGACGCGCAGCGAGAGCTCGTCGCGCACGCGGTCGAAGGTCAGCGGCCCGCCCTCCTCGGTCGGCTCGAGGACGAAGACGCCACAGGCGTCCATCGGGTACTGCGGCTTCTCCACCCTGAGGAACAGGCGCTCGAGGCTGGTCAGTGTCTGCACGGTGCGGTCCTCAGCTCGGGCGGGTGGATCGGGACTCGACGGCCTTCTTCAGCCCGCTCGTGGCGGCGGAGACGACCTTCTTCTGCGCCTGCCGCACGATCAGGCCGGGTACCGGCAAGCGGGGCTCGACGTCGAGGACGTAGGTCACGGTCGTGCGCGGACCGTCGGCGCTGAGACGGTAGGAGCCTGTCTGCGACCTTGCCTGGCCGCCACTGACGAGGGTCCAGCTGCAACCGGCGTCGCCGTCCCAGGTGTAGTCCAGCACCTGCTCGTCCGAGATGCCGGCGACGCTCACGGCGACCCGCAGCCGCGCGGGCAGCCCGTCCTCGTCGAGGTCCAGCACCTCCACCCGACGGTGGGTGCTCGACCAGGTCGGCCACTCCTCGACGTCCAGGAGCACGTCCATGACCGCTCGCGGGTCGGCGTGAACCACGACCTGCCCGGTGCTGCGTATCGACATGACGTCTCCCACTCGGTTAGACAGGTCAGGGCAACGTAACGCATGTCACCACTCTTGTCGCCCGTCCGGCCGCGGGGCCTCAGGCCCGACGCACGGCGTGCAGCGTGACCCCGAGGGGCGGACGGGCGGGGCCGAGCGGCTCGACCGGCTGCAGCATGCGGCGCACGGCCGCGTCCGGCCCGAGCAGCGCGTCCATCGTCTGCAGCGGGCTCACCGGCTCGGCCACCCCGTGGGCCGACAGCTCACGGCGGACAGCGAGACCGACCTCGTTGCGCACCAGGTCGGCCATGACGCTCGTGAAGCTGTACGGGTTCGGCAGCAGCCACGAGTGATACGCCTCGGGCAGGACCACCATGCTGGCACCGGTCCTGTCCACGACGTCCTGGGCGCTGCTCAGCGGGACGATCAGGTCGCGGCCGCCGTGCACCACCACGGTCGGCACCCGACTCTGCCGCAGCTGCTCCAGCACCTCTCCGCTCGGCCGCGCCGTCGCCACGGCCTGCGCGGCTGCGCGAAACCGCCACGGCCGCAGGACCGTGGAGCGCATGGAGCCGGTCATGACCCGCCGGTAGTGCTTGCGGTCGTCCGCACCGACCTCGGTGCGGTCCCTGGAGGAGTCGTACACGGCCTCCGCGAGTGCCCGCGCGACGAGCCACGGCCGGTCGATCCGTCCACGGCTGTCGTCGAACGTGCTGCCCAGGGCGGCATCCACGAGCACGAGGGCGATGCTGCGGGCAGGGTCCCGCCCGGCCAGCTCCGCCGCCATGCGCCCACCCATGCTGTGCCCGACGAAGACGGCGCGGCTGATCCCGAGCGCGTCGAGGGCGCGCAGGGTCAGGTCGACCCGCTGCCCGAACGTGGCCTGCCCGCGCGGCAGGCCACCTGTCTCCCCGTGGTCGGCGGCGTCGAGGGCGACCACCAGGAAGCCCAGCTGCGGGAGGCGGTTGAGGACACGCACGTAGGTGCGGCGAGACAGGCCGATCCCGTGCAGGAAGACGAGCGGGACCCCCATGCCGCCGACCGTCACGCCCACCTCGTGACCGTCGGGGAGCGTGACGTGGCCGTGGTGCAGCCGGACGCGCTGCCCTCTGGCCAGGGCGGGCAGGTCTGGGCACGCGGACGCGGCCGACGGTCTCACAGGTGTCCCGTCGTCAGGGCCGGGGGCCCGGACCGCTCCCGGGCGTCGTCGCGCACGGTCTCCAGGTCGGCCGGCGGCGCGTCGTGGGGGCTCACGCCGGGGTCCGCACAGGCGGCCTCCAGAAGCCCGCCAGCAGCGCGGCTGCTCCTCCGAAGCCGCTGAGCAGCGCCAGCGACGTCGTGCGCCACGACGGCGGGTCGAACACGTCGAGCGCGGCGTCGAGGGAGAGACCGCCCCCGCCGGCACCCGCGAGCAGGACCCCGCAGGCGGCGAGGACGAGCACGTACTCGTAGCCCTCGCCCGGGCGGAAGATGAAGAAGCCGTTCCGCAGGTGGTTGGTCACCCACGCGACGACCATCACGCCGATGACGGCTGCACCCGCGAACGGCGTGAGCAGACCGAGGACGAGGAAGGCCCCCGCCCCGAGCTCGGTGAGGCTCGCGGTCCAGGCGTGCAGGACGCCGGGCCGCATGCCGAGGCTCTCGAACCAGCGCCCGGTGCCCGCGATGCGGCCGCCGCCGAAGACGTGGTTCCAGCCGTGGGCGAGCATCACGCCACCGACAGCGACGCGCAGGACGAGCAGGCCGAGGTCCCCCGGGTCGAGGCTGCTCACTCCTGCACCCGGAACTGCTCGAGCTCGTGCCGGACCATGCCCTCCAGGTCCGAAGCCGGGGGTGCGGGGAGCTCGACAGCAGCGTCTCGGGTCGGAAGGAGCACGACCGCCGTGCCCGGCGTCGTCGTCTGTCCGCGCTGGTTCTCGCACCGCAGCTCGAGATGCACCTGCGAGCGCCCGTCGACCTGGACCTTGTCGACCACCGTGCCGCGCACCCAGGTGGTGTCCCCGACGTAGTTGAACTTCCGGTGCTCGCACCGGAGCTTCCACAGCCAGGCGTCGTCGCCCATCCAGTCGGTGACGGCATGGCACAGCCAGGTCTCACGCATGCCGCCGTAGTCGTAGGAGGTCGGCAGGCCCAGCTCCTGCGCCCGGGCCGGCTCCCAGTGCAGCCGCTGCACGGTGTCGGGCACGCCGAGGGCGTTGGGGGGGTAGAGGCCCGGCGCCTTGCGCCGTACCGCGCGGGAGATCTTGAACGCACCCGGCGGCGTCAGCTGCATGCCCCAGCCCAGGTGCCACACGACGACGTCGGTGGTCGTGAGCGGGCCCTTGACGCGCGGCTGCAGCTCGTCGCCGACCTGCACGTCCTCCCAGTAGCGGGGCTCGGCGCCGCGCCGGACCTCGGCGTCGTAGGCGGCGTCGATCTCCGCGAGCTGCTCCGACGTGTACGGGACGGGCTCGACCTTCTCCTTCGCCCGCTTCTTGCTGGCCGAACGCTCGGCGTTGATCCAGGTGCCGCGCCGCAGCGCGTGCATCTCCCCGCGGCCGTTCTCGTACAGGTAGTCGTGGGTGACGTGCGCGGTGCGCCCGCCGAAGCTGCTGGTCTTGGGCTGCACGCCGACCTGCGCCTGCAGCACCCGGCAGCGGTCGCCGGCCTGCAGCGGACGCCACCACTCGAACTCCATGACCGCCTGGTAGCTGCCGAGGCCCGCGAACGGGTCGCCCTTGAGCAGGGCCTTGGTCGCTGCGTCGGGCCTTGGAGCGGCGTCCTCGCCCATCGTGTAGAGGAACGTGGGGGGCGCGACCAGAGCGCCCCAGCGGGTGCCGGCCGCGTACGCCGGGTCGCAGTACAGGGGGTTGTCGTCGCCGTAGCCGAACGCGAAGTGGCGGGACCCGTCCCAGGTCACCTCGTAGTTGTGCGGCGGCCCGAACTGCGGCTGCGGGACGCCGAGGCGCTGGCGCGACCGTGCGACGGCGTCCTCGGTCAGGACTCCGAACTCCGGAGCGGGGGCGGGCTGCTCTGTCGTCGTCATCGCGCGCGGGCCTCTCGGTCGACCAGGTGGACTCTGCCCGGACCATAGGCTACCAAGTACACTAGGTACAACGATGAGAGCGGAGACCGACGTGCAATTCGGCATGCCCTGGCAGGACGCGGACGTCGCCCGCGAGGCGGAGGGCGCGGGCATGAGCGCGTTCTGCAACGGGGAGTTCGTCGACGTCGAGGCGTACGCCAGCCTTGCCGAGATGGCTCTCGGGACGGAGCACGCGCTCGTCGGGCCTGCGATCGCCTACGCGTTCGCCCGGACGCCCTACGCCCACGCGGCAGCGTTGCGCCACGTCCACAAGCGCGCTCCCGGCCGGCTGTTCCTGGGCCTGGGGTCCGGAGCCTTCACGATCAACAGGGACTGGTTCGGCGTCGAGGCCGACCGGCCCGTCGCCCGGCTGGTGGACCTCGTCGGCGCCGTCAAGGCGTGGCTGCACGCCGAGAACGGCGAGCGGGTCCACTACGAGGGCGAGTTCTACCGGGTCGACGCCGCCGTCCAGGCTCCGGTGCTCGGGCGTCTCGACATCCCGGTCCTCATGGCCGGCTTCAACAAGGGCATGGTCGCTGCGGCAGCCCGCTCCGCCGACGGCGTCATCGGGCACGGCCTGTTCACCGCCCGGTGGTGGGACGACATCGTCCGCCCAGCCCTCCAGTACGGCAGCGCCGAGCGCGCCACGCCCCCGCTCGAGCACGGCTGGCTCATCACGGCGATCGACGACGACGACCCCGAGCGGGCTCGCGCCGACGCCCGCAAGATGATCGGCTTCTACCTCACGGTGAAGACCTACGACCCCTACGTGGAGCACCACGGCTGGACCGCCCAGGTGGACGCGCTGCGGGCCGCCTTCCGCACCGGCGACATGAAGGGCATGGCGGCTGCCGTCACGGACGAGATGGTCGACGCCATCGCGCTCACCGGGTCGACCGCCGACGCCGCCTCCCGCCTGGCGCAGCGGGAGGCGGAGGGCTCCCTCGGACGCGACGTGGTCTTCCTGTCGCCGCCGTCGTTCCTCGTGAGTGACCGCCGCCGCGCCGCCTACGCCCGCAGCAGCTTCGGCCTGCTGCCCACGGACTGACCGTCCACCAGCCACTCAGCCACCAGCCACCAGCCACAGCGAACGAGGAGCGTCACGTGCAGGTCCAGGGCAAGAAGGCAGTCGTCGTCGGAGGCGCGTCCGGCATGGGTCGCGCGACAGCAGAGCGGCTCGTCGCCGCCGGCGCCGACGTGGCGGTGCTCGACCGGGAGGGTGGCGACGCGGTCGCCGAGGAGATCGGAGCGGCGTTCCACGCCGTCGACGTCACCGACTTCGAGGGCGCCGAGCAGGCGCTGCAGGCGGCGGTCGACGGACTCGGCGGCCTGCACGTCGCGGTGACCACTGCGGGCGGCGGGACGGTGAAGCGGACCCTCAGCAAGTCGGGTCCTCACGACCTCGAGAGCTTCCGCGCGGTGCTCGACCTCAACACGGTCGCGACCTTCAACCTCAACCGCCTGTCGGCTTGGCACATGAGCACCAACGAGCCGGAGGAGGAGGAGCGCGGCGTGATCGTGAACACCGCCTCCATCGCGGCGTTCGAGGGGCAGATCGGCCAGGTCGCCTACAGCGCCTCCAAGGCCGCCATCGCCGCCATGGCCCTCACGATGGCGCGCGACCTCGGCGGCCTCGGCATCCGCGTCGTGGCCATCGCCCCCAGCCTGTTCGCCACCGGCGCGGTGGCCGGTCTGCCCGAGGAGGCGATCGCCCCACTCGTCGCCGGGAACGCCTTCCCGAAGCGGATGGGACACCCGGACGAGTACGCGCGTCTGGCGATGGCCGTCATCGACAACCCGATGCTGAACGGCCAGTGCCTGCGCCTGGACGCGGGCGTGCGCTTCGGTCCGAAGTAGGGCCGGTGGACCTCGACCGTGCGGCCCGGGCACCCAAGGCGGCTGAGCTCGTCGCGGACGCCCTGCGCCGCCGGGTCGCCCGCGGCGAGCTCCGGCCGGGCGACACGCTCCCGCCGGAGGGCGGGCTGCTCGAGCAGTTCGGGGTCAGCCGCCCCACCCTGCGCGAGGCCTACCGCGTGCTGGAGGCCGAAGGGCTCATCTCGGTCCGCCGCGGGTCCCGCGGGGGCGCGCAGGTGCTCCAGCCCGACGTGTCCGTCGCCGCCCGTCACGTCGGGCTGGTGCTGCAACTGTCGGGCACCACGCTGCGGGACCTGTACGAGGCGCGGAGCCTGACCGAGCCGGTCTGCGCCCGTCTGCTCGCGCAGCGGCGGACCGACGAGGACCTCGCCGACCTCTCGGGCTGCGTGTCGGCGCTGCGGGCCGTCGTCGCTGCCGGCCCGGAAGCGGTGGCCGACCCGGGGCAGTGGTCGGGGCTGACGTCTCGCTTCCACGGGCTGGTCGTCGAGCGCTGCGGCAATCGGACGCTCGCGGTGCAGGGCGGAGTCCTGCAGGACCTCGCCGCGCGACACCTCGCGGTCCTGGTCGACCGCTACCTCGCCGACCCGGACGCGCCGGCCCGCTTCCGGGCAGCGCTCCGCAGCTACGACCGCTTCGTGGCCCTCGTCCGGGCGCAGGACCCCGCCGGCGCGGAGCGGCACTGGCGCGCTCACATGGAAGCGGCAGCGCCGGCGCTGCTGCGCGACGACCTGCAGGCGGCCCGGATCGTCGACCTGTACGGCTGAGTCGCGGAGCCGCGCGGCTGGTCAGCCGGCGAGCAGCTCCTTGAGCGGGACGCTGCTGTCGGCAGCCCGCGTCCGGTCCAGCAGCACCGGGCCCCGGCCGAGCGCGCGACGCACGGCCATGTACTCGGGGGCACGGTTGACGCTGTCCACGGCCAGGAGCCGTCCCTCGCGGAGGTACAGGGCGGAGAACGCCTCGGCGTCGACGTTGCCGCGCACGACGACGTCGTCGTAGCCGTAGGACAGCCCGGCGATCTGCAGCTTGATGCCAGACTGGTCCGACCAGAACCACGGCACGGCGCGGTAGGGCTCGGTCCCGCCGAGCAGCGTCGCCGCGGCCGTCTTCGCCTGGTCGATCGCGTTCTGCACCGACTCGAGCCGGACCAGGACCTCGGGCGCCTGCGGCGAGGGCAGCAGCGTGCAGTCGCCGGCGGCGACGACCCGCGGATCGCTCGTGCGGGCGAGCTCGTCGACGAGCACCGCGCCCTGCTGGACGGCCAGCCCCATCCGCTTCGCCAGCTCGGTCCGGGCGGTGACGCCGATGCCCACGAGGACAAGATCGGCGGGCAGCACGGTGCCGTCTGCCAGGACGACGCCCGTGACGCGGCCGGCCTCCCCCTCCAGGGCTGTCACGCCCGTGGACAGCAGCACGCTCGTGCCGCGTCGCTCGTGCGCCGACCGGTAGAACTCGGACACGACAGGAGCCACGGCGCGGGCCATCAAGCGCTCCCCCGCCTCGACGACCGTCACGTCCTTGCCCTTGTCGCGGGCGACCGCCGCGGCCTCGAGCCCGATGAAGCCACCGCCGACGACCACCACCCGGGTGGCGGCGGGCAGGGCCTCCGCCAGAGCGTCCGCGTGGGCGAGGTCTCGCAGGACCAGTACGCCGTCGAGGTCCGCGCCGTCCACCGGCAGGCGTCGCGCCCGCGCGCCGGTCGTCAGCGCGACCGCGGCGAACGACAGCGACCGCCCGATGTCGGTCTGCGCGGTCCCGGCGTCGAGGTCGACGTCGAGGACACGCTCACCGCGCACGAGGGTGATGTCCTGCGCGGCGAAGAACTCCTCGTTGCGCAGGGCGAGCGACGTCGCCGTCGCCGTGCCCGCCAGGTAGGCCTTGGACAGGGGCGGCCGCTGGTACGGCAGGTGCGGCTCGGCTCCCACCAGCGTGACGGGACCGGTGTGGCCGAACTCGCGCAGGGACACGGCCACCTGCAGCCCCGCCTGGCACGCGCCGACGACGAGGACGCCGTCGGCGGCGGGGCGGGACGGGCCGCTCACTGCTGCTCGGGCGCCACGCGGACGACGAGCCCGTCGAGCTCGTCGGTCAGCGGCACCTGGCAGGACAGACGACTCGTGGGCAGCTGGGGGGACAGCGCTCCCTCGAGCATCTCGCCCTCCTCTTCGGGCGGCGGGCCGACCCGCTCCGCCCAGGTGTCGTCGACGTAGACGTGGCAGCTGGCACAGTTCATGAAGCCGCCGCACTCTGCGACGATGCCGGGGACGCCGTTCTTGGTGGCGAGGTCCATGACGGACGACCCCGTCTCACCCTCGAGCTCGTGCCGACCGCCCTGGGGGTCGAGGTACACGACGTGGACCATGTGACGTCCTTCCGCTGACGTAGTTTACTCAGTGTGTCATGCGACACGGGCTGCCGACCAGGGTGGACCGGTCCCCCGACCCCCACGGAAGCAGGTGGCAGGTGGAGCTCGACTCCCTGCAGACAGTGCTCGCGTCGCTGGAGGACCACGTCCTCACCGTGACCCTGAACCGTCCCGACAGGCTCAACAGCTTCAACCAGCCCATGCTCGACGACTTCACCGCCCTGTGGGCGTTCGCCGCGCGCACGGACGACGTCCACGTCGTGGTCCTGCGGGCCGCCGGCGACCGCGCCTTCTCGACCGGCGTCGACGTCAAGGACGGCTTCGACATCCCCGAGGCGCCGTTCAGCCAGCTCGACCCCGGCATCGCGCTGTCGCCCAAGCAGAACCGCTGCTGGAAGCCGGTCGTGGTGGCGCTGCACGGGATGGTCGCCGGCGGGGCCCTGTACTGGGTCAACGAGGCGGACCTGGTCCTGGCCAGCGACGACGCCGTCTTCTTCGACCCCCATGTCACCTACGGCATGACCGCAGCGCTGGAGCCCATCGGCCTGGCCCGGCGGATGCCTCTCGGTGAGGTCCTGCGCATGGTGCTGCTCGGCATCGACGAGCGCATGTCCGCCGCGCGCGCCCACCAGGTCGGGCTCGTGAGCGAGGTCGTGCCCCGCGACGCACTCTGGTCCCGGGCCCACGCGCTCGCCCTGAAGATCGCGGCCAAGCCCACCGCCGCCGTCCAGGGGAGCGTCCGGGCCGTCTGGGAGTCGCTCGACGTCGGCCGCAGCCAGGCCCTCGCCACCGGGCTCATGTACACCCAGGTCGGCAACCCCGCCGGCATGTCCCAGGTCGACCGGTCGGCCGTGCCGACCAAGGACTTCGAGGTGCGCTGATGGAGCTCGACGACTTCCGCGAGCAGGTCAGGGCCTTCGTCGCCGCGCACGCCCCGAAGATCCCGCCGCGAGCGGGCATCCGCAGCGCCGAGGACGAGCACGAGCTCGCCGAGCTGCGCCGGTGGAACGCCGCGCTGTACGACGCCGGGTACGCCGGTGCCGACTGGCCGCTCGAGCACGGCGGCCGGGAGGACGCGACGCCGGAACAGGCCGTCGTCGTCGCGGAGGAGCTCGCCCGGGCGCGCGTCCCCGCGCCGTTCAGCGGCGCGACGCTCGCGAGTCGCGCCCTGCTCGACCACGGCAGCGACGCGCAGCGCGCGCGCTACCTGCCCACCGTCCGCACGGCGTCCGAGCTCTGGTGCCAGCTGTTCAGCGAGCCCGACGCCGGGAGCGACCTCGCCTCGCTCCGCACCCGGGCGGTGCGGCAGGAGGACGGCAGCTTCCGGGTGACCGGGCAGAAGGTGTGGACCACCGACGGCCACTGGTCGGACTTCGGCTACCTGCTCGCCCGCACCGAGCCGGACCTCCCCAAGCACAAGGGCATCAGCGCCTTCGTCCTGGACATGCACGCGCCCGGCGTCACCGTGCGGCCGCTCCGGGTGCTGACCGGCACGGCCGAGTTCAACGAGGTGTTCCTCGACGACGTCGAGGTGCCCGCCGACGCCCTGATCGGCGCACCCGGGCAGGGCTGGGCCATCGCCAACGCGACCCTCGCCCACGAGCGCGCCGGGGTGGGCGCCGCCGTCGTGCGCCTGCAGCTGGCCTGGCACGCCCTGGTGGAGCTGGCCGGTGTCGTCGAGGTCGAGGGCCGGCCGGCCCGCGAGGACGGCGGGGTCCGCGACGAGCTCGGCCGCCTGGGCGCCGAGGTCGAGGCCTGCACGGCCCTGACCCGGGCCACGCTGCGCCGCTGGACAGCCGGGACCGGGCGGATCACCGACGCGCCGTTCGCCAAGCTCATGTTCAGCGAGCTCAACCTGGCGATGCAGTCCTTCGCGCTGGACCTGCTCGGCGAGACCGGAGCCGCGGTCGAGGGCGACCCCGCCCTCGTCGACGGCGGCCGGTGGCAGGACGAGTGGCTCTACGCCCGCGCCTACACGATCGCCGGCGGCAGCAGCGAGGTGATGCGCAACGTGATCGCGGAGCGCGGCCTCGGCCTCCCCCGCGAGCGCTGACCCCCTCCCGCCCACGACCACGGAGACTCCGCATGTCGATCGACACCACGCTCACCGAGGAGCAGGACGCGCTCGCCGACCTGGTCCGCACCTGGTTGCGTCGCGACGACCCGGTGGCCGCGCTGCGGCCCCGGCTCGACGCCGACGGCGCCCAGCTCGACCGGACGGCGCTCGCGGCAGCCGCCGACAGCGGGCTGCTCGGCCTGCTTCGCCCCGACGAGGGCGGCAGCCTGCTGGACCTCGCCCTGGTCGTCGAGGAGGCCGGACGGGCGCTGAGCCCCCTGCCGCTCGCCGAGCTCGCCCTCGCAGCCCGGCTGCTCGACCTGCTCGGCAGCCCCCTGGCCGACGCCGTGGCGGCGGGCGAGCAGGTGTGGCTGCCGGTCGTCCCGCCGCTCGAGGGCCTCGCCTGGTCCTCCGCCGCGGGACGGCTGGTCGGGAGCACCGCCGTCCTGCCGGCACTGCCGGAGGCCGACGGGCTGCTGGTGCTGCTGCCCGAGGGCGCGGCGCTCGTGCCGCTGGGCACGGACGGCGTCCGCCCCGTCCGACGCAGCCTGCTCGACCTGTCCCGCCCGTGGGGCTCGGCGGACCTCGACCTCGTCCCCGGCGTCACGGCGTGCGACCCGGACCTGCTGCTCGCCACGCAGGACGCGCTCGCCCTGCTGCGGACGGTCGACGCACTGGGGGCCGCGGCCCGCCTGCTCGAGATGACCGTCCAGTACGCCGGGGAGCGCGAGCAGTTCGGACGGGCGATCGGCAGCTTCCAGGCCGTCAAGCACACCTGCGCCGACATGGCCCTGCTCGTGGAGGCGAGCCGCGAGTTGCTGCACCTCGCGGCGGCCTCGCTGGACGTCGTGTCCCCGTCCGAACGGCGCCGGCTGGTCAGCGCCGCTGTCGCCTACGCCGGCCCGGCGACCTCCCGGACGGCCAGCCTCGCCCTGCAGGTGCACGGCGGGATGGGCTTCACCTGGGAGCACGACCTGCACCTGCTGCTGCGCCGGGTGAAGACCGACGAGCTGCTCGACGGGTCGACCCGCCACCACCGTCGGGTGCTCGTCCCCGCCTGACGGCTCCCGCGGGCGGTCCGAAAGAGACCGCCCGCGAGGACCTCGCGGGAGCTAGTGGGCGCGGCCTGCTGCCGCTTCGGCGGCACGCGTGAGCCCGGCGAGCGCGATGAGGTCCTCGTGCAGCTCGAACCACACGGTGTGGTAGCTGTCGGTGATCGGCCGGGCGACGTAGGTGCTGTCCCCGGCCTGCACGCGGACCCAGGCCTCGTCCAGGCGGGCCGGGTAGCGGGCGAAGCGCGGCGCGAGGCCGGCGATCTCGGCGAGGACCGGCGCGGCCTGCGCGTGCAGCTCCCCCAGCCGGGCGACGACGGCGGCGTCGTAGGCGGCGTCCTTGTGGTCGTTGGTCGCGCCGTCCCGCAGCTGCCAGTCCGTGATCAGCTGCTTGAAGGGCCCGTTGACCTCGGAGAACCGGTCGTAGGCCGCCGTCACGCCGGCCGGGTCGGCAGCCGCACGCTCCTGCTCCTGGAGGCGGACCAGCTCGGCCTTGCCCTCCGGGGTGAGCTTCGTGCTCTTCCCGGCCGAGACGGCCAGGCCGGAGGCCACGGCGGCCTCGAGCGCGACTGCCGCCTCCGGCTCGGTGCTGCCGGCGACGGCAGCCACGGCGAGGGAGTCGGCCCGTCCCTTAAAGCGGAGGGTCTGCAGGACGATGAGGGGATCCACGACGACAGCGTCCCGCGCCGGGCACCACCTCGTCAACCTGGTGAGCGAGGTGACCTACTCCAGGACGTCCTGGACGCGTGTGTCCCGCCGCCCCTGCAGGAGTAGGTCGCCGGCGACGTCCATGTGGCGACGCCAGTGGGTCTCCGCGCCCGAGCCGTCGCCCGACCGGATCAGCCCGATGAGCTTCTCGTAAGACCGGATGAGCCTGCGGTACGCCTGCGGCGTCAGCGCGTAGGTGTCCTCGAGCACGGCCGACCGGGTGTGCCGCTCAGTGATCTCGTGCAGCATCCCCGCCACGATCCCCAGGGTGACGTTGCCCGACAGCTGCACGACGCGCAGGTGGAAGGCCGCTGAGCCGCGGGCGAGGGCGTAGGGGTCGCTGGCGTCCGACAGCTGGTCCACCAGGATGGCCTCGAGCTCCTGGGCCGCCTGCTCGTCCTTCGCCTCGGCGACCAGCCGGGCTGCGGCCGGCTCGATCGTGCTGCGCGCCACGAAGACGTCGGCCACGGTCGCGCCCGCCAGCTCCAGCAGCAGGCCGGCCGGCCGGGCCACGACCTCCGGGCCCGGGACGCACACCCGCGCGCCGGTCCGGCTGCCGCGTCGCACCTCGACGAGCCGCTCGGACTCGAGGACGCGCACGGCCTCGCGCAACGTGGGCCGCGAGACGTTGAAGTGCGCCATCAGCTCGGCCTCGTGCGGCAGGAAGTCGCCGTCCTTGAGCTTGCCGCCGACGATCATCTTGCGCAGCGTCTGGGCGACCAGCTCCGCTGTCTTGGGGGCACGCGCCGGACGACCGTTCGAGGACGTCATCAGGGGCGCGAGGCTCACCGCCGCTTCGCTCATGGACGTGGTCTCCGCTCAACGAGGCTGGGTCACCTAGTGAACCACGTATGCCCGACGGGCCCGGGAGGTCAGCGACCGGTCCAGTGCGGCGAGGTCTTCGTCGCGAACGCCATCAGCCCCACCACCATGTCCTCGCTCACCAGCAGCTCATCGATCGCCGGGCCGCCGGCCTCGACCGCGTCGACGACGTCGGGGGTGCCGGCGGCCTCCTGCATTACGGCGAGCGACAGCCGCACCGAGGTGGGCGAGGAGCGCAGCACCTCCTCGGCGAGGGCCCGCGCGCCCTCCAGCGCCGTCCCTGCCGGCACGACGCGGTTCACCAGCCCGTGCGTGAACGCCTCGGCCGCCGGGAGGCGCCGACCGGTCAGCACCAGCTCCGAGGCCAGCTTCTCGGGCAGCGCGCGCGGCAGCCGCACGAGGCCCCCGGCCGCCGCGATCAGACCCGTCCGGGCCTCCGGCAGCCCGAACACCGCGGTCTCGTCGGCCACGACCAGGTGGCACGCGAGGGCGATCTCGAAGCCGCCCCCGAGTGCGTAGCCGTTCACGGCGGCGATCACGGGCTTGGGCCGGTCCCGTCGGCTGGTCAGTCCGGCGAACCCGTTCTGCGGGACCCACGTCGGCTTGCCGCTGGCGGTCCACAGCAGGTCGTTGCCGGCACTGAACGCCCGCTCTCCCGCCCCTGTCAGGATCGCCACCCACAGGTCGGGGTCGGCGAAGTAGGCGTCGAAGACCTCGTCCAACTCCTCGTTCGCCGGCGGCGTCAGGGCGTTGCGGGAGTCGGGCCGGTCGATGGTCACCTCGAGCACGTGGCCGTCCCGGTGGACGCGCACGTGCTCGTACTCCTGCCGGAAGCCGGGGACCCGTCGCGGGACGAGCTCGTGCGTCCGCTGCTCCGACGTCGTCACGCGGTTGCCCTGGCCCGTGGAGCGGACGTGGAGGCGGGCACCCCCGGGCTCGCCCGCCAGCAGGCCGAGCAGGTCGTCGTCGCCCGGGACGCCGGTCGCGTAGAAGCGCCGGCCGTCCTCCTCCAGCCGCCCGACGACGACCGCGGAGCGGCGACCGTCGCGACCGTGCTGCACGGTCCAGCCTTCCAGCCTCGCCCAGCCGTCGGCGCGACGCGCAGTGCCGGGCGCGGGCCAGGCGTCGACCTCCCGCTGGAGCCGAGCGCTGTCGTCCGCCCTCCACGGGGTCGGGACCGTGGAGTAGACGCCGACGGAGTACTTGGACAGGACCCCGCCGTTCGCGCCGACCAGTCCGGTCGACCTGGGGGCGGAGCGCACGTGCCCCACGACCTCTG
This sequence comes from Frankiales bacterium, assembly GCA_025464695.1. The sequence goes on along the minus strand of JAODNQ010000153.1, from coordinate 3,388 downwards.
CCACGGCGTGCAGGGAGTAGCCGTTGCCGGCTCCGCCGAAGAACGGCAGACCACCGGTGACGGTGAGCCCGCGCGGGTCGTCGGCGGCGAAGCCGAGGCCGTCGAGGACGGCAGTGACGGCGATCGGGAAGCAGCTGTAGAGGTCCAGGACGTCGACCTGGTCGAGCCCCACGCCGGCGACCTCGAGGGCGTGCTCGACGGCCAGGCACGCCGCCGGGTAGGCGCCGAGGTCGGCGCGCTCGAGGACGGTGCGCTCGCGCACGTCGGCATGGCCCACGAGGAACACCCACCGGTCCTCCGGGACCCCCAGCCGCCTGGCCACCTCGACGGACACCAGCAGCGCGGCGGCGCCCTGGTTCACCTGGTCGCGCGCGACGAGGTACCGGGTGTAGGGCTCGGCGACCACGCGGTTCGCCGTCGTGGGGGTCACCAGCTCCACGGCGTCGCGCTCCACCGGTGCCGCCGCGTGCGGGTTCTTCGCGGCGACCCGGGTGAAAGGCGCGAACAGCTCACCCATCTGCGCCGCGTGGTCGGCCGCGCTCAGGCCGAGGCGGGTCCGTCGCGCGTTCTCCAGGAGGGCGTACGAGCTCGGGGCGTCAACGAGGCCGTGCTCGACGGCGGCGTGGGTCATCAGACCGCGCAGGCCGAGGCCGCGGTCCTCGAGGTCGCCCTCGACGTGCTCGGTGAAGTCCGGCCGGTCCGGCGCGTCCCTGAGGTGCCGCGCGGTGGAGATGGCCTCACCGGAGCAGACCAGCACGGCGTCGGCCCGGCCCGCGGCGATCTCCGCCGCGAACTCGTTGAGCAGGTGCTGCGGCGACTGTCCGCCGCCGACCTCGAGCACAGCCCGTCGGGGGTCCGCGCCGAGGCGGCGCGCGACGCTGCGCGGCACGTTGTCCGAGCGGCCCAGCGGGACGGCAGCCATCGGCGTCGAGATCTCGAACTGACGGACGGCGGCCACGACGTCCAGTGCCGCCGCGACGTCGGCCGGGTCCGCCCCGGTGTCCACGAGCGCTTCGCGCGCCGCGTCGGCGGCGAGGTCGACGGCGGAACGGGCGCGGTAGTCGGGGCTGTCGAGACGCTCGGACGCCTGCCCCACTCCCACGAGGACGGGAGTGCGCGGGTCGAGGTCGGCGTAGCCGGTCACAGGTCCTCCGAGGGTTCCTGAACGGTGGGCGTCTAGGAACCACCGTACGCGCTGTGCCTGGTCGCGACCAGGAGGAAGTCCACGAGCCGCTCCGCGTACGCGTCGAGCTGCTCGGAGGTGCTGGTCGTCGTGCTGGCGTGCAGGATCGCCCCGCCGCACAGCGTCTCCAGCAGCAGGGACGCCGACGTCCCCGGCGGGAGGTCGCCGCGCGCGACCCCCCGGAGCACGATCGCGCGCGCTGCACGGCTCTGGGCCGCGAACAGCTGTTGGTGCCGCTGCTGCAGTGCGGGGACGGTCGGGGCCTCGACGCTGATGCGGCGCGCGGCGGCGCCGGCGTCCCCGGTGTAGAGCTCGAGCAGGGCGCGCGCGAGCAGGACGAGGTCGTCGCGGGTGACGCCAGTGTCGACCATGGCGGCCAGGCCGACCCGGGACTCCAGCGCGTCGGAGAGCAGGTCCTCCCGCGACCGCCACCGCAGGTAGAGCGACGCCTTCCCGACGCCGGCCCGCCGGGCCACCGCCTCCATGCTGAAGCCGGCCCATCCCTGCTCCCCGAACAACGCGACCGCGGCGTCAGCGGCCCGCGCAGCGAGCCGGGGGTCACGGGGGCGGCCGGAGACGGCAGGAGCAGGGGGCACCTGCGCATCCTGCCGCTAGCGCTGGCGGCGGCCTACCTGTACAACCAGGTATGACAAGTACGTCTCGACACAGGCGGAGGCCGGCGTGACCACCCTCGAGCACAGCCCCGCGACGGAGGCAGCTCCTGCCGACTGGCGCGAGCGGCTCGACACGTTCCTGCGCGACCGCGTGCCGGCGACGAAGGGGCTGCGGGGCGCGGAGCGGCTCGCAGCCGTCCGTGCCTTCCACTCGGCCCTGGTCGACGCCGGCCTCGCCGCTCCCGGCTGGGCTCGCGAGGCCGGCGGCCTCGGGCTCGACGCGCAGGGCCAGGTCGACTACCACCACACGACGACCGCAGCGGGGGCCCCGGCGCACCCGTGCCCGCTGTCGTTCATCGTGGCGCCGACGATCATCAAGCACGGCACGCCCGCGCAGCGCGAGCGCTTCCTGCGCCCGCTGCTCGCGGCCGACGAGCTGTGGTGCCAGGGCTTCTCGGAGCCAGGCGCCGGCAGCGACCTCACGGCGCTGACGACGCGCGCGGTGCGCGACGGCGACGTCTACCGCGTCGACGGGCAGAAGCTCTGGACCACGCAGGCCGACCGGGCGGACTGGATGTTCGCCCTCGTCCGGACCGGTCCGGCCGGGCCGGGCGGGGCCGGCATCACGTACCTCGTGATCCCGATGGATGCCCCCGGCGTCACCGTGCGCCCACTCAGGGACATCAGCGGCGCGGCCCACTTCGCGGAGGTGTTCCTGGACGGCGTCGAGGTGCCGGTCGGCAACCGCATCGGCGACGAGGGCGACGGCTGGGCGATCGCGCGCAACAGCCTCGGCCACGAGCGCGCCACCGCCTTCCTGGCCGACGAGTTCAAGTACCGCGGGACGGTCGACCAGGTGCTGGGCCTCGTCCGCAGCCAGGGCTACGCGACCGACCCCGAGGTGCTGCAGCAGGTGGCCCGCGCCGAGACCGGCCTGCGCGTGATCGCGGCCCACGCCTCCCGCGCCCTGGCGGCCGTGCTCCGCGGGGAGGACCCCGGGGCAGCCGGCAGCGTCAACCGGCTGGTGAAGTCCGAGTTCGACCAGCAGCTGCACGCCCTGGCGCTCCGCGTCCTCGGCCCCGACGCCGTCCTCGGCAACCGGGCCGACGGTGCCGTGGACAAGGGGAAGTGGACCTACGGCTACCTGATGACCCGGGCCAGCACGATCGGCGCGGGCACCGCGGAGATCCAGCGCAACACGATCGCCGAGCAGGTCCTCGGCCTGCCCTCGAGCCGGGGCGAGGACACCGGCGTCCGTGCCCCGAAGGCGGTCGCGGGACGGCCGCTCGGGCGGCCCGAGGAGGAGGAGTCCGACCTGCGCGAGGTGCTCGAGCGCGTGCTCGCCGCCCACGGCGACACGCCCTCCCGCCTCGCCCTGGCAGACCTGCCCGGCACCGGGGACCGCGCTCTCTGGCGCGACCTCGTCGAGATCGGCGTCCCCGGCCTGGCCGTGCCGGAGGCCGACGGTGGTGCCGGCGCCGGCACCGCGCTGTCCTGCGCCGCGCTGGAGGAGGTCGGCCGCGGGCTCGGCGCCGTGCCGCTGGTCGGCCACCTCACGGCGGTCGCCGCCGTGCGCGCTGCGGGCGGCGAT
>JAODNQ010000139.1 GCA_025464695.1 Frankiales bacterium | reverse complement strand
CGCTGGTCGCGGGCAAGCGGCTGGGCTGGCCGCGCGAGGCGATGCCCCCGCACAACCTCCCGCTCACGAGGCTCGGCGCGGGCCTGCTTTGGTTCGGCTGGTTCGGGTTCAACGCCGGGTGCGCGCTGTCGGCGGGGGCGCTGGCGAGCTCGGCGCTGCTGGGCACGCACCGGGCCGGCGTCGGCGGGCACGTCGCGTGGATCGGGCTGGAGCGGGTGCGGACCGGCGCCGCGACGTCGCTGGGCGCGGTGTCCGGCGCGGTCGCGGGGCTCGTCGCCATCACCCCGGCGTGCGGCTTCCTGGAGCCCGGGCCCGCCCTGCTGCTCGGCCTCGTCGCCGGCGGCTGCGCCTTCTTCGCCGTCCAGTACAAGCACCGGCTGTCGGTCGACGACGCGCTCGACGTCGTCGGGGTGCACTTCGTCGGCGGGGTCGTCGGCGTGCTGTTCCTCGGCCTGTTCGCCTCGCGCGCGGTCAACGCCGGGGTCGTCCACGAGGGGCTGCTGCTCGGCGGCGGCGCGGGGCAGCTCGGGCGCCAGGCGGTCGGGGTGCTGGCCGCCACCGCGTTCTCCTTCACGGTGTCGTACGTGATCGCCCGGGGAGTCGACCTCGTGCTGCCGTGGCGCGTCAGCGAGGAGGACGAGCACACCGGCCTCGACCAGGTGCTGCACGCGGAGACGGCGTACGACTTCGGCTCGGTGCGCACGCTGGGCCGTCGGTAGCGCCGCCGGTAGGTTCCGCGCCATGAGACTCGTCACCGCCGTCGTGAAGCCGTTCAAGCTCGACGACGTGAAGCACGCGCTGGAGGCCCTCGGGGTCCAGGGCATGACCGTGAGCGAGGTGCAGGGCTTCGGCCGGCAGCGCGGCCACACGGAGGTGTACCGGGGGGCCGAGTACACGGTGTCGTTCGTGCCGAAGGTGCGCCTGGAGGTGCTCGTCGACGACGTCGACGCCGCGTCCGTGGTCGACGCGATCGTGCAGTCCGCGAGCACCGGCAGCACCGGCAGCATCGGCGACGGCAAGGTGTGGACCACCCCCGTCGACGACGTCGTCCGGGTGCGGACCGGCGAGCGCGGAGCCGAGGCGCTGTGACCCTGCGCGCGTGACCGCCGACCCCGCGCCCGAGCCGTTCGCCGTCACCCGTGCGGCCCTGCTCGCCCGCGACGACCTGCGGGGCGCGCCCCTGCGCGCGGCCCTGGTCGAGCTGTACGACGGCTGGCTCGCCGGGCTGCTCGGCGACCCCGGACCCGGCGTGGCCCTCGTCGCCGTCGGCGGGGCCGGGCGGCGTGAGCCGGCTGCCGGCAGCGACCTCGACCTGGTGCTCGTGCACGACGGCCGCCCCGACGTCGGGGCGCTCGCGGACGCCGTCTGGTACCCGGTGTGGGACGCCGGTGTCGCCCTCGACCACTCGGTGCGCACGGTCGCGGAGGCGGTCGCGGTGGCCCGTGACGACCTCAAGGCGGCGCTCGGGCTGCTCGACGCCCGGCACGTGGCCGGGGACGAGACGGTCACCCGCCAGCTCGTCAGCGCGACCCGGGCCTCGTGGCGGGCCAGCGCGGCCAAGCGGCTGCCCGAGCTGCGCGCGGCGGGGGAGGTGCGGGCGCGGGCGTCGGGCGAGGTCGCCTTCCTGCTCGAGCCGGACCTCAAGGAGGCCCGCGGCGGGCTGCGCGACGTCCACGCCCTGCAGGCCCTCGCGGTCGCGCAGGTGGCGGACCCGCCGGGCGAGGCCGTCCGCGCCGGGTACGCGCTGCTGCTGGACGTCCGCGGCGAGCTGCACCGCCGGAGCAGCTCCCGCAAGGGCAACGACCGGCTGCTGCTGCAGGAGCAGGACGCCGTCGCCGCCCGCCTCGGGTTCGCCGACGCCGACGCGCTGATGGCCGCCGTCTCCGGCGCCGCCCGCACCATCGCCTTCACCTCGGACACCACCTGGCGCCGGGCCACGCCGCCGCCCCCGCGCCGCCGCTTCCGGCGCGGGCCGGTCCGCCGGCCGCTGGCGCAGGACGTCGTGGAGCAGGACGGCGAGGTCGTGCTGGCGCGCGACGCCGACGTCGCCGCCGACGCCGTCCTGCCGCTCCGCGTCGCCGAGGCCGCGGCCCGGGCCGGTCTCCCACTCTCGCCCGGCACCCTGGAGCGGCTCACCGCCTGCCCCGACCTGCCCGTCCCGTGGCCCCGGCCCGCCCTCGACGCGCTCGTCGGCCTGCTGTCGGCCGGTCCGGGCGCCGTGCCCGTGATGGAGGCGCTGGACCAGGCAGGGCTGCTGGTCCGGCTGCTGCCCGAGTGGGAGCGGGTGCGCAGCAAGCCGCAGCGCAACAGCCTCCACCGCTTCACGGTCGACCGGCACCTGGTCGAGGCGGCTGCCGCTGCCGCGGGGCTCACCCGGCGCGTCCAGCGCCCGGACCTGCTGCTGCTCGGCGCCCTGCTGCACGACCTCGGCAAGGGCTGGCCCGGCGACCACACCGACGTCGGCGTCGTCGTCGTCGGGGAGCTCGCGCCGCGGCTGGGGCTGCCGCCGGAGGACGTCGACGTGCTCGTCGCCATGGTCCGGCACCACCTGCTGCTGCCCGACGTCGCCACCCGCCGCGACCTCGCCGATCCCGCGACCGCCCGGGCCGTCGCCGACGCCGTCGGCAGCGCCCAGGTCCTGGAGCTGCTGCACGCCCTCACCGAGGCCGACAGCGCCGCCACCGGCCCGGCCGCGTGGAGCAGCTGGAAGGGGCAGCTGGTCACCGAGCTGGTGTCCCGCACCCGGAGCCTGCTCGCGGGAGCACCGCCGCCGCCCCCGGCGCCGCTGGCCGACTGGCAGGAGGAGGTCGTGCAGGCCGGGGTGTTCGCCCTCGCCGCGCGCGAGGACGAGGTCACCGTGGTGGCCCCCGACCGTCCCGGTCTGCTGTCGGCCGCCGCCGGTGTGCTGGCGCTGCACCGGCTCGACGTCCGGTCGGCGTCGGTCTTCTCGCGCGGCAGCACCGCCGTGACGGTGTTCCGGGTGGCCCCGCGCTTCGGCGACCTGCCCGCCTGGGCGCCCGTCCGCGACGACCTGCGGGCGGTGCTCGAGGGACGGCTGCCGCTGGAGGAGAAGCTGGCCGCGCGGGAGGCGGCGTACGCGTCGCGCAGCCCGTACCTGCCGGCGCCGCCGACCGTCACGCTCGTCGACGACGCCTCCGACTCCGCCACCGTCGTCGAGGTGCGTGCCCCCGACGCGCTCGGCGTCCTGCACCGGATCACCGCGGCGCTGCACGCGCAGGGGCTCGACATCCGGACCGCCCACGTCAGCTCGCTCGGCGCCGACGTCGTCGACGCGTTCTACGTCCAGCCGCTCGTCGACGACGCCGCCCGCGCGGCGGTGGTCGAGGGCGTGCTCGCGGCGCTGAGGGGCAGAGAGCAGCCATGAGCATGCAGGTGCGGCCCGAGTCCGAGCTGGTCCCGGTCCTCCTGCCGGAGCCGCTCCGCACCGAGGCCGTCGGGCTGCACGCCGGCGGGGACGAGGTCGCGGCGGTCCGCGTGGTCCGCGAGCAGACGGGCCTGGACCTCTCGACGGCGCTCCGGGCCGTGCGGGCGGCGTCCGGAGCCGATCCGCGCTGAGGCCTGCGGTCTCCGCCTAGGCTGAGGCCCATGTTCGACACGCTGTCCGACCGGCTCGACAAGGTCTTCACGTCCCTGCGCGGCAAGGGCCGCCTGTCGGACGCCGACATCGACGCCACCGCGCGCGAGATCCGCATCGCCCTGCTCGAGGCCGACGTCGCCCTGCCGGTCGTCAAGGCGTTCATCGCCGCGGTCAAGGAGCGGGCCCGCGGCGCGGAGGTCAGCCAGGCGCTGAACCCGGCCCAGCAGGTCATCAAGATCGTGAACGAGGAGCTCGTCGCGATCCTCGGCGGCGAGACGCGCCTCGTCCGCCACGCCAAGACCGGCCCGACCGTGATCATGCTGGCCGGCCTGCAGGGCGCCGGCAAGACGACCCTCGCCGGCAAGCTCGGCCTCTGGCTCAAGGCCCAGGGCCACGCCCCGCTGCTCGTCGCCTGCGACCTCCAGCGCCCCAACGCCGTGCAGCAGCTGCAGGTCGTCGGCGGCCAGGCCGGCGTCGACGTGTTCGCGCCGTACGAGGGCTCCGGGGTCGGCGACCCCGTCGACGCCGCCCGCCGGGGCGTCGAGCACGCCCGCCGGATGAACCACGACGTCGTCGTCGT
>JAODNQ010000127.1 GCA_025464695.1 Frankiales bacterium | reverse complement strand
GGCGCCGCCGCGCCGCTCGCGCTGCTGGCGCGCCCGCTCGGCGTGCACCGCTCGGTGGCGTCGACGCACGGGCACGAGGTCGGCTGGGCGCTGCTGCCCGGCGCCCGGCAGGCCCTCGCCCGGATCGGCCGCGACGTCGACGTCGTCACGCACCTGGGCGGCTACACGCGGGAGCGGCTGGCCCGGGCCGTGCCCGCGGACCGGCTGCGCCCGCTGGCCAGCGGCGTCGACCCGACTGTCTTCCACCCTGGCGCCAGCGGCGAGGGCGTGCGGCGGCGCCACCGGCTCGGCGGCCGTCCCGTCGTCGTCTGCGTCAGCCGGCTGGTGCCCCGGAAGGGCCAGGACGTGCTGGTGCGCGCCCTGCCGGAGGTCCGCCGTCGGGTGCCGGGGGCGGCCCTGCTGTGCGTCGGCGGCGGGCCGGACGAGGGCAGGCTGCGCCGGCTCGCCGCGCAGCACGGCGTGGCCGACGACGTCGTGCTGACCGGGTCGGTGCCGTGGGAGGAGCTGCCGGCGCACTACGACGCCGGGGACGTGTTCGCCATGCCCTGCCGCACCCGCCGGGCCGGGCTCGAGGTCGAGGGGCTCGGGATCGTGTTCCTCGAGGCGTCGGCGACCGGGCTCCCGGTCGTGGCCGGCCGCAGCGGCGGCTCGCCCGACGCCGTCCGGGACGGCGAGACGGGGCACGTCGTCGACGGGACCGACGTCGCCCGGGTCGCGGACGCCGTCGCCGGGCTGCTGGAGGACCCGGACCGGGCCGCGGCCATGGGCTCGGCCGGGCGGGCCTGGGTGGAGCGCGACTGGCGGTGGGAGGTGCAGGCGTCGCGGCTGCGCGGGTACCTGGAGGGACCGTGACCGCCGTGCTGCTCGACTTCGACGGGACGCTGCTCGACAGCGAGTCCAGCCACCTCCGGTCCTGGGAGGAGAGCTACCTCGCGCACGGGCACGTGCTCGACCGCGAGCGGTGGATCGCCGGGGTGGGCGGGCACGGCCTCGGCCACGACTGGGCGGCCCTGCTCGGCGAGGCGTTCGACCCGGACCGCCGGCGGGCCCGCGAGCTGGAGCTGGTGCACGCGCTGGAGGTCCGCGAGGGCGTGGTCGAGCTGCTGGCCCTGCCCGGCCGGTTCGCCGTCGTCTCGTCGTCGCCGCGGGACTGGGTCGTGCCGCACCTCGACCGCCTCGGGCTGCTGCCGGCGCTCGAGCTCGTCGTGACCCGTGAGGACGCGCCGCGGGCCAAGCCCGCGCCCGACCTCTACGAGGAGGCGCTGCGCCGGCTCGGCACGAGCGACGCCGTAGCCGTGGAGGACTCCGCGAACGGGGTGACGGCGGCCCGCGCGGCGGGGCTGCCGGTGCTGGCGGTGCCCGGGCCGGTGACCGCGGGCCAGGACCTGTCGCACGCCGACCTCCGGGTGGGCAGCCTCCTCGAGGTCGACCTCGAGGCCCTCACCGTCGGCAGGCTCAGCCGGCGCTGACGACCTGCACGATGCGGGCCCGGGCGACCGGGTCGGCCCACCGCCGCAGGCTGCGGCGCACCGACAGCGCGCACAGCAGCAGCACGGGCAGGGCCAGCGCGGGTGCGAGCCCCACGACACCGGTCGCGGAGGCGGACTCGAGCACCACGCCCACCAGCGCCGTCGGGACGGCCAGCCGGGCGGAGGCCAGCGCGAGCGCTCCGGGCGGGGCGACGGCGTCGCGCGGGCCCTGCAGGTCGGCGCGGTGCGGGCGGCGCACCGACGACGACAGGCAGCCGGCGACGACGACGGCGGTGCAGGTCAGGCCGCTCACCACCAGGGCGACGAGCTCGGCGCGGGTCGGTGTGCCGGGCGCCCGGACCGAGCCGGACAGCGCGGCCACGACGACGGCCCCCAGCACGGTCTCGCCCAGCACGAGGGCCTTGGCGCGGGCGACCAGGCGCGGGTCGACCGGCAGCGAGGCGATCCACAGCGCGCCCGAGCCGTCGAGGCAGAACGCGTTGACCCCGAACAGCAGCCCGGCACCGGCGGCCACCAGCCCGGGCAGCACGATCAGCGACGACCACGGGACCTCGGCGCCGGCGGCGAGGACGCCGGGCAGCAGCGCGAGGACCAGCCCGCCCCGGCGCAGGGCGGGAGCCCGCCAGACGCTCCGGCGGTCGAGCGCGACCAGCTGGCGCAGCGGGCTCGACCGCAGCGGCGAGCGGGGGAGGGTGCGCGAGGCCGGAACGGTGGTGGCGTCGCCGGGGCGGCGCAGGGACCACGCGCAGGCACGCGACCCCGCCCAGACGCCCACGACGACGAGCCCGAGCAGGGCGCCGGTGGTGACGGTCCAGCGGGCGAGGTCGCCCTCGGCTCCCGCCCGGACGCCGGCCACGACGGTGCGGGTGGGCGTGCGGGCGAGTGCCGCGTCGCCGAGGCCCAGCCGGACGACGGCCAGGGCGGCCAGCAGCAGCGTGACGCCCACGGCGGTGACCGCCCGCCGGCCGCCGCGGGTCTGCCGCAGCCCCACCACGGTCCAGGCCAGGGCCTGCCCGAGCACCGTGAGGCAGCCGACGTACGCGGCCGTGGTCAAGGCGGCAGGGGCCGCCGCTCCGCCACGGGCCAGGCAGCTGGTCTCCGCGACCAGCACGAGCAGCTGGACGACCCAGACGAGGTTGGCGGGAGCGAGCGCCAGGCCGCCGACGAACTGCGTGGACGGGCGGACGGGGTAGGCGACCAGCTGGTCGGGGGGCACGACCTCGTTCCCGCCCCCCGCGGTCAGCGGGGCGATGACGGCGAGAACGCCGAAGCCGAGGAAGGCCTGCGGCGCGAGGTCGAGGGCGGTGGCCAGGGCGGGGGCGGTGAGCTGCCCGGCCGTGCTGGCCGCGGCGACCAGCAGTCCGAGGACGACGGCGACGGCGACGGGCAGGGCGAGCCGCGCGGGCCGGCTGCGGACCATCTGCCAGCGCAGCCCGAACAGGGCCCCCAGCTGCGCCGTCGTCGGCGTGCCGGCGCTCACGCGATCAGCGCGCGGTACCGCTCCCGGCCGCCGTCGCCCCCGAGCTCGGACGCCGGTGCCGCCCCGACCACCCGGCCGCCGCGCAGCACGACCGCCTCCTCGCACGCCTCGACCGCGAGGTGGAGCAGGTGGGTGCTGACCAGGACCGCCGCTCCGGTGGCGCGCGCGCGCCGGACGACGTCGAGCGTGGCGTCGACGCCGAGCGGGTCGACGCCGTCGAACGGCTCGTCGAGCAGGAGCAGCCGCGGCTCGTGGAAGGCGGCGAGCAGGACCGACAGGCGGCGGCTCATCCCGTGGGAGAAGCCGGAGGTGATGCGGTCGGACGCGCCCTCGAGGTCGAAGGCGGCCAGCAGCTCACGGGCGCGGTCCTCCCAGCCGGGGCGCAGGCCGCGGAGCCTGGCGGCGAGCTGCAGGTGCTCCCACGGCGTCGCCCGGGGCACCAGGCCCCCGACGTCCGGGCAGTAGCCGACGACGGCGCGCACGCCGGCAGGGTCCTCTGCGGCGTCGATGCCCCCGACCCGGACCGTGCCGCTGCTGGGCGGGAGCACCCCGGCCAGGACGCGCATCGTCGTGCTCTTGCCCGCCCCGTTGCGCCCGACGAGGGCGACGCTGCGCCCGGCCCCGACCGACAGGTCGAACCACGCGACCGCGTGCACCGACCCGAAGTCGACGACGAGGCCCGCGGCCTGCAGCACGGGTTCCACAGTCGTCCTTCGGCAGGCGGACGGCCGGGGTTCAGCTCACCGGCCGCCGGAGTACAGGCCCTCGACCTCGTCGGCGAACTCCTTCATGACGACCGAGCGCTTCAGCTTGAGCGACGGCGTGAGCTGGCCGCCCTCCTCGTTCCACTCCACCGGCAGGACGGCGAACTTCCGGATGGCCTCGGCCTTGGACACCGCCTTGTTGGCGTCGTCCACGGCCTTCTGCACCTCGGCGAGCACCTCGGGGTCGGTGGCTGCCTCCTCCAGGGAGACCTCCCTGCCGCGCCACTGCTTGAGGGCGTCGGCGTCGAGGGTGACCAGGCAGGCGATGAACGGCTTCTGGTCGCCGACGACGATGCACTGGTCGACGAGGGCGTGCGCGCGCAGCCGGTCCTCGAGCACGGCCGGGGCGACGTTCTTGCCGCCGGCCGTGACCAGCAGCTCCTTCTTGCGCCCGGTGATGCGCAGGAAGCCCTCGGCGTCGAGCTCGCCGATGTCGCCGGTCCGGAACCAGCCGTCCGACAGCGCCTCCGCCGTCGCGGCGTCGTTGTGCCAGTAGCCGGCGAACACGTGCGGACCGTTGACCAGTACCTCGCCGTCGTCCTCGATCCGCAGGCTGACGCCGGGGCCGGGGCGGCCGACGGTGCCGATGCGCATGCTCTGCGGAGTGCTGATGGTGGTGGGCGCCGACGTCTCGGTCAGGCCGTAGCCCTCGCAGATCGTCACCCCGATGCCGCGGAAGAAGTGCCCGAGCCGGGCGCCGAGCGGGGCGCCGCCCGAGAAGGCGTACTCGACCTTGCCGCCCATCGCAGCGCGCAGGCGGCTGTAGACGAGCTTGTCGAACAGGGCGTGCTGGAGCCGGAGCGGCAGGCTGGCGCCACCGCTGTCGAGGGCCTCGCTGTAGGCGATCGCGGCCTTCTCGGCGCGGTCGAAGATGGCGCCCTTGCCGTCGCCGTGCGCCTTCTGCCGGGCCGAGTTGTAGACCTTCTCGAAGACCCGCGGGACCGACAGGATGAAGGTGGGCTGGAACGTCGCGAAGTCGGCCAGCAGGTTCTTGATGTCGCTGGTGTGCCCCATCTTGACCCGGGTCTCGACGCAGGTGACCTGCACGAAGCGGGCGAAGACGTGGGCCAGCGGCAGGAACAGCAGCGTCGAGCCCTCGGCGGTGAACAGCTGCGGCAGGACTGCCGCGGCCGACCGGGCGACCGCCAGCAGGTTGCCGTGCGTGAGCTCGCAGCCCTTGGGCCGGCCTGTGGTGCCGCTCGTGTAGATGATCGTGGCGAGGCTGTCGGTGGTGACGCCGGCGCGACGCTCGGCCAGTGCCGACTCCGGGACCTCCCGGCCCGCGGCCGCCAGCTCCTCGAGGCCGCCGGCGTCGATCTGCCACGACGCCTTGAGGTCCGGCAGCTGGGCCCGGACCTCGTCGAGCTGGGCCTGGTGGGCGGCGCTCTCGACGATCACGGCGACCGCGCCGGAGTCGCCGAGGTTCCAGGCCACCTGCTCGGAGGAGCTCGTCTCGTAGACGGGGACCGTGACGGCGCCGGCGGCCCACACGGCGTAGTCGACGAGGGTCCACTCGTAGCGGGTCTTGCTCATGAGGCCCACCCGGTCGCCCTGCCCCACCCCGGCGGCGACGAGGCCGGCCGCGAGGGCGGTCACCTCGGAGGCGAACTCCTTGGCGGTGACGGGGGTCCAGCGGCCGTCGACCCGGCGGGTGAACACGACGTCGTCGGGTGCCGTGCGGGCGTTCGCGGCGACGGCGTCCGCGAGGGAGCTGTCGGGCGCGATGTCGACAGCGGCGGCGGAGGTGTACTCCTGCACGGGGGACTCCTCGGGGAGCGGCGGGGGCCGCGGGGGATCGGCCGCGGGGCAACGTACCCCCGCGCGCACGGCCTCACCGCGCTCCGGTTCAGGGGCGGGCAGGACCTGCCGAACGACAGGACGTGGGACCCGACCTCGACAGCCCCGGCACCGCCGAGCGCACCCGCTGCCCCGGGTGCTCCGCGGCCGTGCGCCCCGACGCGCCCTGGTGCACCCAGTGCTACGCCGACCTGCGGGCGCCCGCGCCCGCGCTGCTGCCTGTGCAGACGCCCGCGCCGGCTGTGCTGTCTGTGCAGGCGCCCGCGCCTGCGTCCTCACCGGCTGCGCCGGTGGCTCTGCGGGCGCCCGCGCCCGCTCCCTCACCGGCTGCGCCGGTGTCCCCAGCTGCGCCGGGGGCCTGCTGGCCGTGCAGCACCTGCGGTGCCGCCAACGGGCTCGACCGCGACACCTGCGCCGCCTGCGGTGCCGGGTTCCTGTCCGCCCTGCGGGCCACCGAGGAGCCGCTGCTGGTGCTCCCCGTGGTCGGTGACCTCGGCGCCATGAGCCGGGCCCAGCGCCTCGGGCTCGCTGCCGCCGTCGTCGTCGCGGTGCTGCTGCTGACCGCGCTGCTGGGCCTGCTCCTGTCCTGAGCCCGGCTCAGCCGCGAGCGTCAGCGTCTTGTCGTCCCGCACGGCGTGTCGCTGACGAGACGCGGTAGATCACCGAGCGACCGGGACGAGCAGCCGAGCGACCGGGTCGAGCGGCCCTGTGCGGTGCAGCCCGGGACGAGCGGCCCTGCGCGGGACGCGCGGGCGCGCAGTCCCCGGACGACCGGCCCCTCCCGGGGCGGGCGCCGCCCGCGGCCTGGTGCGTGGTCGGTAGCGTGCACGGGATCCCAGGAGGCGCACCGTGGCGGACCAGGCCAGCAGCAGCATCACCATCGACGCACCGGCCGAGAAGGTGCTGGCGGTGATCAGCGACCTGCACGCCTACCCGGAGTGGACGGGGCAGATCAAGAGCGCCGAGGTCCTCGACACCTTCCCGGACGGTCGGCCGAAGCGGGCCACCTTCTCGATGAACGCCAGCGGCTTCAGCGACGACTACACGCTGGACTACACCTACCCCGACGACGGCGTCGCCTGGAGCCTGGTCGAGCCGACGAAGCTGCAGAAGTCGCAGGTGGGCTCCTACGGGCTCACCGAGACCGGCGGCAGCACGGAGGTCACCTACCTGCTGACCCTCGAGTCGAAGATCCCGATGATCGGCCCCATGAAGCGCAAGGCCAACAAGATGATCATCGAGACGGCGCTGCGCGAGCTCAAGAAGCGCGTCGAGTCCCTGCCCTAGTAGCGTCGCCACCTGCTCAGCGCCCCCACCCTGCAGCTGCCCCGGACGACGATCGGAGCCTCGTGCGCGTCCTGCTGTTCACCGGCAAGGGCGGCGTCGGCAAGACGACCGTCGCCGCAGCGACGGCGGCGTGCGCCGCGGCGCGCGGCCACAAGGTCCTGGTCGTGTCGACCGACCCCGCGCACTCCCTCGGCGACGCGTTCGGCGTGCCGCTGAGCGGGGTCCCGACGGAGGTCGAGCCGGGGCTGTACGGGCTGCAGGTCGACGCGCAGGCGGCGTTCGAGCGGTCGTGGCGGGACGTGCAGCGGTACCTGACGGGGCTGCTCGAGCGGGCCGGCGTCGACGCGCTGCAGGCCGAGGAGCTCACGGTCCTGCCCGGCGCCGAGGAGGTCCTCGCCCTGCTCGAGGTCCGCCGGCAGGTCACCACCGGGCCCTGGGACCTCGTGGTCGTCGACTGCGCGCCCACCGGCGAGACGCTGCGGCTGCTGGCCCTGCCCGAGGCGCTGCGCTGGTACGTCGACAAGGTCTTCCCGGCCCAGCGGCGGGCCCTGCGCGCCGTCCGGCCGCTGCTGCACCGGGTGGCCGGCCCCACCGTCCCCGAGGACGACGTGTTCGACGCCGTGACGGCGCTGCACCGCGAGCTGGCCGAGGTCCGGGAGGTGCTGACCGCCCCCACCACCACGGTGCGGCTGGTGCTGACCCCCGAGGCCGTGGTCGTCGCCGAGGCGCGCCGCACGCTGACCAGCCTCGCGCTCTACGGGTACCGGGTCGACGGGCTCGTGGCGAACCGCGTGTTCCCCTCCGGCACCGGGGACGCGTGGCTGCAGGGGTGGGCCGACGCGCAGGCCACCCAGCTCGAGGCCATCACCGCCGACGCGGGCGGGCTGCCCGTCACTGTGTCGCCGTACCGGTCGGGCGAGCCGGTGGGGGTCGCTGCCCTGCTCGCGCTCGGCCAGGAGCTGCACGGCGACGCCGACCCCGTCGACGCTGCGGTGTCGGGTGAGGAGCTCGTCCGGGTCGAGCGCTCTCCCGACGGCTTCGTGCTGTCGCTGGCCCTGCCGCTCGCGCGCAGCTCCGAGCTCGACCTCGCGCGCAGCGGCGACGAGCTCGTCGTCACCGTCGCGGGACACCGGCGGGTGCTCGCGCTGCCCAGCGCCCTGTGCCGCTGCACCGTCGCCGGCGCGGTCCTGGCCGAGGGCCGGCTGGCCGTCCGGTTCGAGCCCGACCCGGACCTGTGGCCCGAGCACCTCCTGGCCGGCCTCCGATGAGCCGGCCTCCGTTGAGCCGGGCTCCGTTGAGCCGGGCTCCGATGACCAGGGCGCAGCGGTGACCGACGTCGGCTCGGCGGCCGAGGAGGCCGTGAAGCTCCTGACCGCGGCGGAGCAGTGGGCGCGCACGCGGGCCGCGCACCTGCTGGACGACGAGCACCTGTCCACCGGGTCCGTCCCCTGCACGACCTGCCCGCTGTGCCAGGCCGTCGGTGCGGTCCGGCACGTGCGCCCGGAGACGGTCGAGCACCTGCTCGACGCCGCCGCCTCGCTCGCGGCCGCGCTGAGGGGCGCCCTCGCCCCGCCCCCCGGTCCCCGCCCGTCCGGGAGCCCGGTCGAGCACATCGACGTCCGGGAGGGCTGACGTGGCCGTGCTGACCATCGGCGTCGACATCGGCGGCACCAAGGTCGCCGCGGGCGTCGTCGACGAGCAGGGCAACGTCCTGGCCCGCACCCGCCGGGCGACGCCGAGCGCCTCGCCGGCCGACGTCGAGGACGTCGTCGCCGCGTGCGTCGCGGAGCTCACGGCGGACCACACGGTCGAGGCCGTCGGCATCGGGGCGGCCGGGTTCATCGACGCCGAGCGCAGCCGCGTGCTGGTGGCGCCCAACCTGGCGTGGAAGGACGAGCCGCTGCGCGACGCCGTGCAGCGCCGCACCGGGCTGCCGGTGGTCGTCGAGAACGACGCCAACGCGGCGGCCTGGGGCGAGCACCGGTTCGGAGCCGGTCGCGGCGAGGACCACCTCGTCGTGGTCACCGTCGGCACCGGCATCGGCGGCGGCATCGTGCTCGACGGCAAGCTCTACCGCGGGCGCTTCGGGATCGGGGCCGAGTTCGGCCACATGCAGGTGGTCGAGGGCGGCCGGCGCTGCGGCTGCGGCCAGCACGGCTGCTGGGAGCAGTACTGCAGCGGTCGGGCCCTGCTGCACGAGGCGCGCGAGATCGCCGACGTGCAGCGCGGCTACGGCGCCCGGCTGCTCGAGCTCGGCGGCGGCCGGCCGGAGGGCATCCAGGCGGTGGAGGTGACGGCGGCGGCGCGCGAGGGCGACCCCGCGGCTCTCGACTGCTTCCGGGAGATCGGGACGTGGCTGGGGCAGGGGCTCGCCGACCTCGCCGCGGTGCTCGACCCCGGCGCGTTCGTCGTCGGGGGAGGGGTGTCCGACGCCGGCGAGCTGCTGCTCGCGCCGGCCCGGGAGGTCTTCGACGCCCGGCTCACCGGCAGCGGGTCGCGCCCGCACCCGGAGGTGCGGCTGGCCGCCCTCGGCAACTCCGCAGGCATGATCGGCGCGGCCGACCTCGCCCGCTCCCGCTAGGGCGAGGTGTCCGGTTCGCCGGACTAGTCCGTCAACAGCCCGAACGGGCCATGGCGCCCAGCGGCCCCGCAGCGGAGTCTCGTCCGCATGACGAGCCGCCCCGACACCGACGCCCCCTCCGTCCCCGCCCCCGCGCAGCCGGTCTGCTGCGGCCGTCCGATGAGCACCATCTCCGTGACCGACGCCGTCACCGAGCTCTCCCTGGTGTCCTGCTCCTCCTGCAGCCGTCACGCCTGGCTCAAGGACGGCGAGCTGCTGGACCGCGAGGGCATGCTGGCGGCGGTCCGCGAGCGGCTCGCCGAGGTGCCCCGTCCCCGCGGCGGTCGCCCGAAGGGGAGCGGCAAGAAGGCCGCTCCCGCGCCGCGCGTCGAGGACGTCAGCGCCCAGCGGGCCCGCGAGATGCGCGGCATGCTCAGCGGCTTCCGCGTCCTCGGGCAGTAGGTCCTCAGGCAGTATTCCTCAGGGCAGTCGTCCTCGGCTGTCGTCCTGGGGCAGCAGCAGCCCCTACGCTCGGCCTCGTGCGGGTCCTGAGCTGGAACGTCCGCTCCCTGCGCGACGGCGCCCGGTCGGTGGCCGCGGTGCTGTCGGAGGTCGCGGCGGACGTCGTGGTCGTGCAGGAGGCCCCGCGCCTGCTCGGCTGGCGCACCTCGCGGGCGCTCCTCGCCCGGCGGGCGGGGATGCGGCCCGCCGGCTGGTCCTGGGCGGCCGGCAATCTGGTGCTCGTCGCCCCGCACGTGCACGTGACGAGCGCCCGCGCCGTCCTCATGCCCAAGTACCGGGGCCTGCACCGGCGGGCGGTCGCGCTGGCGGAGGTCAGGGTCGACGGCGTCGCGTTCACGTTGGCCGGCACGCACCTCGACCTGCAGGAGGAGGCGCGGCTCGACAGCGCCCGGCGGGTGCGGGCCCTGGTGGGGGACGGGCCGCTGGTGCTCGGGGCCGACGTCAACGACCGCCCCGGCTCGCCGTCCTGGGAGGCGCTGACCTCCGGCCTGTCCGGCGGCAGCCCCGGCCCCACCTACCCCGCCGTCGGGGCGCACAAGGCCATCGACGCCCTCGTGTCGTCCTTCCCGGTGACGCGCCTCGAGGTCCTCGACACCGGGACCGCGAGCGACCACCTCGGCGTGCTCGCCGAGGTGCGGGTCAGCTGACGGGGCGCTCGAACGTCACGAGCAGCCCCTCGACGCCGCCCGGGCCGAGCCGGCCCTTCACGTCCGCGGCCGTGATGGTCTTGAGCTGCCAGCCGTCGGCGGCGACCTCGTTCAGGGCCTTCTCGAGCTTCCCGTCGCTGATCTTCCCCCCGATCATGCCCTCGCGGAGCTGGACGACCTTGTACTCGTAGCGGGGTGCCATGCCGGCAGCATGGCCTACGTTCGGCCCGTGCCGCTGCCTCCCGAGCTGTCCACCGCCCTCGACGTCGCCGCCGCCGTGCGGGAGAAGCGGGTGTCCCCGCTCGAGGTCCTCGACCTGTGCCTCGCGGAGGTCGACCGCACGAACCCGTCCGTCAACGCCGTGGTCTGGCGCGACGACGACGCGCACCGCGCCGCCGCCCGGCAGGCGGGGGAGGCCGTGGTCCGGGGCGACGCCCTCGGGCCGTTCCACGGGGTCCCGGTCCCGGTCAAGGACCTCACGCCGGTGGCGGGCTGGCCCACCACGTACGGCTCCTGGGGCGCCTCGGAGGGCGTCTCCGCGCAGGACGAGCTCGTGGTCGCCGGCCTGCGCCGGGCCGGCTTCGTGCTGGCCGGCCGCACCAACACCCCCGAGTTCGGCCCCATCACGGTCGCGGAGAACAGCCGCTACGGCGCCACCCGCAACCCCTGGGACCTCTCCCGCAGCCCGGGTGGCAGCAGCGGCGGCGCGGCCGCGGCGGTGGCTGCCGGCATGTTCCCCATCGCCCACGCGAACGACGGCGGCGGCTCGATCCGGATCCCCGCCTCCAGCTGCGGGCTGGTCGGGCTCAAGCCGAGCCGGGGGCGCATCCCCTCCACCGTCACCGCCTGGGAGGGTGCGGCCGTCGAGGGCGCCGTCACCTGAATCGTCGCCGACGCCGCCGCGCTGCTCGACGCCGTCGCCGTCCCGGACCCGCTCTGCTGGTACAACGCTCCGCTGCCGGCCCGCCCCTGGTCGCAGGAGGTCGGAGCCGACCCGGGCCGGCTGCGGGTCGGCCTGGTCGAGGTCCCGCCGCTCGGCATGCCGGTCGACCCGCAGTGCCTGCAGGCCGCCCGCGACGCCGCCGTCGCGCTGCAGGCCCTCGGGCACACCGTCGAGGTCGTGACGCTCGACGTCCCCGACGTCATGCTGACCGCGTTCCTCGCCATGGTCGACTCCGGACTCGCCGACTTCCCCGACGTCGACTGGTCGCGCACCGAGCCGCACATCCAGTCCGGCCGCCGCAAGGCGCAGGGGATCGACAGCCTCACCTACGTCGCGGCCGTGCACGAGCTGCAGCGGCAGAGCCGGGTGTCGGTGGCCCGCTGGGGCACCGAGTTCGACGTCCTGCTGACCCCCACGATGACCGTGCTGCCCCCGCCCGTGGGCCTGCTGGAGCAGATCCACGCCGCGCCCGACGCCCCCGACCTCACCGTGTTCGCCATGGCGCTGTTCAACGCGTTCTTCAACGTCAGCGGCCAGCCCGCGATCAGCCTGCCGCTGGGGACGAGCTCCGAGGGGCTGCCGATCGGGGTGCAGCTGGTGGCCGGGCCGTGGCAGGAGGACCTGCTGGTGCGCCTGGCCAGCCAGGTCGAGGCCGCGCACCCGTGGGCCGGCCGGCGGCCGAGGACCTAGGAGGGGACGAGCTCCCGGGCGAGCTGCTCGAGGAACAGGCCGATGTCGGTGACGATCCCGACCGCCTGCGAGCTGCCGCGGTCGGCCAGCTTGGTGACGGTGGCCGGGTTGATGTCGACGCAGACCAGCGGCACCGACGCCGGCAGGAGGTTGCCGGTGGCGATGCTGTGCAGCATGGTCGCGACCATGATCGCGAAGCCGACGCCGGGCAGCTGGGCCCGCATCGCCCGCTGGCCCTCGATGACGTCGGTGTAGACGTCGGGGAGCGGGCCGTCGTCGCGGACCGAGCCCACCAGCACGAACTCCTTCCTCTGCCGCACCAGCGCGTGCATGATCCCGCCGGTCAGCACCCCGCTGTCGACGGCGGCGGCGATCGAGCCGGCCCGGCGCACGGTGTTGATCGCCCGGATGTGGTGCTCGTGCCCGTGCTCGACGCCCTTGCCGTGGGCGAGGTCGACGCCGAGCGACGTGCCGTAGAGGGCCGACTCGATGTCGTGCGTCGCGAGGGCGTTGCCGGCGAACAGGACGTCGACGAAGCCGTGCTCGACCAGGGTGACCATGGCAGGCGCGGCCCCGGTGTGGACGATCCCCGGGCCCCCGACCCAGAGGATCTTGCCGCCCTCGGCCTTGACCTCGCGCATCTGCTGCGCGATCTGGCGCACCAGCAGCCCCTGCGGCTTCTCCGAGCTCACGGAGCTGTTCATGAACCCGAACTCCTCGGTGGAGTGGTCGCGCTGCGGCAGCACCACCTTCACGCCGCCCGCGCCGCACACCACCTGCTGGCCGGCCTTGACGTCGCTGACCGGCACCGTGCGCACCCGGCCCTCGGAGACCACGAGGCCGCAGTCCATCTCCGGCTGCTCGACGGGCACCCACTGGGTCCCGAGCCGGACGACCGTCTCGAGGTTGGTGGTGGAGTAGAAGTCCTCGGGGAAGACGCCGTCGCGGTCGACCTCCCGCAGCACGGCCTCGCCCGGGTCGACCTGGTTGACGCCGTGCGTCTGCAGCCGCATGAGCAGCCGCTGGAGGGCGTCCTCGTCCTCGGCCGACACGACGATCCGCGCGTAGGACTCGTCCTCGTGGGCGCGCCCGACGTCGAGCCGGTCGATCCGGTAGTCGCCGCCGTAGGACAGGACGTCGTCGAGGACGCTCGCCAGCACCCCGGTGTCCATGAGGTGCCCGCGGGTCTCGAGGGTCTCGCTGACGGCCATGCTGCTCCCGGGTCTCAGACCACCGCGCCGTCGTCCGGCCCGGTGTCGTGCGGCGGAGCATCCCTCACCCGGTGCACCAGCATGGCGGCGCCCCCGCCGAGCAGCACGACCCCGAGCAGCAGCACCCCGGACGTCGCCGTCAGCCCGACGAGCTGGGGCACGAACAGCAGCACCAGCCCGAGCACGAGGACGGCCAGGGCGGCGAGGGTGCGGACGCTGATCCGCGGCACCGGCGGCGGCGGGGGTGGGACGAAGTGGTCGTCGGGCCGGACCGGCTCGTCGGGCTCCGGCTCGAGGGCGTCGGGCTCCAGCCACGCCGGCAGGGGGGCGTCGTCCTTGCGCCGTCGTGGGGCGCGGTCGACGGGCGGCGGCCGGCGTCGGGCGGCGTCGACGTCGGAGGGGCCGTCGGTGTCCTCGACCGTGGGCCAGCGCGGCACCTCGTCCTCGGACGTGCGGTCGAACCCGGCGACGATCTGCCGGAAGACCTCGTCGTCGTCGAGCGGCGCGGGCTGCTGCGGCGCGGGGGCGGCCGCGGGAGGGCCGGGCAGTCGGGGCGGCGTGAGCACCCGGCGGACGGCGTGGCGGGGGACGGGCTGCACGAGCCCGTGCGCGGTGGCG
>JAODNQ010000108.1 GCA_025464695.1 Frankiales bacterium | reverse complement strand
GCTCGATCTCCTTGGCGATGGAGACGCCGTCGTTGGTGATCGTGGGGGCGCCCCACTTCTTCTCCAGGACGACGTTGCGGCCCTTCGGGCCGAGGGTGACCTTGACGGCGTCGGCGAGCTGGTTCATCCCGCGCTCGAGGCCGCGGCGGGCCTCCTCGTCGAAGGCGATCTGCTTGGCCATGCGTGTTCCTCCCGGGTGCGTGCTGCAGACGCGTACCGGTCCTGGAGGTGCCCGCGACGGACGACCGGACTTCCGGCCTCACCTGTGGACCTGGCACTGGTTGGTCAGAGTGCTGGCACTCTGCACGTCTGAGTGCTACGTCCTTGTTAGCACTCGACCCCTGAGAGTGCAAGCGCCTCAGGGGGCGTCGGAGGCGGGGTAGTCGTGCCGGACGGCGTACGCGTCGAGCACCGCGTGCACCTCCGCCAGCAGGGCGACGGCCTCGTCGCTGGCCTCCCCCTGCCGGGCCGCGTCCCGGTGCGGGGACGCCTCGCGGGCGCGCTCGAAGGTCCGCCGGGCCCGCGCGAGGTCGCCGCCGTCGTGCGCGGCGCCGCCGTGGGCCAGCATCGCGTCGGACAGCCGCCGCAGCGCCTGCTCCAGCGCCTTGACGTGCCGGGGCAACGGGCGGTCCTGGTCGTCGGCGAAGTGGGCCGCCACCCACAGCCCCAGCCCGCCGCGGGCCAGCGCCACGACCGACTCGTCGTAGGGCGGGTGGAAGTAGTGCAGCACCGGGAAGCGCTGCAGGTGCTGGCGCACCGACAGCAGGTCGCGCCGGACGACGTCGAGCACGAGCACGGCGTCGACGGTCAGCAGCTCCGCGGCGCCGTCGACGTCCTCGGCGCCGAGGTCGGCGACCGCCTGGTTGTTCGTCCGCAGCTCGCTCACCAGGGTGTAGATGGTGGGCAGGTAGCCGAGCGCCGCGGTGAGGACGCCGAGCCCCGCCCCCGCCTCGACGACGGTCAGGGCCCGCACGGGCAGCGACCCCCCGACGACGTCGCCGAACCCGATGGTCGTCAGGGCGACGCCGCTCAGGTACAGGGCGGTCCCGAAGCCGGGGTCCGCCGGCGCGTACTGGTCGGAGAAGCGCAGGCCGTCGACCGCGGGCAGGTAGAGAAGCGCGAAGGCGAGCAGCAGCAGGAGCAGCCAGGCCGCGACCGTGAGCACCAGGGCCAGCGGCCCGGTCACCCGCAGGACACCGACGCGGACCCGCTGCGGCAGCCGCCGCCCGGCGCGCCACAGGCCCAGGCTGAGCACCTGGCTGACGCCGCCCGACGACGTCGGGAGCAGGACCGTGCGGAAGGCGTCGACGGCGACCAGCACGACCAGCAGCACGCCGAGGACGGGGGCGAGCACGCGCACGGGTGCCTCTCGGGACGGGGGGAGTCTCCGGACCGCTACCCGCTCAGGCCGGCCTCAGTACAGCTGGGTCCCGTACGACGGTCCGTAGTAGGCGGCGAGCTCGTCCGGCGTCGCGTCCGGCCGCTCCACCGCGCCCGCGATGGCCGCCCGCGGCGGGACGGCGTCGGGCTGCCACGTCGTCGGGTCCCAGAGCCCGGCGCGCAGGAACGCCTTCGAGCAGTGGAAGAACACCTCCTCGACGTCGACGACGAGGGCGAGCACGGGGCGGTGGCCCTTCACCACGAGGTCGTCGAGGAAGGGCGCCTCGCGCACGAGGGTCGCCCGGCCGTTGACGCGGAGGGTGTCGCCGCGGCCGGGGACGATGAACAGCAGCCCGACGTGCGGGTTGACCAGCACGTCGAGGAACCCGTCGGCGCGCCGGTTGCCCGGGCGTTCGGGCAGCACCAGCGTCCGGTCGTCGAGCACGTGGACCGAGCCGGGCGGGTCGCCCTTGGGCGAGGCGCCGCAGCCGCCGGACGGGTCGGCGGTCGCCATGACCCAGAACGGCGAGGCCCTGAGGAAGGCCAGGTCCATCGGGTGCAGCCGGTCGCGGACCTTGTCGGCGGTCCGCTTCAGCGGCACGCCCAGCAGCTCGCGGAGCTCCCGCTCCTCGGTGACGACGTCCCACGCGCTGCGGTCCATGGTCCGGAGCCTGACACGCCGCAGGCCCGCCCCCCGGAGGGGACGGGCCTGCAGCGGAGGGGTGACTAGCGGCGCGCGGAGCCCGTGGTGGTCTCCGTGCGGGTGTGCTCCTTGCGCTTCGCGAGGCCGGCCAGGCCCAGCAGGCCGAGGAGGCCCCAGAGGCCGGTCTTGTCGGACTCGCTGCTGTCGCTGTCGGACTGGCTGCTGGTGGCCGCGACCGGCTGGGCCGCGTTGGCGGGCTCGGCGAAGGTCGCGACGGTGGCGGCCGTGCCACCGGTCAGGGCGGCGGTGAGGGCCAGGGCGGTGAGGCTCTTGCGCATGTCAGGTGCTCCTCGTGCTAGGACGTGCTGGGAAGGGGAGAGTCAGGGGTCGAGCTAGATGCGGCGCGAGCCGGTGCCGTCGGTGTCGACGCCGCCGACGGCGGCACCGGTGCGGCTGGCCTGGTGCTCCTTGTACTTCTTGTAGCCGAACAGGCCGCCGAGCCCGAGCAGGCCCATGAGGCCCCAGCGACCGCTGTCGTCGTCGCCGTCCTGCGCGGTGCCGAGCTCGTCCGCGTCGGTGCTGTCGGTGCTGTTGCCCTGCGTGCTGGTCGCGGGGACAGCGGCGTGGGCCGGGCCGGCCACGACGGTGGGCGTCAGGACGACGCCTCCGACGAGGACCGCTGTGGCGAGTGCTCTGCGCATGTGCTCTCCTCGACTCGAGCGCCCGGTGGGCCGGGCGCCTGGTGTTGGAGGCTTGATCCCCGGTGTCCAGCCACCGACACGGCACAACGCGCTCGCGGCCGGGTGAGCGGGGTCTTCCGACACGGCGACGTTTCAGTCGCGCAGAGGCGCCCCGCGCACTGCACGACGACGGCCCGCCCTGCGGGTGCAGAACGGGCCGTGTCGGGCGGGAGGGCTAGTCCCCGAGCCCGGTCTTCGCGAAGGCGCTGTACGACGGCGCGATGGTGACCGTGGGGCCGGAGCCGGCGACCGCATCCATCGTCTTGAGGCCGTCGCCGGTGTTGTAGAGGACGGTCTCGGCGTCGGGGTCGATCTCGCCGCGCTGCAGCAGCTGGCGCAGCGTCGCCACCGTGACGCCGCCGGCCGTCTCCGCGAACAGGCCCTCGGTCTCGGCCAGCAGCCGGATGCCCTCGACCACGAGGTCGTCCGTGACGTGTCCCATGGCCCCGCCCGTGCGGCGGACGACGTCCAGCGCGTACGGGCCGTCGGCGGGGTTGCCGATGGCGAGGCTCTTGGCGATGGTCTTCGGCTTCACCGGCTTGACGGTGTCCCAGCCGTTCTCGTAGGCGGTCGCGATCGGGGAGCAGCCGGTGGCCTGGGCGCCGTAGACCTTGTACGGCGACTCCTCCACCAGCCCCAGGCGGACGAGCTCCCCGAAGGCCTTGTCGACCTTGGTGAGCAGTGAGCCGGACGCCATCGGGATCACGACCTGCTGCGGCAGCCGCCAGCCCAGCTGCTCGGCGACCTCGTAGCCCAGCGTCTTGGAGCCCTCGGCGTAGTAGGGGCGGACGTTCACGTTCACGAACGCCCACTCCTCCTGCTCGGCGATCTCGCTGCAGAGGCGGTTGACGTCGTCGTAGCTGCCGTCGACGGCGACGAGCGTCTGGCCGTAGACAGCTGTCTGCACGACCTTGCCCTGCTCGAGGTCGCTCGGGATGAACACGACCGAGCGCAGGCCCGCCCGGGTGGCGTGGGCGGCGACGGAGTTGGCGAGGTTGCCGGTGGAGGCGCAGGAGACCGTCGTGTAGCCGAACGCGCGCGCCGCCGACAGGGCCACCGACACCACGCGGTCCTTGAAGGAGTGGGTGGGGTTGCCGCTGTCGTCCTTGACGTACAGCTTGCGCATGCCGAGGGCCTTGGCCAGGTTCGGCGCGTCGCGCAGCTGCGTCATGCCGGCGCCGAGGTCGACCCGGGTGGCGAGGTCCTGGCCGGCGGGCAGCAGGCCG
>JAODNQ010000064.1 GCA_025464695.1 Frankiales bacterium | reverse complement strand
CGTTCGGCCGGGGCGGGCAGGGCTCTCCGGCGCCGCTGCGGCCGGCCACCTCGCGGGTGCCCACGGAGTCCGGCGTGGTCTGCGAGCGGCGCCCGAGCGAGCAGGCCAACCTCGTGCTCGGCGTCCCGGGGCTGCGCCGCGACGACCCCCGACGGTTCGCCCTGCAGGTGCTGTCGAGCGCCCTCGGCGGCGGCATGAGCAGCCGGCTGTTCCAGGAGGTGCGCGAGCAGCGCGGGCTCGCCTACTCCGTCTACAGCTACGCCTCCTCCCACGCCGACACCGGCCTGCTCGGCGTCTACGCCGGCTGCGCGCCGAGCAAGGCGGCCGAGGTGGTGGAGCTGTGCCGGGCGCTGCTCGACGACGTCGCGGTGGACGGCCTGACCGACGACGAGGTCGCCCGCAGCCAGGGCCAGCTGCGCGGCTCGCTGGTGCTCGGGCTCGAGGACTCCGGCAGCCGGATGAGCCGCCTCGGCAAGGCCGAGCTCGTCCACGGCAGCCAGCTCGCGGTGCAGGACGTGCTCGACCGCATCTCCGCGGTCACTCCCGACGACGTCCGCGAGCTCGCGGCGGAGCTGCTCGCGCAGCCGCTCGCGCTCGGCGTCCTGGGGCCCTTCGACGAGGACGAGGCAGCAGCATGGCTGAGCTGATCCGGGTGGCCGTGCTGGGCGCGGCCGGCAAGGTCGGGAGCGAGGTCGTCCGCGGCGTCCAGGCGGCGGACGACCTGGAGCTGGCCGGCGCCTTCGACGTCGGCGACGCGCTGGACCTGTCGGGCGCCGACGTCGCCGTCGACTTCACCCACCCCGACGCCGTGATGGCGAACGTGGCGGCCTGCCTGGACGCGGGGGTGCACTGCGTGGTCGGCACCACCGGCTGGACGCCCGAGCGCCTGGACGAGGTGCGCGGCCGGCTCGAGGGCACCGACCTCGGCGTGCTGGTGGCGTCGAACTTCGGCATCGCGGCGGTGCTGATGATGCGCTTCGCCGCCCAGGCGGCCCGCTTCTTCGAGTCGGTGGAGATCGTCGAGCTGCACCACCCGGGCAAGGCCGACGCCCCCTCGGGCACGGCGCGCACCACCGCGCGGATGGTCGCCGAGGCCCGCCAGGGCATGCCCCCCCTGCCGGACGCGACGACGCAGGAGCTCGCCGGCGCGAGGGGCGCGGACGTCGACGGCGTCCGGGTCCACGCCGTGCGGCTGCAGGGCCTGGTCGCCCACCAGGAGGTGCTGCTCGGCGGCGAGGGCGAGAGCCTTACGCTGCGCCACGACACCTACAGCCGGTCTGCCTTCCTGCCCGGCGTCCTGCTCGGCGTGCGCGAGGTCGGGTCCCGTCCGGGCCTGACCGTCGGGCTCGAGCACCTGCTCGACCTGTGACCAGCGCCGCGCGGCCCGGGCCGCTGACCTAGTGCGCTCCAAGGTCACCGCGCTGGGCATCTGCCTGGTCGTCGCCGTGCTGTGCGTCTACATGGCGGTGCGTGCCGTCGACCTGTTCCGCACCGGTCAGCTCGACGCCGCCCTGCTCGGGATCGGCGTGCTGCTGCTCGTCGTCGTCGGGGGGCTGCTGGTGCTGGGCGAGGTGCGGTTCGGCCTCGACAGCCAGCGGCTGGGGGAGCAGCTCGCCCGGGAGGGCGGGCTGCCGTCGCTGCCCGACGACGTCGAGACGCTGCCCAGCGGGCGCATCACGAAGGAGACCGCGGACCGGCTGTTCGAGGGCCCGCGGGCCGAGGTCGAGGCGGCGCCGGAGGACTGGCGCGCCTGGTTCCGGCTCGCCGACGCCTACGGCCTGGCCCGCGACACGCCCCGCGGCCGGCAGGCGATGCGGACCGCCATCCGGCTGGAGCGGGCGCAGCGCACAGGCTGAGCGCACGGGCTGACCGGCGTCGCCGCCGCCGACCGACGTCGCGCTCAGGTACGGGGGGGCCCGAGCACCGCGACAGCTGGCGCGCGGGCCAGGTCAGGCCGCGGCGGCCAGTGACGCCGGCGCGACCGCGTGCGCGACGGGCCGCGCTGCCAGGCGCCCCTCGGAGCTCCACCGCAGGCACCGGCCCACGAGCAGGCCGAGCGGCAGCGGCAGCAGCAGCCAGGTGAGGACCAGGGCGAGGGGGACGGACACGGAGCACTCCCGGGCGAGACGACAGCGGTGGCCGCCCGGAGCAGGGGAGGAGCCGACCCGCAGGCTCTCACGCCTCGGCGAGGTCCGGCAACGTCTTGCCGGATCCGAGGTGTGGGAGGTCCAAGAGCCGGGTACCGGTCTACGCCCAGTCGTCGCGGCTACCGCAGCGGGCGCACGTACCCGTGCGGAGTCCGCACCGCACCGTCGGCGGCCCGGACAGCTCCCGCCGTGGAGCCGGTCGCCCCGTCCACCGCGTGGACGTGGGGGACCGCGTGCGTGTGGGTGTCGGCGGGCAGGGCGGTCAGCTGCCGGACGACTGCGGGGGACGCCGTCGTGATCCCGCTGGCGTGCCCGGTGCGGTCGAAGGCCACCTCGACGACCGTGGCGTGGCCCGAGGCGTCCTCGGCGCAGTAGACGTAGGCGTCGCCGTCGTGGGAGACGGGCCGGCCGGCGGCCCGCAGGAAGCCCTCGAGGTTGCCGCCGAGCAGGGCGTGCAGGTCCTCGACCTGCAGGCGGCTGCCGTCGTGGACGCAGTCGCCGCCGCCGTAGGTGCCGCGCTCCCAGATCCGCAGGAACGTCTCGGCGCCGTTGAGCATGTCGGCCTCGATGGCCTTGCCGCCGCCGAGCTCCGGGTGCTTCTCGTCGGCGGCAAGCTTCAGCTCGGCGAACCAGTCGGCGAACATGCCGTACTGGGCCACGCCGTCGCGGCGGATGTCGAACGTCTTCACGCCGGCCTTCTGCTGCCGGAGGGTGACGCCGCCGATCGGGGCCTTGATCGGGGTCGTGTAGGAGAGCGCCTTCTTCGGCGTGAGCCGGGGGCCGGGCTGGCCGCCGAGGCCGTTGGTGTCGGCGCCGTAGCCCATGCCGAAGTCGTAGCCGGCAGGGGCGTTGTCCTTCGCGAACTGCCGGTGCTGGGCCCACCGGTCGGCGAAGCTCGCGGCGTCGGCCGTGCGGGGGGCGACGACGCCGTCAAGGCCGTAGATGCGCTGGTAGATCGTGTCGTTGCCCCAGCTGTGGCTGGACAGGACGGCGGGCTCGACGGCGGGGCGCCCGGCCTTCTTCGCGGCGGCCTTCTCGGCCGGCACGAGCTTCTTCTCGACCAGGTCGAGGGCCTGCCGCTGGGCGAGCGCGCTCATGTGGTCGGGGTCGAAGACCATGCCCTTCTCGATCATCTTCGTCACGACGTGCGCGCCGAGCGGCGTCAGGCCGCGGCTGTTGCAGTGCGGGCCGGCCGGGTAGAGCGGCGCGACGAGCCCCTTGGTCACGGCGCCGAACTGCCCGAGGACCCGGCCTGCGAGCACGTCGACCTCGGCCCCTCCAGGTGCGCTGTCGGCGACGTTCGGCTGGGTCTTGTCGACCTGCGCACTGCCGCTGCCGCCGTTGCTGTGGGTGTGCGGCTGCGCCTCCGTCGCGCAGGTCCGCATGTCCCAGAAGTGGCCGGTGACCTGCTTGTTGCCGGCGTTCACCACCACCCCGGTCGTGCCGTTGTCGCCCGTGACGCCGGCGAGCGCGCTGTCGAACTTGTTGAGCAGCTCCATCTGCCGGACGCCCATGTCGTAGACCTCCTGCAGCCGCGTGTCGATGTCGGCGGTCGTGCACTGCGGGACGTCGAGGAACTCGCCGCAGTCGAACAGCGACGACACCTCGATGCCCATGAGGACCGCGAGCCGGCCGGCGTTGATCGTGCGGCGGGCCTGCGCGGGGGTCGTGACGATGCGGTACCAGCCCTCGCCCGGGCCGCCGCTCTGCGCGTCGACGTAGTCCTGCAGCTCGAACAGGCGCTTCGCCTGCAGCCGGACGCCGTCCATCTCGTTGCAGCTGTTCTTCTTGAGCGGGAACGCCTGGCACAGGGCGGTGTTGTCGACGAGCAGGTTGGTGGTCATGCGCAGCCCGCCGAGGTAGGCGCGCTCCAGCCACTTCCAGTAGTACTGCTCGTGGGTGAGGGTGTCGTACTTCGGCCAGTAGCCGAAGGTCGGCCAGCCCACGGGGTCGTAGCTGGTGACCGGGTCGGTCGGGCTCTGCCCGGCGAGGCCGACCTCGAGCGCGCTGTTGAGGACGTTGCCGGT
>JAODNQ010000034.1 GCA_025464695.1 Frankiales bacterium | reverse complement strand
AGCGCCTCGGCGTCGACCCGCACGACTTCCGCCGCTGGGTGGCCCTGCACGAGGTCACCCACCGGACGCAGTTCACCGCCGTCCCGTGGCTGCACGGGCACGTGCGCAGCGAGGTCGACGCGCTGCTCTCGGCGTCGTCGCTGGACGACCCGTCCGCGCTGCTGGGCAGGATCAAGGCCGTCGCCACCGGCCTGCCGCGCGGCGGCTCGCTCCTCGAGCTGCTGCAGACCCCGGAGCAGCGGCAGGTGCTCGAGCGGGTGACGGCGTTCATGAGCCTGCTCGAGGGCCACGCCGAGCACGTCATGGACGGCGTCGGTCCCGCGGTCGTCCCCACGGTCGCCCACATCCGGCAGCGGTTCGACGAGCGGCGCCGCGAGCGCGGCGGCCTGCTCGACCGCCTCGTGCGCAGCGCGCTCGGGCTCGACCTCAAGGCCCTGCAGTACGCCGAGGGCAAGCGCTTCGTCGACGCCGCCGTGGCGGCCGTCGGCATGGACGGCTTCAACCGCGTGTGGGAGGGGCCGGAGACGCTGCCGACCCGGCAGGAGATCCGGGAGCCGCACGACTGGGTCCGCCGGCTGCACGGCCCCGCCGCGGCCTGACGTGACCGGCCCGCCCGCGGCGACAGCCGCGGTGCGGCTCGCCGTCCGCCGGTGCCTGCCGGGCGGTCCGGTGGCAGCGGCCGTCTCCGGTGGCGCCGACTCGCTCGCCCTCGCGGCTGCCCTGGCGCACGAGCGGCCCGGGGCGATCGCCCTCGTCGTCGACCACGGCCTGCAGCGCGGCAGCGCCGACGTCGCCCGGCACGCGGCGGACCAGTGCGCGGGGCTGGGGCTCGACGCCCGGGTCCTGACCGGGACCGTGAGCGGCACAGGTGAGGCGGCCGCCCGCGACCTGCGGCTGTCCCTGCTCGAGGCGTCGGGGGCGACCGTCCTGCTGGGCCACACCCGCGACGACCAGGCGGAGACCGTGCTGCTCGGCCTGGCCCGGGGGGCTGGCGCGCGGTCGCTGGCCGGCATGCCCGCGGTGCGGGGCCCGTTCCGGCGTCCGCTGCTCCACCTCGACCGGGGGACGGTCCGGCAGGCCTGCGCCGAGGCCGGGCTCACGCCCTGGGAGGACCCGCACAACACCGACCCCGCGTACGCCCGGGTCCGCGTCCGCCGCGAGGTCCTGCCGCTGCTCGAGACGGCGCTCGGCCCCGGGGTCGCCGCAGCCCTCGCCCGGTCCGCGGCGCAGCTGCGGGAGGACGCCGACGCGCTCGACGCCCTGACCCCCGACACTGACGACTGCGCGGAGCTGGCCGCGCTGCCGGCCGCGCTGCGCGCCCGCGCCCTGCAGCGGCTCGCCGTCCGCACCTGTGGGCGGGCCGTCACGGGTGCGCACGTCGCCGCGCTGCGGGCGCTCGTCGAGGACTGGCACGGCCAGGGCGCGGTCGGCCTGCCGGGCGGGGTCGCCCTGCGGCGCGAGGGCGGACGCCTCGTGGCCGCCCTCGCGCCACGGGTCGATAACCTGCAGCCGTGACCTCGCAGCGCACGCACCCCGACGTCGAGCGCGTCGTCGCCGGACAGCAGCAGATCGCCGACAAGGTCGCCGAGCTGGCCGCGGCCATCGACGCCGACTACGCCGGCAGGGAGGTCCTCCTGGTGGGGGTCCTCAAGGGCGCCGTCATGATCATGGCCGACCTCGCCCGTGCCCTCACCGTGCCGGTGTCGATGGAGTTCATGGCCGTCTCCTCCTACGGCAGCGGCACCAGCAGCAGCGGCGTCGTGCGGATCCTCAAGGACCTCGACAAGGACATCAGCGGCCGGCACGTGCTGGTCGTCGAGGACGTCATCGACTCCGGGCTGACGCTGTCGTGGCTGCTGCGCAACCTGCAGTCGCGCGGGCCGGCGTCGGTCGAGGTGTGCGCGCTGCTGCGCAAGCCCGAGGCGCAGAAGGTCGACGTCCCGGTGAAGTACGTGGGCTTCGACATCCCCGACCAGTTCGTCGTCGGCTACGGGCTCGACCACGCGGAGCGCTACCGCGAGCTGCCGTTCATCGGCGTCCTCAAGCGGTCCGTCTACACCGAGGACTGAGCCCGGGGCCGTGCTCGGGTGTACGACACACCCCTGGCGCGGAACACTGGTCTCCTCGCGCCCGTTGGCACGAGGGACGGGACCACCGGTACCGTCGCGCTCCACTCAGTCGTCTGGAGGGACGGGGCCTGCGCCCCGCGTCGATGAACCTGAAGAAGTACGCCCGCGGACCCTTCCTCTACGTGACGCTCGGACTGCTCGCGGTCCTGGCGCTGTCCGGCGGCCTGCGCGGCAACGGCGGCTACGACACCACCGACACCTCCCGCGTGCTGACGGCCATCAGCGAGGGCCAGGTCAAGAGCACCGACAAGGACGCCGACACTGCGCTCCTGCTCGACAAGGAGCAGCAGGTCCGGGTCACCCTGGAGAACGGCGACAAGCTGCAGGCCAAGTTCCTCATCGACCAGGGCCGCGAGTTCGCCACGGCCTTCGAGCGGGCCGACGTCCGCTACGACGTCAAGGTCAACGAGCAGAGCCTGCTGGTCAGCCTGCTGGTGAGCTTCCTGCCGTTCCTCATCATCCTGGGCCTGCTGTTCTTCTTCATGAACCAGATGCAGGGCGGCGGCAGCCGGGTCATGCAGTTCGGCAAGTCCAAGGCCAAGCTGGTCAGCAAGGACACCCCGAAGACCACGTTCGCCGACGTCGCCGGCGCGG
>JAODNQ010000025.1 GCA_025464695.1 Frankiales bacterium | reverse complement strand
GTTCGTCGCGCTGGCGATCGTCCTGGGCCTGTGCCGCTGGGTCTTCTCGACGTCGCACCGCGACAAGCGCGCCGTCGCGCGGCGCTCCGTGCCGGTCAGCACCGGCGACTACGGCCTGCTCGTCCCGGTCGCCACCGTGCGCGCCCAGGAGGACGCCGACCTGCTCCGCGGCGTGCTGGCGCAGGCCGGTATCCGCGGCACCGTCGCTGCGGCTCCGGACGGCGGCCTGTCGCTGCTGGTCTTCCGCGACGACGCCGGGCGCGCCAAGGACCTCGTCAGCAGCTGAGGCGGCGGCTCAGACCGGCGGCAGGTCCGGCACGGTCTCGCGCCGCACGTCGGCACCCAGGGCGGTGAGCGACGGCAGGAAGTCCTGGTAGCCGCGGTCGACGTGGTGCACCTCGTACACCTCGGTGGTGCCGTCGGCCACGAGCCCGGCGAGCACCAGCGCGGCGCCGGCCCGGATGTCGTGCGCCGTCACCGGGGCCCCGGACAGGCGCTCGCGGCCGCGGACGACGGCGTGGTGGCCGTCGGTGCGCACCTCCGCGCCGAGGCGGCTGAGCTCGTTGACGAACATCCAGCGCGCCTCGAAGACGTTCTCGGTGACCATCGCCGTGCCCTCGGCCACCGCGTTGAGGGCCAGCACCATCGGCTGCAGGTCGGTCGGGAAGCCCGGGTAGGGCAGCGTGACGACGTCGACCGCCTTCGGGCGCCGGTCCATCCGCACCCGGAACCCGTCCGGCTCGACGTCGACCCTGGCGCCCGACTGCACGAGCTTGTCGAGGGCGATGTCGAGGTGCTGCGCCTGGCCTCCCCGCACCAGGACGTCGCCCTGGGTCATCACCGCGGCGGTGGCGTAGGTGCCGGACACGTTCCGGTCGACGACGGTGGCGTGCGTGGGCACGGGCTCCAGACCTCGCACGCCCTCGACGACGAGCGTCGAGGTGCCGATGCCGTCGATCTGCGCGCCCATCTGCACGAGGAACTCGCACAGGTCGACGATCTCGGGCTCGCGCGCGGCGTTGTCGACCGTCGTCGTGCCCTCGGCCAGCACGCCGGCCATCAGCAGGTTCTCGGTGGCCCCGACGCTCGGGAAGTCGAGCCAGACGTGCGTGCCCACCAGCCGCGGCGCGCGCACGATGAGGTTGCCGCGCACCGTCTCGACGGTCGCGCCCAGCTTCTCCAGGCCGCGGATGTGGAAGTCCAGGCCGCGGCTGCCGATCGCGTCGCCCCCGGGCAGCGCCACCTTCGCCTCGCCGCAGCGGGCCACCAGGGGGCCGAGCACGGCGATGGAGGCGCGCATCCGCCGGACGAGGTCGTAGTCGGCCTCGTGCCCGAGCTCGGCCGGCACCGTGATCGCGACCGTGCCCTCGCCCCGCTCGACCGTGCAGCCGAGCCGGCGCAGCACCTCGCTCATGATCGTGACGTCGAGGATGTCGGGCACCGCGGTCAGCGTCGTCGTGCCCTCGGCCAGCAGCGACGCCGCCATCAGCTTGAGCACGCTGTTCTTGGCGCCGGTCACCTGCACCTCGCCGGCGAGCCGGGCACCACCCACGACGACGAAGCGTTCCCCGGGGCGAGTCTCGGGAGGGCAGACTCGGGCGGGTGGGGGTCGACGAGGTGCTGGCGGCGGCCCGCGCCGGGCTCTCGCGCCTGACCCCCGCGCAGGCGGTCGAGGCGGTCGCGCGCGGCGCGCTGCTGGTCGACACCCGCACGCCCGAGCAGCGGGCGGAGCAGGGCGAGCTGCCCGGCGCGCTGGTCGTCGACCGGACCGTGCTCGAGTGGCGGTTCGACCCGACGTCGCCCTGGCGCGTGCCCGAGGCCGTCGCCGGCGTCCGCGTCGTCCTCGTGTGCCGGCAGGGCTACAGCAGCAGCCTGGCCGCCGCGTCGCTGCGGGCCGTCGGGGTCGACGCCACCGACGTCGTCGACGGGGTCGAGGGCTGGGTCGCGGCCGGGCTCCCGCTGTCGGACCGCGAGGCGGACGTCCGGCGCTGAGCAACCTCCCGCACCTGCAGGGCGTCTGACCGGGGGGACGCACACACCGAGGAGGACCCGTGGACGAGCAGACGCAGGCGCAGTTCCGCGCCTGGGTGGTCGCGAGGTCGCCCGCGCTCCTGCGCACCGCCTACCTGCTCACCGGCAGCCGGGCCGACGCCGAGGACCTGCTGCAGACGTCGCTGGCCAAGACCTACCTGGCCTGGGGACGCATCCGCGACCGCGAGGCCGTCGACGGCTACGCCCGCCGCGTCATGGTCAACACCCAGACGTCGTTCTGGCGACGACGACGGGTCGACGAGCGGCCGACCGGGGAGCTGCCCGAGCGCGGCGCGGGCCGCGACGCCACCGCCGACCTCGACCTGCACGACGCCCTCTGGACCGCCGTCGGTCGCGCCCTCCGCCGACCTCGCCCTCGACCCGGACGCCCCCTGGTCCTACCGCGGCGACCTGCGCCTGGACGCCGAGCGGGCGAGCCTCACCGAGGCCTGGACGGCGGGACACCCCGGCACCACGGAGGTGGTCCCCCTGTTCGGCTCGGTCCAGGAGCCGTCCGGCCGGCCCGAGGTCGTGGTGGTGGCCCGCTCCCCCCAGGGCGACCGCTGGGGCGTCGTCACGAGCTCGGAGACGGGGTGGCGGGTCGTGTTCGAGCAGGAGCTTCCCCTCGCGCGCCCGCGCCCTCGTCGCGGCGCTGCCCGGCCAGGTGAGCCCCCGCGTGCTCGTCGTCGCCGCACCCGAGGTCGACGACGTCCAGTACGCCGACGCCGAGGGCCTGCTCGGACGCGCCGGCTTCGCCCGCCTCGCCCCCGGGGTGGCGGCGGGTCCGTTCCCTGCCGGCGACGTGCGCGTCCAGGTCGTGGGTCGGTCCGGCGGGCAGGAGGCCTTCCGCGTGCCGGTCCCGGACCTCCCCCCGGAGGACGGCGCGGCCGAGGTGGCCGCGCCGGCGAACGTCCTCGACTGGGAGCCGCGCGGCACCCTCGACCCCGCCCTCGTCCTGACCGCCCGCCGCGCGTACGCCCTGCAGCGGCGGGTCGACGTCGGGCGGGTCGAGGAGAAGGTCCTGTTCGCCGGGACGGTGGAGGACGGCCCGGGCTACCTGCTCGGCCAGTTCTGGCTCCGCGGCGATGCGGAGGCCGACACGGTCGGCGTCGTCGGCAGCGACGAGGACCTCGAGGTGCAGACGCGGCCGCCCGCCGGGGAGCGCACCGACGTCCTCGTGCTGCACCTGCCGCCTCCCCGTGGCAGCGGCGGCGGCGGGCTCGTCGTGGTCCCCCGGCCGGGGACGGGCCAGGTGCTCTACAGCCGGACCGGGCGGGAGCGCGACGCGTCCGCCCCCGAGGACGACCCCGCGCTGGACGGCGTCGTCGTCCTGACCCGCGAGGACGCCGCCGAGCGCGGCGAGGTCCGCGACACGCTCCGCCTGCTCGACGGCGACGGGCGCGACATCGGGACCTTCCCCGTGGCCGAGCTGCTCTGCGGCGAGACCTCCTGCGGCTGACTCCGGGCGGCGGCCGTGCCCGGCAGTCCCTAGGCTGCCGGGCATGGCCGTCCACCTCACCCGCATCTACACCAAGACCGGCGACGACGGCACCACGGCCCTCGGCGACATGAGCCGGGTCAGCAAGAACGACCCGCGCCTGGCCGCCTACGCCGACGTCGACGAGGCCAACAGCGCGCTCGGCGTGGCCCTCGCGCTCGGGCAGCTCGACCCCGAGCTCGCGGCCCTGCTGCTGCGCGTACAGAACGAGCTGTTCGACGTCGGCGCCGACCTGTGCACGCCGGTCGTGCCCGACCTCGGCTACGAGCCGCTGCGCGTGACGCCGGAGTACACCGAGCGCCTCGAGGCGGACTGCGACCGGTGGAATGCGACCCTGGAGAAGCTCTCGAGCTTCATCCTCCCCGGCGGGACCCCCGGTGCGGCCCTGCTGCACGTCGCCCGGACGGTCACGCGCCGCGCGGAGCGCTCGGTGTGGGCGCTGCTGGCCGACCAGCCCGACACCACGAACAAGGAGCCGGTGCTCTACCTCAACCGGCTGTCGGACCTGCTGTTCATCCTGTCGCGCGTGGCGAACCCGGGCGGCGACGTCATGTGGAAGCCCGGCGGCGAGCGCTGACCGGGGCTCCGGCCGGCTGAGCCGTCCTCACCCGAGCCACTCCCCCGGCTCCGGAGGCGGCACCGGCGGCGGGCTGACGAGGGCCAGGCGCCACCAGCCGACGTCGTGCCAGCGCCCGTGCTTGAACCCGACGTCGGCGTAGACACCCACCAGCCTGAACCCGAACGCCTCGTGCAGGCCGGCGCTCGCCGGGTTGGGCAGGGTGATGCGCGCGTGCGCCGTCGTGTACCCGAGGCCGCGCACGAGAGGCAGCAGCACGTCGTACAGCGCGCGGGCCGTGCCGCGGCCCCGCTCCTCCGCGTCCAGGTAGACCGACACGTCGGCGGCCCAGCGGTAGGCGGCCCGCGCCCTGTGGGCGGAGGCGTACGCGAACCCGACGACGGCGCCGTCGCGCTCGGCGACCAGCCAGGGCCGCCGCGGGCGGGCCTGCAGGCGTGCGAGCACCGCCGCGGCGTCCGGGGGCTCTGCCTCGAAGCTCGCCACGTTGTCCGTCACGTGGGGGCGTACACCGCGGCAACGGCCGCGGCGTCCTGCGGCAGCGCGGGCCGGACCTGCACGCGGCTACTGCTCTCCCGGCAGCGTGCGGCCGGGAGGGCCGGCCTCGAGCCAGGCCAGGAACCCGGTGACGGCGCTCGACTCCATGGCCAGCTCGACCAGCCCCTCGGGGGCGCGGCACTCCATCACGACGGCGCCCGACAGCAGCGCGAGGGTCTCCGGACCGCGGGGCTCGCGCCGGCCGCGGACCTCGAGGGTGCGCCGCGACAGCGTCCGCCGGGGGCGGGGCGCCAGCGAGATGACGCGGTACCACTGCAGGTCGTCGCCCTCGAACCGACCGACGCCGAGCACCCAGCCGCGCCCGTTGCCGCGGCGCTTCAGGCGCAGCGACAGGTCGATGGTCCCGTAGCGCCGCTGCAGCACCCGCCGTCGCGCGGAGATGGCGACCAGCGGCAGGACGGCGACGAGCACCAGGCCGAGGACGATCTCTGCGGCCAGCACGGGTCGGGTGCGTCGGGGTCCGGCGCTACTGGCCGACGGCGCGGAGCCGGCTCTCCGCGCGGCGCAGCGCGGAGGCGTCGCCCTCGGCGCGGGCCCGCTCGGCAGCCGAGCGGGCACGGGCGGCGTCGATGTCCTCGGCCAGCTCGGCCACCTCCGCCAGCACGGTGACGCCCTGGTCCGTCACGGACAGGAAGCCGCCGTGGACGGCCGCGACGACCTCGCCGCCGGGGCGCAGGATGCGCACGGTGCCGCCGTCGGCCAGCTGGCCGAGCAGGGGCGCGTGGCCCGGCAGGATGCCGATGTCGCCCTCGGTGGTCTTGGCGACGACCTGCGTGGCCTCGCCCGACCACACCTCGCGCTCGACCGAGACCAGCTCGACGTGGAGCTCAGCCACGGGGTGTCCTCTCCTGCAGTGGTGCGGGTCATGGGGTGGTGCGGGTCAGGCGGTGGTGCGCCGACGGGCCGGCCGTGCGGCCGGCCCGTCGGAGAGGTGCTGGGTGCTAGCCGGCCAGCTTCTTGGCGTTGGCCTCGACGTCCTCGATGCCACCGCACAGGAAGAACGCCTGCTCGGGGATGTGGTCGTAGTCGCCCTGGGTCAGCGCCTTGAAGGAGCTGATCGTCTCCTCCAGCGAGACCGTCTTGCCGGGCTGGCCGGTGAACTGCTCGGCCACGTAGAACGGCTGGCTCAGGAAGCGCTGGATGCGACGGGCCCGGTTGACCAGGACCTTGTCGTCCTCGGACAGCTCGACGATGCCGAGGATGGCGATGATGTCCTGCAGGTCCTTGTAGCGCTGCAGGATGCGCTGGACCTCGAGGGCGACGTTGTAGTGCTCCTCGCCGATGTAGCGGGGGTCCAGGATGCGGCTCGTGCTGT
This sequence comes from Frankiales bacterium, assembly GCA_025464695.1. Next base: position 1,291 of record JAODNQ010000025.1, on the reverse strand, counting down.
CGAGCGGGTCGACGGCGGGGTAGATGCCCAGCTCGGAGATCGCGCGGGAGAGCACCGTGGTGGCGTCGAGGTGCGTGAAGGTGGTGTGCGGCGCCGGGTCGGTGATGTCGTCGGCGGGCACGTAGATCGCCTGCAGCGAGGTGATCGAGTGGCCACGGGTGGAGGTGATGCGCTCCTGGAGCACGCCCATCTCGTCGGCGAGGGTCGGCTGGTAGCCGACGGCGCTCGGCATGCGGCCCAGCAGGGTCGACACCTCCGAGCCGGCCTGCGTGAAGCGGAAGATGTTGTCGATGAACAGCAGCACGTCCTGCTTCTGCACGTCGCGGAAGTACTCCGCCATCGTGAGCGCGGACAGGGCGACGCGCAGGCGGGTGCCCGGCGGCTCGTCCATCTGGCCGAAGACGAGCGCGGTGTCGTTGATGACGCCGGACTCGGTCATCTCGCCGAACAGGTCGTTGCCCTCGCGGGTGCGCTCGCCGACACCGGCGAACACCGACACGCCGGAGAACTCCTTGGCGACGCGGTAGATCATCTCCTGGATGAGCACCGTCTTGCCGACGCCCGCGCCGCCGAACAGGCCGATCTTGCCGCCGGCGACGTAGGGCGCCAGCAGGTCGATGACCTTGATGCCGGTCGGGAAGATCTCGGTCTTGCTCTCGAGCTGGTCGAAGGCCGGGCTCGGCCGGTGGATCGGCCAGTAGGTGTCGGCGTCGACGCTGGGGACGTCCATCGGCTGGCCGAGGGCGTTGAACACGTGGCCCTTGGTGGCGTCGCCGACGGGCACGGAGATGGCCGCGCCGGTGTCGCGCACGGCCGAGCCGCGGGTCAGCCCGTCGGTCGGCTGCATGGAGATCGCGCGCACCATGTTGTCGCCGATGTGGAGGGCGGCCTCCAGCGTGATGGTGGCGGTCTCGCCGCCCAGCACGCGGTCGACGTGGAGCGCGTTGTAGATCTCCGGCATCTCGTCCGGCGGGAACTCGATGTCGACGACCGGGCCGATGACGCGGGCGACGCGCCCGGTGCCGCCGGTGGACGCCCGGCCCGAGGGGTTCTGCGTGGTGACAGTCATGGTGAGTCCTCTGGTCCTCTAGGCGTCGGCCAGCGCTGCGGCGCCGCCCACGATCTCGCTGATCTCCTGGGTGATCTCGGCCTGTCGGGCCGAGTTCGCCGCTCGGGTGAGCGACTTGATGAGCTCGTCCGCGTTGTCGGTCGCCTCCTTCATGGCGCGGCGGCGCGACGCCGACTCCGACGCCGCCGACTCCAGCAGCGCCGAGAAGACGCGGGTGGTGAC
>JAODNQ010000057.1 GCA_025464695.1 Frankiales bacterium | reverse complement strand
CCCGCCCCGCCGCGGACACGGCCGAGCGTCGGCGCACCCCCTCGCGGCCCTGCGGCACGCCGACGCGTAGCCGCGACGGCCGGGTGTGGGCGGTCGCGCCGGCCGCGCCGGGGTGTGACCCCGGCGCGGCGAGGGGCTACAGCGTCTCGAGGAGCGCCTGCATCGTGGTGATCTCGCCGGCCTGCGCCGTCTTGATCTTCCGTGCGAGGTCGAGCGCGGGCCGGTACTCGCCGTCAGCGAGCTCGGCGTCACTGGCCTTGATCGCGCCCTGGTGGTGGCGGACCATGCCTTCGAGGTAGAGCCGGGCGGCCTGGGTGCCGGTGGCGGCGTCGAGCGCGGCCATCTCGGCGTCGCTCATCGTGCCCTCGTGGCCAGCGGCGCCCATGTCCATGCTGCCGCTGGTGCTGTGGCCGCCCCCGTGTCCGCCGGCCGCGTCCTCGCCGAGGTCGGTGAGCATCGTCGTCATCTGCTCGATCTCGGGCGCCTGGGCGGCCTTGATCTGCCGGGCGATGGCTGCGACGGCGGCGGGCGGGTCGGCGGCGAGGACCATGTCGCTCATCTCGACGGCCTGCTCGTGGTGGGGCTTCATGCCGGACAGGAACACGACGTCGGCGTCGTTGCCCTGGGCGGTCTCGGCGGAGGTGCTGCTGCCCGTGCCGCTGCCGGCGTCGGTGTCGTCGCTGCTACCGCCGCAGCCCGTGAGGGCGAGCGCGGAGGCGAGGAGTGCGGTCGCGGCGAGGTGGCGGGTGTTCATGGTGGTGCTCCGTTCGGGGTGTCTGGGTCAGGGGACGTGCGGCTGTGCCGTCTGCACCCGGTGCGGGGCGCGGGACGGTCGCTCACGTCCTGCTGATGCAGAGCTCCCGGACGGGGTCTGGGCCTCGGGCGTGCTGGCCCGGCGGCCCGGCGCCTCGGGGGGCCCGACGGGTGGGCGCGAGCAGCAGTGGTGCGGGTCCTCGCCGGGCGAGGAGCAGCGCGAGCGCGGCGCCGGTCAGTACGGCGAGGCACAGCTCACCGAGGTGGGCGCAGTCGCCGTCGCAGGACGCACCCGGCCCGTCGACGAGGACTGCCACCGCCCGCGCGACCACCGTTGCGTGCGCGGGCGTGGCGAAGGGCGCACCAGCCGGGCCGTGGTGGTGCACGGCGCCTGCGGCCGGCGCCTGGTGCGTCGAGGTCGCGGCTGCGGCGTGGTGGGCGCCGACGAGTCCGTGCATGGCGAGCAGCCCGAGCAGCACGGCGAGGACCGCCAGGGGGCGTGCCGCCCTCGTCGTCGCCGCAGACCTGCCCATGCTGGCCACGGTAGGTCTCCTGCCCGGCTGCTGCCGGTCGGGGAGCTGGTCGTGTGCGGCGCCATGGGGACCGCGTCCTCCGCCGCGCACCTGGAGCTCCAGCGACGTCAGCGGCACGTCGCCGGGGGCGTGCTGCGCCAGGAGCAGGACGGTGCCGGGGTGCTGGTCGTCGAGCTGCCTGGCGAGGTCCGCGGACGGACACGCGGCCCGGTCGTCGTCGTGCACGTCCACACCTGCCCAGTGGTCAGCGTCGTGGTGGGCGCCGCCTGACGAGGGTCCGGCGTGTGCGTCTGCGCCGGCGGGCTGGTGGTACTGGTGCACGACGGCGTGGCCCTTGCCCTGGGCGATGAGCGCGCGGTTGACCGGCACGGTGATCACGAAGGCGGTGAGCAGGGACGCGGCGAGCGAGCCCCAGAACAGCGGGTCGCTGAGGCCGGCGTCGAGCGCGTCAGGGACCGCGAGCATGAAGGCGTTGTCGACGACCTCCATGACCGCGATGGAGACGGTGTCGGCGGCGAGAGCGACCGGGATGGCGGCCGACAGGGCGAGACCCGAGGCGAGGACCGGCTTCACGGTGAGGCTGTAGCCGAAGAAGAACGCCAGGGCGACCGACAGCACGACCGTCGGGGTGTTCGACCAGCCCAGGGCGGTGGCGAGAACCATGCCGAGGACCTCGCCGAGGGCGCAGCCGGTGAGGCAGTGCAGCGTGGCGCTGACCGCGAGGCGCGTGAGGGCCTTGCCCCCCGTCGCGGCTGCGTGCTGGCTGTGGTCCATGGTCACTCCCGTGTCGGTGTCCCGAGTGCATACCCCCGGGGGGTACCGGACCGAACGTCGGTGGCGGTGCAGCCCTTCCCGAGCAGGAGGCGACGATCTCCGGGCGTCCGAGAGCTCGCGCAAGCATGGCGGGCCAGAGGTCACCGACTCCCGGGGCAAGGGCGGGCTCACCGAGCGGGTAGCCACGACGAGCGCGTGCGGGCGGGAGGCGCCGGGCATCACGGCGTCGACCTCGAGAAGGGCTCGTCATGCAGAAGGCACTCCCGTTCCTGAGCGCAACCGCGCTGTTCCTGCCGTTGAGCGCCGGGGCGGCGCTCGCGCAGGGCCCCGACAGCAGCGTCCGCAGCGCGAGCGCGCGGCCGTCCGTGATCGCGTGCGAGGGCGGCAGGTGCGAGGGGACCGAGGCCGCGGACACCGTCCTCGCCAACAACGCCACGCAGCGTGTCCTCGGGTTCGGGGGCGACGACGACATCGAGCTCGACGTCGTCTTCATCAGCGGCAGCAGCGACGTCGGCATCGGCGGCGAGGGCCGCGACTGCATCGACGGCGGGGCCGGCAACGACCTCATGCTGGGCGGACCGGGCAACGACGACCGGCCCTGCGAGTTCACCGCCTTCGTGAACCCCGTCGCCGCGCTCACCGGCGGCCCGGGGGACGACCGGATCGACGGCGGTGCCGGCAACGACACGATGGACGGGATCTTCGACGACGACACCCTCCTCGGTGGCCCCGGCAACGACCTCCTGCAGGACCCGGTCCCGCTCGACAAGGACCGGCTCTTCGGCGGCCTCGGCAACGACACCCTCGACGCGAGGGACGGCGACGGCAAGGACCTCGTCGACGGCGGACTCGGGATCGACGACTGCTCCGGCGACTTCACCGACACGTTCGTCGGCTGCGAGCGCGTGCAGCGCCTCTGAGGGCGGTCTCCCGCAGGCCCGCGACGCTCCAGGAGCCCGGGCCGCTCCGCGCTGCTCTCCTGCCGCTGGTCGGCGGCACGCGTGGCCAGAGCGCAGAAGCCGCTTGCGTCCCGCTGACAGGCTGTCGACGTGGTGACCCGGGAGCAGGTGCTGAAGGCAGCGCGCCTCGTCCTGCTCGGGGAGGGCGGTGTGACATCCAGCCAGCACTGCACTGGTAGTGCACTAGAGTGCGCTGCGTGGAGGCGACGGCAGCTCTGGCGCAGACCATCGGGAGTCGGGTGCGGCAGCACCGGCAGGCGCGCGGCTGGACGCTGGACCAGCTGGCGGAGGCGGCTGACGTGAGCCGCCGCGCGCTGGTCAACATCGAGCAGGGCACGAGCAACCCGAGCATCGGGATCCTGCTGAAGCTCAGCGACGCCCTGGGCGTCGGCCTGCCGGAGCTGGTCGAGCCGGCCGCGCCGACGGCGCTGGTCACGGTGACGCGGTCCGGCGAGGGGTCGGTCCTGTGGCAGGGCCGGGCAGGCGGCCGGGCCGTCCTGGTGGCCGGCACGAAGGGCCCCGACGTCGTCGAGCTGTGGGACTGGACGCTGGGCGCCGGGGAGCGGTACGCCAGCGACGCGCACACGGTCGGCACCCGTGAGCTGCTCCAGGTCCTCGAGGGCAGCGTGCAGGTCGAGGTCGCCGAGGACGTGACGCACCTGGAGGCCGGTGACGCAGCGAGCTTCCCCGGCGACGTCGCCCACGCCTACGCGAACCCGGGCGGCCGGCCCGCGCGCTTCTCGCTCGCCGTCCTCGAGCCTGCCGTCGGACGCGCGCGCAGCGGTGCCGGCCGTGGCTGAGCGCGCGCCGCTGCAGGACGTCCTCGACCGGGCCGAGCTCGACGCGGCCGTCACCGCCCTGCGCCCCGACTACCGCGCGCTGCTGCTCGCGGTCGGCGGCATCGAGCCGGGGGCCGGGGACGCCGCCAGCGAGGCGCTCCTGCAGGCGGCCGAGCAGTCGGCTCGGCAGGCGCTGGCAGCCGGGCCGGTCGAGGACCTCCCGCACGTCGCCGCCTGGCGGGACGCCTACCGGGCGTTCGGGGCGAAGCCGCAGCGCACCCGCAACAGCCTGGAGGCGCTGCTGCGTCGCGCCGAGACGGGCCTGCCGCGGGTCAACCGGCTCACCGACGTCTACAACGCGGTCTCCGTCCTGCACCAGGTCCCGCTCGGCGGCGAGGACCTCGACCGCTACGCCGGCCCGCCGCGGCTGGTCCGCGCGACCGGCGAGGAGCCGTTCGACACGGCGGCGGGCGGGGAGCCGGTGGTCGAGCACCCGGAGCCCGGCGAGGTCGTCTGGTGCGACGACGCCGGCGTGACCTGCCGCCGCTGGAACTGGCGGCAGGCCCGGCGCACCCAGCTCACCGACGGCACCACCACCTGCCTGTTCATCCTCGACGCTCTCGCTCCGCTGACCGACCAGGCGCTCGACGCCGCCGCGGACGACCTCGTCGCGCACCTGCGTCGGCTCGGTCCCGACGTCCAGGTCGCCCGTCGGCTGCTGAGCGCACAGGAGCCGAGGTGATCGAGACCGCCCTGCCTCCCGGCGCAGGCCGCCCCCTGGTCCGCGGGCTGGCCGCGTGCCTGGCCTCCGTGACGGAGCTGCCGCTCGACGCGCTGCCGCGGCTCGCGGACGACACGCCCCCCGCCCACGCGCTCGCGGCCTGGAGGGGCTGGCTCGCCGGACGCGGCTCCGGCCTGGTGCCCGTCGCGGACCCCCGCTCGTTCTCGTGGGCCGGGTGGTGGATCGCCGTCGTCGACGGCAGCTCCAGCCCCTCGGCCGACGGTCCGGACCGGCAGGTCGCGTGCCTCGCGTTCGGCACCCCGCCCGGTGTCGTGCTCAGCCCGCAGGACCCCGCCCTGCTCGGAGCGGCGACCGCGGAGCTGTCGATCAGCAGCGCGTACGTCGTCGCCTCGCTCGACCCCGTCGTCGCGCCGCTGCCGGTCCCGCGCCCGCTGCAGGGCACCGTGGAACGGCTCGCGGTCGCACCGCGCGCGGAGGCACCCGTCCGGCTGGTCGACAGCGTCCGGGCCCTCGCCGGGGGCGGGCTGGAGGGTGACCGCTACGCGGTCGGGGAGGGCACGTTCAGCCCGCGCGCCGGACACCGGCCGGGCTACGAGCTCACCCTGTTCGCCGCCGAGGTCCTCGACGACCTGACCGCCCAGGGGGTGGACGTCGACTTCGCCCGCACCCGTCGCAACGTCCTCACCCGCGGCCTCGACCTGGACGCCCTCGTCGGCCGCGCGTTCCGGATCGGGGACGTCCGCTGCCGCGGTCTGCGCCTCGCCGAGCCCTGCGTCCACCTCGACCGGCTCAGCGGACCGGGGCTGCTCCGGCCGCTCATCCACCGGGGCGGGCTGCGCGCCGCCGTCCTCACCGACGGCGACCTCCACGTCGGCGACCGGGTCACCGGCGACTGACCGGGGCCCGATACCCGCTGGCTAGTGAGTGCGCGCTCACCTAGTGTCGTCCCGTGCCCGTCCGCCCTGACCGAGCCCGCCGCATGTCGCCCGACGCGCGACGCGAGGCGCTGGTCAGCGCTGCCCTGCCGCTGGTGCTCGAGCACGGGCCGGCGGTGACGACCCGGCAGATCGCGCGGGCGGCCGAGGTGGCCGAGGGCACGATCTTCCGGGTCTTCCCGCACAAGGACGCCCTCGTCCGGGCCGTCGCCGAGCGGGCGCTGGACCAGGGCGTGCTGCTGCGGGAGCTCGCCGACATCGACCGGGAGCTGCCGCTGCGCGCCCGCCTCGTCGCCGTCGTCGACGCGCTGCAGCGTCGGCTGTCGAGCATCTTCACGCTGGTCGACGCCCTCGGCCTGCACCCGTCGGGACACCGGCACGACGACGCCTCCTGGCGCCTGGCTGCGGACGACTTCTGCCGGGCGGTCGTCGACGTCGTCGGGGAGGACGCCGACCGGCTCCGCGTCCCCCCGCTGGAGCTCGCCGCGACCCTGCGCCTGCTCACCTTCTCGGCCACCCACCCCCGCATCAGCGCCGGCACGCACCTCGACGCCGGTCAGGTCGTGGCGGTGCTGCTCGACGGCCTGCTGCACCGTCCGCCGGGAGGACCCCCGCCGTGCTGATGCGTCTGCTGCGCTCCTCGCTCGCGCCCTACCGCCGGCCGCTGCTCGCCGTCGTCGCCCTGCAGCTGGTCGGCACCATCGCGTCGCTGTACCTGCCCAGCCTGAACGCCGACATCATCGACCGCGGGATCGCGACCGGGGACACCGGCTTCATCGTGTCGACCGGCGGCTGGATGCTCCTGGTCACCGTGCTGCAGATCGTCTGCTCGGTGGCCGCCGTCTGGTTCGGGGCGCGCACGGCGATGAGCGTCGGTCGTGACCTGCGCGGCGCCCTGTTCCACCACGTCGGCGGGTTCTCCGCCCGGGAGGTCAACGCCTTCGGCGCGCCCTCGCTCATCACCCGGGGCACCAACGACGTCCAGCAGGTCCAGGTCCTGGTCCTCATGAGCTGCACGATGCTGGTCTCGGCCCCGATCATGTGCGTGGGCGGGGTGGTGATGGCCCTGCGCGAGGACGTCGGCCTGTCCTGGCTGATGGTCGTCTCGGTGCCGGCGCTGGTGCTCTCGGTCGGGCTGGTCATCCGCCGCATGGTCCCGCTGTTCCGCCTCATGCAGGTGCGCATCGACACCGTCAACCGGGTGCTCCGCGAGCAGATCACCGGCATCCGGGTGGTGCGCGCCTTCGTGCGCGAGCCGCAGGAGACCGCCCGCTTCGCCGCCGCGAACGCCGAGGTGACCGACGTCGCGACGGCCGCGGGGCGGCTGCAGGTGTCGATCTTCCCGATCGTGACCCTGGTCCTGAACGCCAGCAGCGTGGCGGTGCTGTGGTTCGGAGCCGGCCGGATCGACGCGGGCCAGATGCAGATCGGCTCGCTGACGGCGTTCCTGGCCTACCTCGTGCAGATCCTCATGGCCGTCATGATGGCCACCTTCATGGCGATCATGATCCCGCGCGCGTCGGTCTGCGCCGACCGCATCACGGAGGTCCTGGACACCCAGGGCTCCGTGGTCCCGGCCGCCGACCCCGTGGCCCCCCTGCGCGACGACGGGCAGCTCGTGTTCGACGCCGTCTCCTTCTCCTACCCGGGCGCCGCGGCACCCGTGCTGCGCGACGTCTCGTTCACCGCGCTGCCCGGCCGGACGACGGCGGTCATCGGCAGCACGGGGGCGGGCAAGACGACCCTCCTGTCCCTGGTGCCGCGGCTGTTCGACGTCACCGGCGGGAGCCTGCAGCTGGACGGCGTCGACGTCCGGGCCCTGGACCAGGAGGTGCTCTGGCGCCGGATCGGCCTGGTGCCGCAGCGGCCCTACCTGTTCTCCGGGACGGTCGCGAGCAACCTGCGCTACGGCAACCCCGACGCGACCGACGACGAGCTCTGGGCCGCGCTCGAGATCGCCCAGGGCGCCGACTTCGTGCGGGCCATGCCCGAGGGGCTGGCCACCGCCGTCACCCAGGGCGGCACCAGCGTCTCGGGCGGGCAGCGGCAGCGGCTGGCCATCGCCCGCGCCCTCGTGCGGCGCCCCGAGGTGTACCTGTTCGACGACTCGTTCTCGGCCCTCGACCTCGCCACGGACGCACGCCTGCGGGCCGCGCTGAAGCCGGTCACGGCATCGGCCACGGTGGTGATCGTCGCCCAGCGGGTCTCGACCATCGCCGGCGCGGACCAGATCGTCGTGCTCGACGGCGGCGCCGTGGTCGGGGTCGGCCGGCACGCCGAGCTGCTCGAGAGCTGCCCCACCTACCGCGAGATCGTCGCGTCCCAGATGTCCGCGGAAGAGGCCCTGGCATGAGCGCCGGCACGAGCACGCGGCCGGCGCAGGACGCCGACACGGTCGAGGCCGCCCGGGGCATGGCCGCCCAGCGCCGGGGCGGTCCGCCGTGGGCCGGGGCCGGGCAGCCGGTCGAGAAGGCCGCGGCCTTCGGCCCGTCGGCCCGCCGGTTGCTGCGCCTGCTGCGGCCCGAGCGCGTCGGCGCGGTCGCGGTCCTGCTGCTCGCCGTCGTGAGCGTCGGGCTCAACGTCCTGGGACCGCGGATCCTCGGGCACGCGACCGACCTGATCTTCGCCGGGATCATCGGCAAGGGGCTGCCGGCCGGCCTCTCCAGCGCCCAGGCCGCCGCCGCCGCACGCGCCTCGGGCGACGACACCGTCGGTGCGCTCATCGAGACCCAGGGCGTCGTGCCGGGCGTGGGGATCGACACCCACGCCCTGGCGGTCGTGCTCCTCGGCGTCCTCGGCATCTACCTCGGTGCCGCCGCCTTCGCCTACGCGCAGGGCTGGCTGCTCAACGGCATCGTCCAGCGCACCGTCTACCGGCTGCGCGGGGAGGTCGAGGACAAGCTCAACCGCCTCCCGCTGTCCTACTTCGACGGCCGCCAGCGCGGGGAGGTGCTGTCGCGGGTCACCAACGACATCGACAACGTCTCCACCAGCCTGCAGCAGACGATGAGCCAGCTCATCACCTCGGTGCTGTCGGTGGTCGGCGTGCTCGTCATGATGGTGCTGATCTCGCCGCTGCTGGCGGTCCTCGCGCTGGTCACCGTGCCGCTGTCCCTGGTCGTGACGAAGGCAGTGGCGAAGCGGAGCCAGACGGCGTTCGTGGCGCAGTGGAAGCACACGGGAGCGCTCAACGGCCAGATCGAGGAGGCGTTCACCGGACACGAGCTGGTGCGCGTCTTCGGCCGGCGCGGCGAGGTCGAGGAGGCGTTCCGGGCCACGAACGACCAGCTGTTCGAGGCCGGCTTCCGGGCCCAGTTCGTCTCCGGGCTCATCATGCCGTCGATGATGTTCATCGGGAACCTCAACTACGTCGCGGTCGCCGTGGTCGGGGGGCTGCGCGTCGCCGCGGGGACGATGAGCCTGGGCGACGTCCAGGCGTTCATCCAGTACTCCCGCCAGTTCACGCAGCCGCTGACGCAGGCGGCGTCGATGGCCAACGTGCTGCAGTCCGGCGTCGCGTCGGCCGAGCGGGTGTTCGAGCTGCTCGACGCCCCCGAGCAGTCGCCCGACCCCGCCGAGCCCGCGGTCCGCACGGTCCGCCGCGGACGGGTCGCGTTCGAGCACGTGTCGTTCTCCTACCGGCCGGACGTGCCGCTGATCACCGACCTGTCCCTGGTCGCCGAGCCGGGCCAGACGGTCGCGATCGTCGGGCCCACGGGCGCCGGGAAGACCACCCTGGTCAACCTCGTCCTGCGCTTCTACGAGGTGCAGAGCGGACGGATCACCCTCGACGGCGTCGACACCGCGACGATGAGCCGGGCCGACCTCCGCTCCGGCGTCGGCATGGTCCTGCAGGACACGTGGCTGTTCGGCGGGACGATCCGCGACAACATCGCGTACGGCAACGCCGCCGCCACTCCCGAGCAGGTGGTGCAGGCGGCGGAGGCCACCTACGTCGACCGCTTCGTGCGCGCGCTGCCCGACGGCTACGACACCGTCATCGACGAGGAGGGCTCGAACGTCTCCGCCGGCGAGAAGCAGCTCATCACCATCGCGCGGGCCTTCCTGGCCGACCCCTCGCTCCTCATCCTCGACGAGGCGACCAGCTCGGTGGACACCCGGACGGAGGTGCTGGTGCAGCACGCCATGGCCGCGCTGCGCAGCGACCGGACGAGCTTCGTGATCGCCCACCGGCTGTCCACGATCCGGGACGCGGACCTCATCCTGGTGATGGAGGCGGGGGCGATCGTCGAGCAGGGCACCCACGAGCAGCTGCTGGCCGCGGAGGGCGCCTACGCCCGGCTCTACCACGCGCAGTTCGCCGGGGCCGCCACCTGACCGGCGACGGCGGCGGCTCCGGCCCGACGAGCCGCCCGGACCTCAGCAGCAGGGCGGACCTCGACGTCCTGCTGCGGGACTTCTACGCCCGCGCCTTCGCCGACGACCTGCTGCGCCACGTCTTCGTCGACGTCGTCGCCATGGACCTCGAGCGGCACCTGCCCGTCCTCGGCGACTTCTGGGAGAAGGTCCTGTTCGACACCGGCCGCTACGGCGGGCGGGTCATGGCGGTGCACCGGGAGGTGCACGCGAGGGTGCCGCTGACGGAGGAGCACTTCGCCCGCTGGCTGCTGCTGTGGCGCGCCGCCCTGGAGGCGCACTTCACGGGACCCACGACCGAGCGCGCGCAGGCGCACGCGCAGCGCATGGCCCGGGTGTTCCTGCGCGGCCTGGCCTCGACGAGAGCACGCCGCGAGCTGCCTCTGGTGTCGTTGGTCGAGCCGGCCCCCGGGTAGGCCGGCCCCAGCTCCGTCCGACCCCCGAACCGATCGGCACCATGTCCTCCCTCTCCGCCGTCCGTCCCCGCAGGCCGCTCCCGGTCTGGGCCTCCGACGCGAAGGTCCTGCGCACCGAGGTCCTGGCCGGCCTCGTGGTCGCGCTCGCCCTGATCCCCGAGGCGATCAGCTTCTCGGTCCTGGCCGGCGTCGACCCGCGGGTGGGGCTGTTCGCCTCGTTCACGATGGCAGTCACGATCGCCTTCGCCGGGGGGCGGCCCGCGATGATCTCGGCTGCCACCGGCGCCGTGGCGCTGGTCGTCGCCCCGCTGGTGGAGGCGCACGGCCTGGGGCACCTCGTCGCGGCCGTCGTGCTCGGCGGCGTCTTCCAGATCGCCCTGGGTCTGCTCGGCGCGGCCAACCTCATGCGGTTCGTCCCGCGCAGCGTGATGGTCGGCTTCGTGAACGCCCTGGCGATCCTCATCTTCCTCGCGCAGGTGCCGCAGCTGCGCGACGTCCCGGTGCTCGTCTACCCGCTGGTCGCCCTGGCGCTCGCCCTCGTCCTGCTGCTCCCGCGCGTGACCACCGTCGTCCCGGCGCCACTGATCGCGATCGTCGTGCTGACCGTCCTGACGACCGCTGGGGCCATCTCCGTGCCCACGGTCGGGGACCAGGGCGCGCTGCCCGACTCGCTCCCTCGGCCCGGCCTGCCCGACGTCCCCTACACCCTCGAGACCCTCAAGGTCGTGGCGCCGTACGCCCTCGCGCTGGCCCTGGTCGGTCTGATGGAGTCGTTGATGACCGCCCGGCTCGTCGACGACATCACCGACACCCGGTCGGACAAGACCCGCGAGTCCTGCGGGCAGGGCCTGGCGAACATCGTGACCGGCGTCTTCGGCGGCATGGGCGGCTGCGCGATGATCGGGCAGACGATGATCAACGTGAAGACCTCCGGCGCCCGCACCCGGCTGTCCACGTTCCTCGCCGGCGCCTTCCTGCTGGTCCTCGTCGTCGTGCTCGGCCCGGTGGTCGCGCGGATCCCGATGGCCGCGCTCGTCGCCGTCATGGTCGTCGTCGCTGGGCTGACCTTCGACTGGCACAGCGTCGCGCCGAGCACCCTGCGTCGCATGCCCAAGAGCGAGACGTTCGTGATGGTCGTGACCGTCGCGGTGGTCGTGGCGACGGGCAACCTGGCGATCGGCGTCATCGGGGGCACGGTCACGGCGATGGTGCTGTTCGCCCGCCGGGTGGCCCACCTCGTGCAGGTCACGTCGGTGCCGGACCCGGACGGCGACGGCGTCCTCTACACCGTGCACGGCGAGCTGTTCTTCGGTTCGAGCAGCGACCTGGTCGAGCAGTTCGACTACGCGCACGACCCCGACCGCGTCGTCATCGACCTGACCCGCTCGCACGTCTGGGACGCCTCCTCGGTGGCGGCGCTCGACGCGGTCGAGCACCGGTACGCCCGCTACGGCAAGACCGTCCGGATCCTCGGGCTCGACGAGGCCAGCTCCCAGATGCACGGCCGGCTGTCGGGGCGGCTGAGCAGCCCCTGAGGCCGGGCCCGCTCACGCGTCGGCGAGCAGCCCCCGCAGCAGGGCGCCGAGCCCGTCCGGCGAGACCGACGACGCCTCGACCTGCTCCGCACCCGCCTCGCCCGACACCACCCAGACGGCGTCCGCCGTCGCGTACAGGCTGATGAGCCGTGAGAGCCCGTCGGCGCCGGTGGCCAGGAGCTCGGTCACGACGACGGCGTCGTCGAGCGCCCGGCGCAGGGTGCTCCACGCGACGTCGGCGGGGTCGGCCACCCCGGCAGCCGGCAACGTCACGGGGTCCGCGACGGGACCGGCCGCCGACCCCGGGTCGACCTCGTCCGCCAGCAGCGCGGCGGCGTCCTCCCCGGTGGCCAGCGTGAACAGGTGCAGCCCGCCCGGCGTGACCCGCTCGGCGAGGACCACCTGCCCGGGGTGGACGTGGAACAGGGTGGTGGTCCCGTCGGGGTCCTCGGCGGTGGCGGTCAGGGCGGTGACCACCCGGGTCGCCCGGGTGCGCAGGGTGAGCACGACCGCGAGCTCGGCCAGGACGCGCACCTCGACGGCGGTCCTCATGAGGGACGCGCCCGGCTCGACCAGCGGCTCGGCGAGGCCGCGGGCGACCAGGGAGCGCACGCCGGAGCTGACCGCGACCTGGGCCGCGGCCTCGTCGAGCACGTCGAGGTACGGGGTGGGCGCCGGCGCCCCGTCCAGCACGGCGACGAGCTCCTCGTCGGTCAGCGTGAGCAGCAGGGACGGCCCCTGCGACGCCGTGGCGCGCAGGTCGGAGGCGACGGTCATCCGAGGAGCCCGCCGAGCGCCTTGACCGGGCCCGGCAGGGGAACGGAGGTCACGAGGTCCTTGGCTCCGCTGAGGGTGCTGGTGACCGCGTGCACGCCGTCGCCGGCGAGGTCCTTGGCACCGGCGACGACCGGAGCCGCGACGTGGCCCACGGCCTTGGCGACGTCCTCGCCCGCGTGGACGAGGTGCACGCCCGCGTCCTTCGCGGCGTGCACCACGGCCAGGTTCGCGTCGACGTAGAACTCCGCGGCGTTCTTGAGCCCGGAGGCGATGGCCTTGCGGTGGTCGTAGACGAGGCTGCCGACGCTGTACACCGCGGTGGCCACGAGCACCCCGCCGACGATCGTCACGCCGACCGGGTTGAGGACGAGCGCGCCGCTGGCCAGGGCGATGGCAGCGGCGGACGCGCCGGCGTTCAGCCCGGCGTTGACCCGGTCGGCCGCGCCGTACGCGCCGTCGTGAGGGGGATGGACCAGGACGCCGATGTCGAGGGCGATCGAGAGCGGCAGCGCCGCCTTGCCGAGCGCGGTGCGGGCGGGCGCCAGACTGCCGAGGCGGCCCGTGGTGGGCGGCGGCTTGCCGAAGGCGGCCCGGCTGAGCAGCGAGCCCTGTTCGGCGCTCACCGTCTGCTGGTACTCCATCCACGCCTTGACCGCCCCCATCGCCTGCCGGTCGCCGTTGGCGGCGGCGAGGGCGGCGTCGAGCTGCCCGAGGGCCCGGGCGGCCAGCGGCGAGACGCCGCGGACGGAGCGGCTGTAGCCCTGGAGCGACTTCAGCCGGTCGATCGAGGCGAACACGTTCTTGGGCTTGCACCACCAGGCCTTGCCGGCCTTGACGTCGTCCTTGCCGAGCAGCGCGGCCTCGAGCGGCGGGAGGTCGGCGTACCGGTGCAGCAGCTGCGAGCCGGCGGACCGCAGGGAGGCGGCGAAGGCCACGGCGGCGGTGGCCACCCCGTCCTCGACCACGGCCCGCGCCGTGCGGAGCTCGCTCAGGGCGGACGCCAGCTCGGCGGCGGCGAGGTCAGGACCCTTCGCGGGCTCGGGCGCCGCAGCCCGCACCCGCTCGGCCGTGGCGTGGTCGCGCCGGGCGTCGTCCTCACGTCGGTCGAGCTGCCGCAGCGCCTCCTGGCCGCGGCGGACCGCCCCGGCGTAGGCGGTGGTGGCGTCGGCGATGTCCTGCAGCCGGTCGGCGCCGAGCCGGAGGGCGCCGGCCGCGATGCCCCCGGCGTCGGCCCAGCTGACGCTCGCCGCGCCCCACCAGGAGCCCGAGAGCACGACCTGCCGGGAGCGCACGCCGGCCCCGCTGGTGCCGAGCACGTCCGCCTGCCGGCGCAGGCGCCGGGCCGCGCCGTCGAGGGCGTCGGGGTCCGCCGCCAGGACCTGGCTCATCTGCCGTCCGCCCGCACGAGGGAGGCGCGGACCTTGCGCGCGTCCGTGCCGAGGGCCTCGAGCAGGGAGGAGAGGGTCGTGAGGGCGGAGCCGACCGTGCGGCCCCCCTCCGACGCCGCGCCCGCCGCGAGGGGGAGCCCGGCTGCGGACGAGACGGCCGCGAGAGCGCTGCGCACCCCCTCGGCCGCGCTCGACGTGCTGCGGCCGTGCCCGTGCAGGTCGCCGACCGCCTCGGCCAGTGCGTCCAGGTCCGCTCCCGTCGTCACGCGGCCTCCTCCGGTCGTCCGGCCCCGTCCGGGGCGGCTCGCGAGCATCGTGCCCGTCGCGGGGGTCGGACGTCGGACGCTGTCCACAGGCTGTGCGCCCGTGGCCGCGGGTCCGCCGTCGTCCGGCAGGATGCGCGCATGGCGACACACCTGGTGGCAGAGGACGGACGTCTGGTCGAGGTCGAGATCGCCGACCCCTTCGTGCGGATCGCCGGCCGGCCCGCCGTCGTCGTGAGGCGGCAGCACCACAGCGCCTCCCCGCAGACGGTGGAGCTGACGCAGGTCAGCGTGGTCGCGGGGGACGAGGCCGTCGGGGTGTCGGTGCCGGGCGAGCCGCCGCACCTGTGGGTCGCGCTCGCCCCCGCCGAGGTGGCCGGCCGCCGGCTCGGCGACCGGGTCGACCCCGCGCGCGACGCCGAGGGCTGGTTCGACCCGACGGGCGACGTCCCCGTGGTCGGCTGGCTGATCACCCTGGTCGACCTCGTCCGGGTCCCCAGCCGGCTGCGGGAGCGCCGGCGGGAGAAGGCCGTGGTCGCCGACCCGCAGCGGGCCGCTGCCCGGGCCGCTGCGCGGGCACCCGCGCAGGCGGCGCTGCTCGCCGACCTGCGCCGCCTGCACCCCGAGCAGCCCGCCGACGACCCGTTCGGGCCGTTCGGCGGCTGACCGGGGCCGTCAGCTGCGCGGCCCGCCCGCCCCGACGGTCTCCTGGAGCCGGTAGCCGTGGGTGGCCGCGATCATCTCGGCGGCCTTCTCGCCGATCATGATCGCGGGGGCGTTCGTGTTCCCCGAGGTCACGTTCGGCATGACGCTCGCGTCGGCGACCCGGAGCCGCTGCACGCCCTTGACCCGCAGCTCCGGATCGACGACGTCGCCGATCCGGCAGGTCGACGTCTCGTGGTAGACGGTGAGCGCGTAGTGCCGGGCCATGTCCTCGAGCAGCGCGTCGGTGGGGACGTCGCCGGGGGAGTGGCCGTGCGACTCCGCCAGCTTCGGCGGCACCATCAGGTCGCCCATCCCCGGCACCGGCCAGGCGGCCACGAGCTCGAGGGCGCGGCGCATGACGGCCACCATGACCGCGACGTCGTGGGGGTCGGTGAAGTAGCCCAGCGAGATCAGCGGCGGCGCGGCCGGGTCGGAGCTGGCGAGCCGGACCTCGCCCTCGCTGTGCGGCTGCACCGGGTTGGGCAGCATCACGACGACCTGCGCGTCGGCCGCCAGCCGGACGTCGGCGTCGTCGAAGTACTCGTCGGGGTCGACCCGGAACAGCCGGCGCCACAGGTCGGCGGTGTAGCCGCAGACGAGGAAGCCGATCTGCGCGTCGTGGGTGTGCGGGTCGCCGAGGCCGGTGGAGTACCAGAGGCCGGCGTCGTAAAGCGACGACGACACGAGGCTGTGCCCGGTGGTCGCCCACTCGACGAGGCGCCGCTCCGCCTCGGCCTTCAGGCCCGCGAGCTCGGGGGGCAGGGCGGCGTCGTCGGCGGGGTCGGCCGGCAGCGGGCCGGCGGGGGCGCGCAGGGCGTCGGGCCCGAGCGAGACGGCGACCTCGGCCATCGGCAGCCCGATGCCGGGTGCCGGGAAGACCATCGGGGTGTGGAGGTGGTCCTTCAGGTGCTTGCCGACGTCGGGCAGGTCGAGGCGGCAGTCGATCCCGACGTCGGCGAGCTCGGCGGCCGGGCCGATGCCCGACAGCAGCAGCAGCTGCGGTGAGCCGATGGCGCCGGCCGACACCACGACCTCCCGCGTCGCGGTGATCGTCTGCACTGCGCCGTCGGCGTCGCGGTACTCGACGCCGGTGGCCACCAGGCCGTCGGGGCCGTCCTCGAGCAGCAGGCGCTGCGCGAGGGCGTGCGTGATGACGACGAGGTTGTCGCGGGTGCCCAGGACGGGCTCGAGGAAGGCGTGGAAGGTCGAGGAGCGGCGGCCGTCCTTCGTCGTCGTCTGGAACAGCGAGGCCACGCCCTCGGGGCGCGTGCGGTCGCGGCCGTTGTAGTCGCCGGACGGGATGCCGACGGCGGCCGCGGCGTCGACGAACATCTGCGCGGCGGGGACGACGGGGGAGCGCACGGAGACGCCGAGCGGGCCGTCGGGGTTGTGCGCGTCGTGGTCGACGACGATGTCGCCGCTGGGCTGGATGCCCTCGGACTTCTTGAAGTACGGCAGCAGCTGCTCGTAGCCCCACCCGTCGGCGCCGGTGTCGGCCCAGGAGTCGAAGTCGCCGGGGTGGCCGCGCACGTAGGCCATGTAGTTGATGCCGGACGAGCCCCCGAGCATCCGGCCGCGGGGGACCATCATCCGGCCGTCGGTGAGGCCGCGACCGGCCCCGCCGGCGTCGCCGGTGTAGCACCAGTCGGTCTCGGGGTTCAGCTGCAGCGCGGAGACGGCGGCCGGCATCGACTCCTCCGGCGGGGGCGGCCCGCCGGCCTCGAGCAGGGCGACCCGCACGGTCGGGTCCTCCGACAGCCGCGCGGCGACGACCGCTCCGGCCGACCCTCCACCGATGACGACGACGTCGAACTGCTCGGTCATGCTGCTCCCCGGGACGCGGCTGGTGTGACGGGGGACACACTGCCCTCCTAGGGCCTCCCGCGCCAGCGCACCAGCAGGAGCGCCGCGGCGACGTGCAGGGCGTTGTCGGCGAGGGGGCGCGGGAGCAGGGCGTCCGCCCGCTCGAGCCGCCGCAGGACGGTGTTGCGGTGGGTGAACAGCTGCTCGGCGGTCCGCGACGCGTTGGACTGTGCGGTCAGGTAGGTCAGCACGACCTCCCGCAGGTCGGGGTCGGCGTCGGCGAGCGGCCCCAGGGTGTCGGCCACGAACTCGTCGGCCTGCGCCGGGTCGGCGGTCATGAGGGCCACCAGCTGCACCTCCTCGTAGCCCGCCACCTGCTCCGTGGTGCCCAGGCGGGCGAGCATCCGCTGGGTGACCGCGGCGTCGAGGTGGCTGCGACGGAAGCCCGGGAGGTCGGTGCCGGGCCGGCCGAGCGCGACCCGGACCTCGGGCCGCTCCGCGAGCGGGCCGGCGAGGGCGGCACGGGGCGGGGCGGCGTCGACGGGGAGCCAGACCCAGAGCGTGGTGGCGCTGGCGACGACGGTCAGCCGGCGGGTCGTCCCGGCGGCCCGGACCAGCGCCTCCGCGACGCGCTCGAGGGCCTCCGGGCTGGTGCCGGGCGGCCCCCAGACCACGGCCGCGGTGTGGGGACCGGTGAGACGGTGCCCGAGGCGGGACTCCGCGCGGGCCCGCCCGATCGGGGCCCCCTCCAGCAGCAGCTCCACCGTGGCGCGCCGTTCGGCCTGGGTGCCCTGGGTCAGCTCCGCGCGCTCGGCGTCGATCAGCCGGGTGACGGCCGCGATGCTGTCGTCGATGAAGGTGGAGATCGAGACGGCGGAGGCGTCGAGCAGCTCCCGGAGCTCGTCGGCGTCGGAGGTGAGGCCGAAGCAGATGCCGAGCCAGCGGCGCCAGGCGGTGTTCTGGCCGGTCCGGTAGGAGTCGAGGGAGGTGCCGTCCAGGCCCCGCCGCACGAGGTCGCGGGCGGTGTCGAGGACGTCCGGGCCGAGGTTCGGGGCGACCCGGCGGCCGGGGTGCTGGACGTTGGCGGCCGCCCAGTGGACGAGGTTGGTGAGGTTGGTGCGCCGGGCGCCCTCCGCCAGCACGGGGTCGTCGGCGACGGCGCGCATGAGCGGGCCGCTCAGGGCGGCGGTGTGCAGCTCCTCGACCCAGCCCGGCTCCGGTGTCAGGGCGACCTCGGCGCCCCGGCGGAACAGGTCGCGCACCCTCGGGCTGAGCTCCGGCCAGGGCGCGTCCATGCAGCACAGTGCACCACGGGGGCGGCTGTCCGGTGCACTGTGCTGCTGGTCCGGCGCGGCTCCGGGACGCAGACTGGTGGCACCGCCACCCCGAGGAGCCCCGCATGAGCACCGCCACCCAGGTCGAGCACGTCGACGTCGTCGTCGTCGGCGCGGGGATCTCCGGCATCGGGGCCGCGCGCTACCTGCGGGTCGAGCACCCCACGCGCAGCGTCGTCGTCCTGGAGGCGCGGGAGACGTCGGGCGGGACCTGGGACCTGTTCAAGTACCCCGGGATCCGGTCCGACTCCGACCTGCACACCTTCGGGTACGACTTCAAGCCCTGGACCGACCGGGAGTCGATCGCCAGCGCCCCGAAGATCCTCGACTACCTGCGCGAGGCGGCGTCCGAGAGCGGCGTCGAGGCGCTGATCCGGTACCGGTCGAAGGTGCACGGGGCCTCCTGGTCGACCGAGGACGCCCGCTGGACGCTCGACGTCGAGCGCACCGACACCGGCGAGCGGTTCGCCATGACGGCCTCGTGGATCTTCTGCGCCGGGGGCTACTACCGGTACGACGAGGGCTACACGCCGGAGTTCCCGGGCCGCGAGCGCTTCGCCGGGCAGGTCGTCCACCCGCAGCACTGGCCGGAGGACCTCGACACGACCGGCAAGCGGGTCGTCGTCATCGGCAGCGGCGCGACGGCCGCCACGATCGTGCCCGCGCTCGCCGAGACTGCCGCGCACGTCACGATGCTGCAGCGCACCCCGACCTACGTGATGCCGGTGCCGCGGCACGACCCGGTCGCCGCGCTGCTGCAGAAGGCCTTCTCGCCGGAGCGCGCCTTCGCGCTCACCCGGCGCAAGAACATCGCCACGCAGCGGGCCGTCTACCGGTTCTGCCAGAAGTACCCGACCGCCGCCCGCAAGGTGATCCGGCAGATCAACGTGCGCTCGCTGCCCGAGGGCTATCCGGTCGACGTGCACTTCAAGCCGCCGTACGGCCCGTGGGACCAGCGCATGTGCGCCGTGCCCGACGGCGACCTGTTCAAGGCCCTCCGCAAGGAGCAGGCGTCGATCGTGACCGACCGGATAGCCACGTTCACCGAGACCGGCATCCAGCTCGAGAGCGGCGAGCACCTCGAGGCCGACGTCATCGTCACGGCCACGGGGCTCAACCTGCAGCTGCTCGGCGGCATGAGCCTCACCGTCGACGGCCGCACGGTCGACTACGCCGACACGTTCGTCTACCGCGGC
Organism: Frankiales bacterium; assembly: GCA_025464695.1. The sequence goes on along the minus strand of JAODNQ010000057.1, from coordinate 5,974 downwards.
CTGATGCTGAGCGGCGTCCCGAACTTCGCCCTCGCCATCGGCTACACGAACTCCTCGTGGACGCTGAAGGTCGGGCTGCTGTGCGAGTACTTCTGCGCGCTGCTGCGCCACATGGACGCCGAGGGCGCCGACACCGCCTGGGCGGAGGCCGACCCGGACATGCCGTCGCGCCCGCTGCTCGACTTCGGCGCCGGCTACGTCCAGCGCTCGCTCGCGGGGCTCCCGAAGCAGGGTCCGGCCGCGCCGTGGGTCATGTCGATGAGCTACCACGAGGACCGCCGGCTGCTGCGCGGCGACGTCGTCGACGACGCCCTGCACCTGTCGAGCCCGGCCACCCGCTCGGCAGGGGTGCGCGCCGTCGCCTGACCGACTCGACGGGGTCGGGAGGCAGGAGTCCGGGCCCGCGTGGCGAACACCACAGGACCAGCCTTTCCCCCCGGAGGTCCCGTGCGCGTGTCCCGCCTGCCCCTGCTGCTCGCCGTCCCGATGGTCGCCGGTCTCGGCGCCTTCGCGCTGCCGTCGTCGGCCGCGACCGCGACGGGTGCTGCCGGGCCGCTCGCCGTCCCGGCGTACAGCTCCTTCGATCCCCGCGACACCGGCGCCCCCGTCCAGCTCCGCGCGCTGTCGACGCGCGCCGACCTCGTCACCGGCGGCGACGTCCTCGTCGAGGTCGTGGTGCCGAAGGGCACCGACGTCCGGAAGGTGAAGGTGACCGCGGGCAGCCGCGACGTCACGCGCGCGTTCACGGCGCAGGGTCCGGGGCTGCGCGGCCTCGTCACCCGGCTGCCCGGCGGACGGACGACGCTGACGGCGGTCGTGCCCGGTGCCGGGTCGGCCTCGCTGCCCGTGACGAACGTCGGGCTGCAGGCGCCGTCGTTCTCCGGTCCGCTCGTCCAGCCGTGGACCTGCACGAACGGCGCCGCCCGGGCCGACTGCAGCAAGAACGCCACGATCAGCTACGTCTACAAGTCGACCGACCCGAGCAAGGCGGGGATCCCCGGCCGGGTGGCGAGCGACCCGGTGCAGTCGTCGTTCCAGCCGTACGACCCGGCGGACCCGCCCACCGACGTCGCCACGACGACGACCGACGACGGGAACACCGTGCCGTTCGTGGTGCGGGTCGAGAAGGGCTACAGCCTGCGCGACCAGTACGCCATCGCGGCGCTCTGGGACCCGAAGGCGGGGACGCCGTCGACCACCGGGAAGAACCCGGGCTACAACCACAAGCTGGTGCTGGCTCACGGCACCAGCTGCGACACCTCCTACGCCAGCGGCACCGCCACCGACGTGCTGTTCGAGGAGGCGCTCGCGCAGGGCTTCGCGGTCGCGTCGCACGCCCTCGACAACGCGGGGCACAACTGCAACATCGTCACGCAGGCGGAGTCGCTGGTGCGGACGAAGGAGATGGTGGTCGAGCGGTTCGGCCCGCTCCGCTACACGATCGGCAGCGGCTGCTCGGGGGGCTCGCTGGTGCAGCAGCAGATCGCGAACGCCTACCCCGGCGTCTACCAGGGCATCACGCCGCAGTGCAGCTTCACCGACGCGTGGAGCTCGGCCCAGCAGTACGTCGACTACGTCGGGCTGCGCCGGTTCCTCGAGGGCCAGGGCGCGGTCGAGTCGCGGATCCTCCCCGCCCAGTGGCCCTCGATCTTCGGCCACGCCAACCCGGCCAACCAGATCACGTTCACCGAGGCCATCCCCAACAGCGGCGACCCCAGCCGCGACTGCCCCGGCGTCGCTCCCGCGAAGGTCTTCACGACGGCGTCGCAGAAGGGCGTGCGCTGCTCGTTCCAGGACTACATGAAGAACGTCTTCGGCCTCGACGCGAAGGGCAAGGCGCGACGCCCGATCAGCAACGTCGGCGTCCAGTACGGCCTGTCGGGCCTGCTGACCTACCTCGGCGCGAACGCCGGTGACCCGACCCGGCCGCCGCTGACGCCGGACCAGTTCGTCGCCCTCAACGCCGGCGTCGGCGGGTTCGACATCGACTTCGACCCGATCCCGACCCGCACGCAGGCGGACCCGCTGGCCATGGACCGCGTGTACCGCAGCGGCGCGGTGAACACGGGCGCCCACCTCGATCAGGTGGCGATCATCGACCTCGGCGGGCCCGAGCCCGGTGCCTTCCACGACGTCTACCGCAAGTTCGCCATGCGCGACCGACTCGTGCGGGAGCACGGCACGTCGGCCAACCAGGTCTTCTGGCAGGGGCAGACACCGCTGCTCGGTGACGTCCGGTTCGCGGAGAGCGCCATCACCGCGATGGACACCTGGCTCGCCTCGGTCGAGGCCGACCGGAGCGGGACCTCCCTGGCGAGGAAGATCGTCGCGGCGAAGGACAAGGCCGGGATCGGCGAGCGCTGCGTCGGCACGGAGGGCCTGGACCTCCCCGTCGAGCAGTGCCGGGCCGCCGTCGGCGCCACCCTGTTCAGCTCTCCGCGGATCGAGGCCGGCGGCGGCGACACCGCCCCCGTCAACGGGGTCGGGCCGAAGCCGGTCGGCTTCACGGACGACCGGCTCGACTGCCAGACGATGCCGCTGGAGCAGTTCGTCTACGCCGGCAAGAAGGCGTCCGAGGTGTTCACCGCGGACCAGCTCGCCACGCTCAGGAAGACGTTCCCCACCGGCGTCTGCGACTACAGCAAGCCCGGCAACGGCTTCCGTCCCGCTGTGACCTGGCAGCGCTACCAGGACGCGGGCGGCGCCGTCGTCCACGGCGGCGTGCCGATGGGCTCGGCGCCGGCGTCGGCCTACCGCAAGGGCTGACAGGCAGCTCACAGGACCGTCCCAGCGGACTGTCGGGGGAGCGGCCGACGCTCCTGGCATGACGACGACGACGGCGGCGCCTCGCGTGTCCCGGGCCGCCCGCCCCACGCCCTCGTGGTGGCGGGCGTCCTCCCGGGACGCCCTGGCCGTCAGCCTGCTGCTGGTGACCGGTCTGTGGGCCTGGCCGCACGGCGTCCCCGACCTCCTCGGCGGCCCCGCCGCGGCGCTGACCAGCCTCGGCCGCCTCACCGGGCTCGTCGCGTCGGACCTGCTGCTGGTGCAGGTGCTGCTCATGGCCCGGGTGCCCCTGCTCGAGCGCGCCTGGGGGCAGGACGAGCTGGCCCGGCTGCACCGCCGAGTCGGCTTCGGCTCGTTCACCCTGATGCTCGCGCACGTCGTCCTGACCGGGCTGGGCTACGCCGGCGCGGACGGCCGCGGCTACGGCGGGCTGCTCGGCGAGCTGTGGTCGATGACGTGGGACCTCGCCGGCATGCTGCTCGCGGTCGCCGGGACGCTGTGCCTGGTCATGGTCGTCGTCACCAGCGTCCGACGGGCCCGGGCCCGGCTGCGCTACGAGTCGTGGCACCTGCTGCACCTGTACGCCTACCTCGGTGTGGGGCTGGCCCTGCCGCACCAGCTCTGGACCGGCGCGGACTTCCTGGCGAACCCGCTGGCGACCGCCTGGTGGTGGACGGCCTGGGCGCTGGTGGCGGGCTGCGTGCTGGTCTTCCGGATGGGCCTACCGCTGCACCGCACGCTGCGCCACCGGCTGGTCGTGTCGGCCGTCGTCCCCGAGGCCCCCGGCGTCTGGTCGGTGCACCTGACCGGCCGGCACCTGGACGAGCTCCCGGTCCGGGCGGGGCAGTTCCTGTCGTTCCGCTTCCTCGACGGCCCCGGGGCCAGCCGCGCCCACCCGTACTCCCTCAGCGCCGCGCCGTCGCCCTTCGCCCTGCGCATCACCGTCAAGGACCTGGGGGACGGCAGCCGCGCGGTCTCGTCGCTGCGCCCAGGGACGCGCGTGCTCGTGGAGGGCCCCTACGGCCGCCTCACCGCCGAGCGCCGCACCACCCGCAAGGTCCTCCTCGTCGGTGCCGGCATCGGCATCACCCCGCTGCGCGCCCTCGCCGAGGAGCTGCCGCAGGCGCCCGGTGACGTCGTCGTCGTGCACCGCGTGCGCTCGCTGCAGGAGGCGGTGTTCCGCGACGAGTTCGCCCACCTCGAGCACACCCGCGGGCTCCGCGCGGTGCTGGTGGCCGGGCCGCGGGGCGACGGCTCGTGGGCCCCCGCCGCGGCCGGGCGCGACGGTGCCGCCGCACTGCGCGCTGTCGTGCCGGACGTCGCCGAGCGCGAGGTCTTCGTCTGCGGCCCCGACCCCTGGACCGCCTCCGTCCTCGCCGCGGCCCGCGCCGCAGGCGTCCCCGCCGCCCGGCTCCACGCAGAGCGGTTCAGCTGGTGACACCCCCGAAGGAGCCCCGCGTGCGCCGGATCGTCCTGGTCTTCCTGAGCACCCTGTCCGCCGTGGTGCTGCTGTTCGGCTACCGCACCAGCACGCCGCACCCCGTCAGCGCCGCAACGACGACGGTGGCCGCCAGCGGGACGTCGAGCAGCGGGTCGTCGGCGAGCACGCCGACGTCGCCCACGAGCACGACGGTGACCGGCTCGGTCGCGCAGACCCGCTGGGGCGCCGTCCAGGTGCAGATCACCGTGAGCGGCGGCAAGGTGACGGCGGCGACCGCGGTGCAGGTGCCGTCGGAGAACGGCCGCGACGTCGAGATCAACGACCGCGCGGTGCCGGTGCTCGACCAGCAGGCCGTCGACGCGCAGAGCGCCGACCTCGACGGCGTCTCCGGCGCCACCGTCACGAGCGACGGCTACAAGACGTCGCTGCAGTCGGCCCTGGACGCGGCCGGGCTGTGACGGTCCCGCGCCGCACGTGGGTCGAGCAGGTGATGGGCCTGCCCGTCAGCATCACCGTGCGGGGGCCCGGCGCCCGGTCCGAGCGCGCCGACGCCGTGGTGCAGGCCGTCTTCGCGGATCTCCGGCGCGCCGACCGCGTCTTCAGCACCTACCGCCCCGACTCCGAGATCAGCCTGCTGCGGAGCGGCGCGCTGCACCGGTCGCTGGTCAGCCCCGACGTCGTCGAGGTGCTCGCGCTCTGCGACCGCGCCCGCGACCTGTCGGGCGGCACGTTCGACGCCGGGACCGGGGCGGACCTGGACCCGAGCGGACTGGTGAAGGGCTGGGCGGCCGAGCGCGCCGCCACGGCCCTGGACTCGCTGGACGGCTGCGACTGGCTGGTCAACGCCGGCGGCGACCTCGTCGGGCACGCGTCGGGTGCGGCGTGGAACGTGGCCGTGGAGGACCCGTCGGACCGCAGCCGCAGGCTGTGCGTGCTGCCGCTGCGGCAGGGCGCCGTGGCGACGTCGGGCACCGCGGCGCGCGGCCGGCACCTGCGCGACCCCCGCACCGGGCGTCCCGTCGAGGACCACCTGCTGAGCGCGACCGTCGTCGGGCCGTCCCTGACGTGGGCCGACGTGCTCGCGACCGCGGCGTTCGTCGAGGGCCTCCCGGCGGTCGAGCGGGTCGCCGCCCTGCCGGGGTACGAGCTGCTGCTGGTGCTGCAGGACGGCTCGGTGCGCACCACCGCGGGGCTGACCGGCCTCGTCGCCGCCTGACGGCACCGCCCGCACGAGCCGTCCTGGTGCGCGTGCGAGGTGGGGTCGAGCGTGCTGCCGGCCGACGTCCGGGCCGCCGCCGGCTGAGCCCTCACAGCGCCCTCCCAGCGCAGGGTCAGCCCGAGGTCAGGCAGCCCCCGGACGCTGGGACGACCCCTGCCCGTCCCGACCGAGGACCTCCTGTGCCCGCACCCCCCGCACCCCCCGCACCCCCCGCACCCGCCCCCGCGCTGCAGCGCCTCCGCAGCCGTCGCAGCGGCCCCGTGCTCGCCGGCGTCGCCGTCGTCCTCGCCCTGTGGCTCGGGCTCGACGCACCCGCCGTCTCACCCGTGGCGCCGCTGCCCGCGGCGCAGGTGGTCGTCGTCGACTCGGTCGTGCAGCTGCCCGTGCCCGACGTCCGGGACGGTCGGGGGGTGCGACCGTGAGGCGGGCGTTCGTCGTCCGGCCGGACGAGCTGCTGCGGGTGGTGGCGCTGGGGGCGCTGCTGCTCGTCGCCTGGCCCTGCCTGCTCGCCCTCCGAGGGCCCCAGCCCC
>JAODNQ010000259.1 GCA_025464695.1 Frankiales bacterium | reverse complement strand
GCCGCGGGGGCGCCCGGCCCGCGGACGGCGGTGAGCGACGGCGGGGTCGACGGCCTGTTCGCCGCGGCGCGGCGGGCGCTCGCGGACGGCCACGACGTCGCGGCCCAGTACGACCCCGACTACGGCTTCCCGCAGGACCTGCTGGTGCGCGGGGAGGGCGGCTACGAGCTGCACGTGAGGGGGTTCGTCGCGGGCTGAGCGGGTGCGACCGGTGTGCCGGCGGGTCAGGCCCGACGGCGCAGCAGGACCGCTCCGGCCACGGCGAGCAGCCCGAGGGCGACGAGCGGCGTGCCGCCGGTGAGCGGCAGCTGCTCCTGGGCCGTCCCGGCGAGCACCCGCTCGGCCGCGGCGACCCGGTAGAACGACGTCGTCGTCGACAGCCGCACGCTGCTGCCGGAGACCGGCAGGTCCAGCGTCGAGGCCCCGACCGGGAGGTCACGGCTCCGGGTGGCCAGGACGCGGCCGTCGGCCCCGAGGACGGTCGCGGTGAGCCGGCCGGGCGCCTGCGCCTCCAGCACCAGCCGCCGTCCGGAGAGCCGAGCGGAGGCGAGCAGGCGGCCGCGGTCGTCGACGTCGGCGCAGCGTGCGGAGGTGTAGCAGCGGACGGGCGGCTCGCGGTCGAGCTTCTCGGCCGCCTGGTTCGCGGCGAGGTCGTTCGCCACGGCCTGCGCCACGAGCGGCGCGACCGCGACCGGGTCGGTGCCCGGCGGCAGCGTGTCGAGGCAGGCCGACGTCGGGACGCGCGCGGGGTCGACCGTCCCGGCGTGCGTGAGCCCGTCGAGCACGAGCGCGAACACGGTGCCGTCGGTGACGAGCGCGAAGTGGTCGACCGCCTTGGCCGGGCAGCGCTCCTGCAGGACCACGTTGCGGGCGCCGTCGAGCCGGCTGGCCTCCGGCTCCGGCGTCGCGATCTCGTCGGTCAGGGTGGCGATCGTCGTGTAGCTCGGGCCGGGCGGGAGCGGGTGCGACCGGACGCCGGCGAAGTACCGGGACCCGGCGCGGCGCTGCTGGAACGGCGCCGAGCACGGGCGCTGGCACATGACCTCGCCGGTGACGCCGACGTTGAACGTCGGGGCCAGGCCGACGTAGTCCTCCACGAGGCCGGGCAGGTCGGGCCAGAACTTCAGCGCCGTGACCGCGAGGGTCGCGCCCTGGCTGTGCCCGACGACGTCGATCCGTCCGTGCCGCCGGGCCGCGACCGCCCGGACCGCGGCGACGACGACCTCGGTCGACACCTGCATGTCGGTGGTCGCCCGCTCGGGCAGCTGCACGGTGCAGACCGGCCGCCCGGTGGCGCGCAGCCGCGGCACGTACACCGGCCCCCACGACTCCTCGGGCGTCGACCCGGTGCCGTGCAGCAGCAGCACCGGCGTCAGCGGGGAGCCCGCGACGTCGCCGGCGCAGCGCAGCGACGACGTCAGGGACGGGCGCAGCAGCGCGGGCCCGCTGGTCGCCCGGGCGTTCCCTGCCGGGACCGGACGCGTCTCCGCGGCCAGAGCGGGCGCGGCGGCAAGCAGCAGGACGGCGAGGACGGCCAGCAGGTGCCGTCTCACTCCCCGACCTCGCCGTCGACCGCCTCGCGCAGCAGGTCGGCGTGCCCGTTGTGCCGGGCGTACTCCTCGACCACGTGCAGGAGCACCCACCGCAGCGACGCCCGGCCCGCACCGCCCCAGGCCGGGTGGGTCGCGTCGAGGGCGGCGGGCCCGAGGGCGAGCCGGGCCGCGACGACGTCGCGCGACGCCTGCACCCTCGCCTCCCACAGCGCGCGCAGCTCCTCCCCGGTCCGCTCCGCCGCACTGCTCCACACCCACTGCCACCGCTCCTCCGGGTCGGCGACGTCGGACCAGGGGGCGGGCAGCGGCTGCTCCCCGACGCACTCGGTGAACCAGAGGTCCTCGATGTGGGCCAGGTGGTGCAGCAGGCCCCCGAGGGTCAGCGCCGACGGCGGCAGCGGTGCGCGGAGCTGGGCGTCGGGCACGCCGCGGCACTTCCAGGCGAACGTCGCCCGCTGGAAGTCCAGGAAGCCGAGCAGGCTCTGGACCTCGCCCGCCTCGAGCGGGGTCTCGGGTCGGCCGTGCTCGTCGAGGACGGGACCGGTCATGGTGGACGACCCTAGGGTCGGCGGTGCGGTCGCGGTGCCGGAAGCGCCAGATCGAGGAGGACAGCCAGACGGCTCAGCTGCGGCTCGTCCCGGCCTCGCGTCCTGCCACCCATCCCGCGGCCCCCTGCACGACGTTCAGCGCGAGCAGGAAGAGCAACGGGTGCGTCCAGCCACCCGTGCTGTCGTGCAGGAGACCCACGAGGAACGGCCCGCTCGCAGCGATCAGGTACCCGACGCCCTGGACCGCGGCCGACAGGCGCGGTGCTGCCGCCGCGTCCGACGACCGCAGCGCGATCAGCAGCAGCGCTGTCGGGAACGTGCTGCCGGTGCCGAGGCCGAGGAGGACCGCCCACAGCACCGGCAGGGCAGCAGGAGCCAGCAGCAGACCCGCCCAGCCGGCGGCCGTGAGCGCCGTCGCGCCGAGGGCGATGCCGCGCTGGTGCCGCATGCGGGCGCCGAGGACCGGCACCGCGAGGGCTGCCGGGATGCCCAGCAGGGTCGCGAGCGACAGGAGCGCGCCGGAGGCGCCGGGGGTCAGGCCCTCGTCCTGCAGCAGGGTCGGCAGCCAGGTCGCCATCGCGTAGAAGCCGATGGACTGCAGGCCCATGAACGCCGTGAGCGCCTGCACGGGGCGCTGCCGCAGGAGCGCCAGTGCCGCACGGGGAGCCTCACCGGCGACCACGGTGTGCCGCGGGTGCGTCCACAGGTGCGGTGCCCACGCCACGAGCGCGACGACGGCCAGCAGGCACCACAGCACCAGCGGGGGCCGCCAGCTCGCCGAGAAGCGGTCCGACAGCGGCACCGCGGACAGGGCTGCCACCGCGGCGGCGAGTGCCAGCGTCGAGGTGTAGAGCCCGGTCACCAGCCCGATCCGGTCGGCGAACTCCCGTCGCACGAGCGCGGGGAGCAGGACGTTGCAGACGGCGATGCCGACCCCGACGGCGGAGGTGCCGACGAACAGCAGCACCGGTCCGCCGAGCACCCGCACGGCGGCTCCGGCGACCAGCACGACGAGCGCGCCGCTGACGGCCACGTCCACGCCGAGCCGCCGGACCAGCCCGGGACCGGCGAACGCGCCCGCCCCGAAGCAGACGACGGGGAGCGCCGTCAGCAGGGACGCCGACGCCGATCCGAGCCCGAGCGCCGACTGCAGCCGCGACAGGACGGGGCCGACGACGACGACGGACGGCCGCAGCACCGTGGCCACCGCGAGCACCGCGAGGAGCGCCGTCCAGCGCGACCGCCAGGGCACCCGCACGAGGAGCCCGGCGCCGCCGGACGAGACGCCGGCGTCGTCGGGCTCCCTGACGTCATCCCGCGGCATGCCGGAGGCACCTCGCGTCCGCACCGGTCATGCCTCGATCCAACCCGACGTCGTCCCCGGTCCCGCTCGGCTCCCGCCGGGCCCGGGTCCGGTCAGCTGCCGAGCGCCAGCCCCAGGCCGAGGAGCACCGCGAGCGCCAGCTGCAGCTTCCCGGTCGCGCCGAGCACCGGCACGAGGTCGCGGCCGGAGGTCCCTCCCGCCACGCTGCGCACCGGCGGAACGGCCAGTGGGAGGGCGAGCAGCCCCAGCAGGGCCCACGGCGTCGTCGTCACGGCGAGGGCGACCACCGCGGCGAAGGCGGCGCCGACGAGCCCGCCGTAGAGGGTGCGCGTGCGGGCGTCGCCGAGCACGACGGCCAGGGTGCGCTTGCCGGCGTCGACGTCGGTGGGGATGTCGCGCAGGTTGTTGGCGACGAGGATGGCGCAGGCCAGCGAGCCCATGGCGATCCCGCCCCCGACCGCCGCGCCGAGGACGTCCTCGGCCTGCACGTAGGCCGTCCCGACGACGGCGACGAGGCCGAAGAAGACGAACACCGAGACCTCCCCGAGGCCGCGGTAGCCGTACGGCCTCGAGGTCCCGGTGTAGCCCCAGGCGGCGGCGATCGCGACGGCGCCGACCAGCAGCAGCCACGGTGAGGTGAGCAGCGCGAGCACGAGGCCCGCGACCGCTGCGACGCCGAAGCAGAGCAGCGCCGCCCGCTTGACCTCCGCCGCCGGCGTGGTGCCGCTGCCGACGAGCCGGAGCGGGCCGACACGGTCGGCGTCGGTGCCGCGGACGCCGTCGCTGTAGTCGTTGGCGTAGTTCACGCCCACCTGCAGGGCGAGCGAGACGACGAGGGCGAGCAGGGCCCGGCCCGGGCTGAACGACGCCGCCGCGGCGCCCGTCCCGACGAGGACCGGCGCGATCGCGGCCGGCAGGGTCCGCGGCCGGGCGCCCTCGACCCACTGCTTGCTCGTGGTCACCGGGGGCCTGTGGTGGTCATGCGCCAGATCGTGCCCGACGACGGCCCCGGCAGCCGTCGCAGGTGGCCGGTCTCACCCGCCTTGCAGTGCCCGCCGGTCGACCTTGCCACCGGTCAGCAGCGGCAGGGACGCGTGCTGCACCAGCTCGCGCGGCGCGTGCGCCCGGTCCAGCCGCTCCCCCACCCAGTCCCGTGCGTCGGCGAGGGAGAGCGTCCCGACGACGTGCGCCACCACCCGCTGCCCCCACTCCGGGTCGGGCACCCCGACGACGGCCACCTCCCGCACCCCCGGGTGCGCGAGCAGCACCTCCTCGACGGCGGCCGGCGCGACCTTCTGGCCGCCGGTGTTGATGACGTCGTCGGCGCGGCCGTGCACGACCAGCCGGCCGTCGACGAGCGTCCCGACGTCGCCGGTGGTGAACCAGCCGTCGGGGTCGACGAGGGGGGCGCCGTCGCGGTAGCCCTTCGCGAGGACCGGTCCGCGCAGCCGGACGCGGGCGCCCGCCTCCACCTCGACGCCGGGCAGCGGGACGCCGTCGTAGACGCAGCCCCCGCTGGTCTCGCTCATGCCGTACGTCGTCACGACCGGCGGGAACCGGGCGAGCAGCGGGGCGGGGGCGGCCGCGCCGCCGAGCAGCACGGCGTCGAACCCGTCGAGCGCGCCGTCGGGCAGGCGGCCCAGCTGCGTCGGCACCAGGGAGGCGTACCGGCAGCCGACGACGCCGTCGAGCGAGGACGCCGTGAAGGGGCCGGGCGGCAGGACGACCGGGTCGAGCCCGGCCACCAGCGACCGCACCAGCACCTGCAGCCCGCCGACCCTCGTGGGCGGGACCGCCAGCAGCCACCGGCCCGGGCCGCCCAGGCGCTCGAGCGCGGCAGCGGCGCTCGCGAGCAGGGCCGCGGCGGTGAGCAGGACGCCCTTCGGCGCCCCCGTCGACCCCGACGTCGGGACGACGACCGCGACGTCGTCGTCGACCGGGCCGGTGCCCAGCGCCTCGAGCACCCGCGGCTCGTCGGAGGTCAGCAGCGCCGGGCCGGTGCCGTCCAGGGCAGCGGCGAGGGTCGCCAGGGTGGGGACGCCGGGGAGGAGCGCCCGCACTAGAAGTAGTACGGGTACGGGCCCCAGTCGGGGTCGCGCTTCTCGAGGAACGCGTCGCGGCCCTCGACGGCCTCGTCGGTCATGTACGCCAGGCGGGTGGCCTCGCCGGCGAAGACCTGCTGGCCCACCATGCCGTCGTCCACCGCGTTGAAGGCGTACTTGAGCATCCGCTGCGCGGTCGGGCTCTTGCGCACGACCTGCACGGCCCACTCCAGCGCGACCTTCTCGAGGTCGGCGTGCGGCACGACCTCGTTGACCGCGCCCATCCGCTGCATCTGCTCGGCGGTGTACTCGCGCCCCAGGAAGAAGATCTCGCGCGCGTTCTTCTGCCCGACCATCCGGGCCAGGTAGGCGCTGCCGTAGCCGCCGTCGAAGCTGCCGACGTCGGCGTCGGTCTGCTTGAAGCGGGCGTGCTCCTGGCTGGCGATCGTGAGGTCGCAGACGACGTGGAGGCTGTGGCCGCCACCGGCCGCCCAGCCCGGCACCACGCAGATGACGACCTT
>JAODNQ010000235.1 GCA_025464695.1 Frankiales bacterium | reverse complement strand
AGGTCGCGGACGTCGTCGAGAGCCCCGCCGGCGCGGCAGCCGCCGTCGGAGTCGCCGCGGCCGCCACGACCGCAGCGACGAAGCGGCCGGCCAAGAAGGCGGACGCCGTCACCGTCGAGGGCAGCGGCACCACCGAGGGCGACACCGAGCCCGACACCGTGCACGGCACCCCGAGCGCGGCGTCGAAGGGCCTGCAGGAGCAGGCGGCGGCCCCTGCCGGGGCGACCGGCCTGACGCTCGCCGGCCCGCCCACCGAGGAGCTGCAGCGGGTCGCCGGTGGCGCCCACCACGACCCCCACTCCCTGCTCGGCGCCCACCCGGTTCCCGGCGGCCTGGTGCTGCGGGCCCTGCGTCCCGACGCCGAGGCCGTGGTCGCCCTCGTCGACGGGGAGCGCATCTCGCTCTCGCACCTCGTCGACGGCGTCTGGGAGGTCCGGCTGCGCCGCGACACCGTCCCGGACTACCGGCTGGCCGTGACCTACCACGGCGAGGAGCACGTGTCGGACGACCCGTACCGCTACCTCCCGACGCTCGGCGAGGTCGACCTGCACCTCATCGGCGAGGGCCGGCACGAGAACCTCTGGAAGGTGCTCGGCGCCCACGTCCAGCGCTACGCCAGCGGCGTCACCGGCGTGTCCTTCGCCGTCTGGGCGCCCAACGCCCGCGGGGCCCGCGTCATCGGCGACTTCAACGGCTGGGACGGCCGCGGCCACGCGATGCGCTCGCTCGGCAGCAGCGGCGTCTGGGAGATCTTCGTCCCGGACATCGCCGCCGGGGCCCACTACAAGTTCTCGATCCTCGGCGTCGACTCGGTCTGGCGCGAGAAGGCCGACCCCATGGCCCGTCGCACCGAGGTGCCGCCGCTGACCGCGAGCATCGTCGACGAGAGCGAGTACGTCTGGCAGGACGCCGCGTGGCTGGAGCAGCGCGCGGCGACGCCGGCCCACGCCCGGCCGATGAGCGTCTACGAGTGCCACCTGGGTTCCTGGCGGCAGGGCCTGTCCTACGTGCAGCTGGCCGACCAGCTGGTCGAGTACCTGACCTGGCTCGGCTACACGCACGTCGAGTTCCTCCCCGTGGCCGAGCACCCGTTCGGCGGGTCCTGGGGCTACCAGGTCACCGGCTACTTCGCCCCGACCTCGCGCTTCGGCACCCCGGACGAGTTCCGCTACCTCGTGGACAAGCTCCACCAGGCCGGCATCGGCGTCATCGTCGACTGGGTCCCGGCCCACTTCCCCAAGGACGAGTTCGCCCTCGCCCGCTTCGACGGCACGCCGCTGTACGAGCACGCCGACCCGCGGCGCGGCGAGCAGATGGACTGGGGCACCTACGTCTTCGACTTCGGGCGCAACGAGGTCCGCAACTTCCTCGTCGCCAACGCCCTGTACTGGCTCGAGGAGCTGCACGTCGACGGCCTGCGGGTCGACGCCGTCGCCTCGATGCTCTACCTGGACTACTCGCGCAAGGAGGGTGAGTGGCTGCCGAACGAGTTCGGCGGGCGCGAGAACCTCGACGCGGTGGCGTTCCTGCAGGAGATGAACAAGGTCGTCTACGAGCGCGTGCCCGGCATCACGACGATCGCCGAGGAGTCGACGGCGTGGCCCGGCGTCAGCCGTCCGGTCCACCTCGGCGGGCTCGGGTTCGGCTTCAAGTGGAACATGGGCTGGATGCACGACTCGCTCGACTACGTGGCGCGCGAGCCGGTGTACCGCGGCTACCACCACCACCAGATGACCTTCTCGATGGTCTACGCGTACTCCGAGAACTACACGCTGCCGATCAGCCACGACGAGGTCGTCCACGGCAAGGGCAGCCTGCTGCGCAAGATGCCGGGCGACCGTTGGCAGCAGCTGGCGAACGTGCGGGCGTACCTCGCGTTCATGTGGGCGCACCCGGGCAAGCAGCTGCTGTTCCAGGGCCAGGAGTTCGCCCAGGAGTCGGAGTGGAGCGAGGAGCGCAGCCTCGACTGGTGGCTGCTCGACCTGCCCGACCACCGCGGTGTCGCCCTGCTGGTCAAGGAGCTGAACGAGGTCTACAAGGCCACGCCCGCGCTGTGGACGCTCGACCACGAGGCCGCCGGCTTCGCCTGGATCGACGCGAACGACTCCGCCGGCAACGTCTTCTCGTTCCTGCGCTACGGCAGCGACGGCTCCGCGCTGGCCTGCATCAGCAACTTCGCCGGCCAGCCGCACGAGGGCTACCGGCTGGGGCTGCCGTGGGCCGGCACCTGGCGCGAGGTCGTCAACAGCGACGCCGAGGGCTACTACGGCAGCGGCGTCGGCAACGGCGGCAGCGTCGAGGCCTCGGGTGACGGCTGGCACGGCCAGCCCGCGAGCACCGTCCTCCGGGTCCCGCCGCTCGGCACCGTCTGGCTGGCCAGCGACGGTCCCGCCTAGCAGCATCCCCGTGACGAGCCCCGACCCGCTCTAGGGTCGGGGCTCGTCCGTCTGCTCAGGAGGTCCCACGTGGTGCAGGTCCAGGTCGATCCCGCCGAGCTCGGCTTCGACGCCGGCCGGCTGGCCCGCATCGACGACGTCCTGGGGCGCTACGTCGACGACGGGCGTCTCGCCGGTTGGCAGGTCGTCGTCGCCCGGCACGGCTCGGTCGTGCACAGCAGCGTCCGGGGCATGCGCGACCTCGAGGCGGGGCTGCCGGTCGAGCAGGACACGCTCTGGCGGATCTACTCGATGACGAAGCCGATCACGAGCGTCATCGCGATGCAGCTGTTCGAGGAGGGCGCCTTCAGCCTCAACGACCCGATCAGCCGCTGGCTCCCCGAGTTCGCCGACGTGCGGGTCTTCCGCGGCGGGACGCCGGCCCAGCCGGAGACGAGCCCGGCCGCCGAGCCGATCCGGGTGTGGCACCTGCTCACGCACACCGCCGGCCTCACCTACGGCTTCCTGCACAGCGGTCCCGTCGACGAGATGTACCGCGACGCCGGCGCGGGCTTCAACCCCTCCCTGCCGCTGGCGCAGGCCTCCCTGCTCTGGGCGTCGCTGCCGCTGCAGTTCGAGCCGGGGACCGCCTGGGGGTACTCCGCTGCCACCGACGTCCTCGGGCGGCTGATCGAGGTGCTCACGGGCCAGACGCTGGACGAGGCGTTCGCCGAGCGCGTGCTCGGTCCGCTCGGGATGACCGACACCTGCTGGTGGGTGGAACCCGAGCGGCAGGACCGGCTGGCAGCGCTGTACGTGCCGGGTCCGGACGGCCGGGCGACCCGCGACAACGGGTTCGGCGGCGCCTCGCTCCGTCCCCCCACGATGCTCTCGGGCGGCGGCGGGCTCATCAGCACGGCGCACGACTACGAGCGGTTCACCCGGATGCTGCTGCGCGGCGGGGAGCTCGACGGCGTCCGGCTGCTCGGCACCCGCACGCTCGCCTACATGGGCCGCAACCACCTGCCCGGCGGCGGCCTGCTGTCGACGCTCGGGAAGGGCCAGTTCGCCGAGGTCGCCTACGACGGCATCGGGTTCGGGCTGGGCTTCGGGGTGCTGGTGGACCCGGTGGCCATGAAGGTCCACGCGTCGCGGGGCGAGATGACCTGGGGCGGCCTGGCCAGCACCGCCTTCTGGGTCGACCCCGCGGAGGGCATCACCGCGCACTTCTACACGCAGCTGATGCCCTCGAGCACCTACCCGGTGCGGGGTCAGCTGCGGCAGCTCGTCTACAGCGCGCTGGTCGACTGACCGGGAGGCGGCGGCAGCGGCCGGCGCGGTTCGCGCACGCCGCTGCTGCCGTCGTCGTCGGGCGGCGGGGCGGTGGCGAGCAGCGCGATCTGGCGGCGCAGCGTCGCTCGAGACCGCAGCCGTCGCGAGGTCCGCAGCTGCTCGTACAGGTGCCGGCGCAGGGCGAGGGTCTCGGTCATGCCCTGACGGTGCGCCTGCCCCCGCCGCGCGTCAAGGACGTGCGCGCCCGGCGGGACGGCTCCTAGAAGAGCGCGTTCGCCAGCTTCCGCCGACCCTGCACGACGCGGGGGTCCTCGGGGTCGAGCACGCTGAACAGGCTGAGCAGGTGCAGGCGCACCGTCTCGCGGTCGTCGCCCGCGGTGACCCGCACCAGCCCGACCAGCCGCGCCACGGCCTGCTCCACGCGGTCGGCGAGCACCTCCAGGTCGGCGGCCGACAGCTGCGCGGCGACGTCGGAGGGGTCGGCCGTCGCCTGGCCCAGGACGGTCTGCGGGTCGAGGCCCTCGGTGCGCCGGATGAGGTCCACCCAGGCGCGACCGCCGATCGCCACCGGGTCCCCGGGCTTGCGGGCGAGCAGGGCGTCATAGGCCGCCTGCGCGGCGTCGAGGTCGTCGCGGGCGATGGCGTCCTCGGCCGCGAGCAGCTCCGGCTCGGGCGCCGGGCCCTGCGGGCCGTCACCGGGCGCGCCCGGACCGGGGAGCCCGGCCTGCTTCGCGGCGGCGAGCACCTGGTCGAGGAAGGACTGGACGTCGCGCTCCGGCAGCGCGCCGGTGAAGCCCTGGATGAGCCGGCCGCCCAGGGCGAGGAGCACGGTCGGGATGCTCTGGATCTGCAGCTGCCCGGCGAGCGCCTGGTTGGCGTCGACGTCGACCTTCGCCAGCACCCAGGCGCCGCCGCCGGCCGCGGCCAGGCGCTCCAGGACCGGGGACAGCTGCTTGCACGGGCCGCACCAGTCGGCCCAGAAGTCGACCAGCACGGGCACCTGCATCGACCGCTGCAGGACCTCGGTCTCGAAGGTGGCCTCGGTGACGTCCAGGACGTGCGCGCCGGCCGGCGCAGGAGCGGCGCCGTCGGCCGGCGCAGGAGCCGGAGCGGGAGCAGGGGCAGGGGCGCGGAGCGACGAGAGGTCGACCGCGCCGGCGATGTTCAGGTCCGTGGGGCGCCGCTGCATGTGCTCATCCAACAGCACCAGGCGGCCCAGGCTTCCCGGGGCGGGGACAGCTCCCGCGACCACCTCGCCGGGCGCCGGGCCGTGCGCGCTCCCGCCCGCTGCGGGCTCCTCCCGAGCACGACGGAGCCGCCGCCCCTGCGCACGGGACGGCGGCTCCGGGTCCGTCCTACCGGGCGGTCGGCAGACCCGGCAGCTCGGGCGCGCAGTAGGTGCCGTTGACCGGCAGGGCCGTGCCGTTGACGGAACCGTCGATCGTGGCGCAGGCGGAGGCGTTCGCGGGGGCAGCAGCGAGGAAGCCGGCGGTGCCGAGGACGGCGATCGCGAGGACGAGACGCTTCACAGGGGGGACCTCCAGGTCGGGAGACGTCCCGGTCTGTACCGGGACGTCCGAAAGGTCCCACTGCTCGCGGGAGGCTGTCCAGGGAGGTGGGGACGCCGCTGCGCGCCTACAGTCAGGACATGGCGAGCCCCGTGCGCGACACGCGTGGACGCCCGCTGCGCGACCTGCGCATCTCGGTGACCGACCGCTGCAACTTCCGCTGCCCGTACTGCATGCCGCGCGACCTGTTCGGCCCGGACCACGCCTTCCTGCCGCGCAGCGAGCTGCTGACCTACGACGAGATCGGCCGCGTGGTCCGCGCGTTCGCCGCCAGCGGCGTCACGAAGGTCCGGCTGACCGGTGGGGAGCCCCTGCTCCGGCGCGACCTCTCGGTGCTCGTGGGCATCGTGGCCGGCACGGAGGGCGTCTCGGACGTCGCCCTCACCACCAACGGCTCGCTGCTCGCCGCGCAGGCGGACGCGCTGCGGGGCGCCGGCCTGCGCCGGGTCACCGTCAGCCTCGACAGCCTCGACCCCGACGTCTTCCAGGCGATGGCCGACACCAAGGTGCGACTCGACGCCGTGCTCGACGGCATCGCGGCCGCCCGCGACGTCGGGCTCGGTCCGGTGAAGCTCAACACGGTGCTGCGCCGGGGCGTGAACGACGACGGCCTGCTCGATCTCGTGGAGTACGCCCGCGAGGGCGGCCACGTCCTGCGGGTCATCGAGTTCATGGACGTCGGCGAGACGAACGGCTGGCTGCCCGACGAGGTGGTCCCTGCGGCCGAGGTGCTCGCGCGCGTGCAGGCCGTCCACCCGCTGGAGCCCGTGGGCCGCAGCGAGCGCGGGGAGGTCGCCGAGCGCTGGCGGTTCCTGGACGGCCGCGGTGAGCTCGGCCTCATCACCAGCGTCACCAAGCCGTTCTGCGGCGACTGCACCCGGGCACGGCTCTCGGCCGTCGGTGAGCTCTACACCTGCCTGTTCGCCTCCACCGGCACCGACCTGCGGTCCGTCCTGCGCAGCGGCGCCGACGACGACGCGCTGTTCGCCGCGGTCGCCGGCCGGTGGCGGGTCCGCGACGACAACTACAGCGAGGTCCGCGGGCAGCAGCCCACGGCCCCGAAGCCCGAGATGTCCTTCCTCGGTGGCTGAGGCGCCCCAGGACCACTGCGCCTTCTGTGGCGGCCTCCTCGACCACGCGGTCCCCCTGCGCTCCTGCACGGCGTGCGGCCGCGCCGCCTACCGCGACCCGAAGGTCGGCGTCGGGGCTGTCGTGCTCGACGACGCCGGCCGCCTGCTGCTCGTCCGGCGCGGCATCCCGCCGGCGAAGGGGCTGTGGTCGTTGCCGGCCGGGTTCGTCGACGCCGACGAGGACCCCCGCGCCGCGGCGGCCCGCGAAGCGCTCGAGGAGACCGGCCTGGTGGTCGAGGTCGGCGACGTCGTCGACGTCTGGTCCGGCGGCGGTGGCCGGGCGTCGTTCTTCCTGGCCTTCCGCGCGACCGTCACCGGGGGGTCGCTCCAGGCCGGCGACGACGCGGACGAGGCGGAGTTCTTCGCCCTCGACGCCCTGCCCGAGCTCGCCTTCCCGAGCACCCGGGCGGTCGCGGACCGGCTCGGCAGCCAGCGCTCGTCCGAGCAGCGGTCCGCGGTCAGCCGCGGACGGCGCGGCTGACGGCGGACGCCCCGCGGCGCCACCCCAGCAGGTAGGCGAGCAGCACCAGCGCGAGCGCGCCTCCCACGGGTGCGGCCCGCTTGAGCACCGGCAGCCCGGCGGTCTCCATCAGGTCGATCGCCTCCGCCTCACGGACGGCGCGGCGCGGCGCGGCAGCGGGGGCCGACGGCGCGGGCGCGGTCGGGGCCGCTGCGGCCGGCGTGGTGGCCGACGGGGCGGCCGCAGCAGGCACCGCACCCGCTACGGCGTCCTCGGCCGGGCCGGCACCGTCGCCGATCGAGAACGCCGGGCCCGCTCCCCCGCCCACCGGCGGCGTCGGCTCGGCCTCGCTGGAGGTGGGGGCCGGCTCGCCCGCCTCGATCTCCTCGGACAGGCAGGACGCGAACCGGTCGACCAGCTTGGCGCTGACGTCCGCGAGCACGCCGCGCCCGAACTGCGCCGGCTTGCCGGTGACGTTCAGGTCGGTCTCGACCTGGACGTCGGTCGAGGTCCCCCGGTCGACCAGGGTGCAGGTGATGAGCGCTTTGGCCGTGCCGGTCCCCCGGGTCTCCTTGCCCGAGCCCTCGATGACGGCGACGCCGCCGGCCTCGTCGAGCGACACGAACCGCGCCTGACCGCCGTAGGTCAGGTTGATCGGACCGACCTTGACCTTGACCGTCCCGGTGAACGAGTCGCCCTCGCGGGAGGTCAGCGTGGCGCCGGGCATGCAGGGCGCGATCCGCTCGACGTCCATGAGCACCTTCCACGCGTCGGCGCGCGGGACGGGGACGGTGAACGAGTTCTCGAGCTTCACGCGGGGGCCTCCAAGGCGGGGTGTTCCAGGGCTCTCAGGTCGTCCGGGGTGTCGATGTCGACAGGGCTGCCGGTGTCGTCGCACGGGACGCCGGTGACGAGGTCGGGGTGGGCCGCGAGCCAGACGCGGGCGCCGGTGTCGCCGGTCGCCACGGCGGCGACGTCCTCCCAGACCGCGCGCTCCAGCAGCACGGGGTTGCGGGGCGCCCCCTCGTAGGTGGCCACCCGGGCCGCGCCCTGCGCCCCGAGCAGCCGCGCCACGGCGGCCGACCCGAGCAGGGGCTGGTCCACGAGGGCGACCACGCAGGCGTCGTGGGGGCCCGCCCCGAGGTGCCGCAGGCCCTCCCGCAGCGAGGCGCCCATGCCCTCGGCCCAGCCGTCGCACCGGACCGTCTCGACGTCGGGCAGGAGGGCGACGACGTCGTCGGCCTGCGCCCCGACGACGACGACGACGTCGTCGCAGCCGCCGTCGCGCAGCAGCCGGACGGCGCGCAGCACCAGGGGCTCGCCGTCGACCTCGACCAGCGCCTTGGGGCCGCCCATCCGCCGGCCCGCGCCGGCGGCCAGGACCAGCCCGCAGACGGTCATGCCGGGGCCGCCTCGTGGATGGGGCCCCGGGTCCGCGCGAGCGGCTGCCCGGTGCCCCCCCAGCGCGACTGCACCAGCTCGGCCGCGATCGAGACAGCCGTCTCCTCGGCGGTGCGGGCGCCGATGTCGAGGCCGACCGGGGAGCGCATGCGGCCGATCTCCTGCTCGGTCAGGCCGGCCTCCCGCAGCCGGGCGAGGCGGTCGTCGTGGGTGCGGCGGCTGCCCATGACGCCGACGTAGGCGGCGGGCCGTCGCAGGGCGACCTCGAGCAGCGGGACGTCGAACTTCGGGTCGTGGGTGAGGACGCAGATCGCCGTGCGCTCGTCGACCTCGGTCTCCGCCAGGTACTTGTGCGGCCAGGCGCAGACCACCTCGTGCGCCTCGGGGAAGCGGCGCGGCGTCGCGAACACCGGCCGGGCGTCGCAGACGGTGACCCGGTAGCCGAGGAAGACCCCGATCCGGCTGACCGCGCCGGCGAAGTCGGTCGCGCCGAACACGAGCATCCGCGGCGGCGGCACGAAGGAGGAGACGAAGACCGCGACGTCGTCGACCCGCCGCTCGCCGTGCGGCCCGTAGTGGCGGGTGCCGGTCTGACCGCCGCCGAGCATGCCGCGGGCGTCGGCGAGGACGGCGTGGTCCAGGCCGGGGTCGCCGAGCGAGCCGTGGCTGCCGTCCGGGAGCACCACGAGCTGCGCGCCGAGCGGCGCGGGCCCCCCGACGACGGTCGCGAGGGCGACGGGGGCGTCGGCCAGGACGGCGTCGAGCAGGGGCTGGAGGAGGGCGAGGTCGGCAGGCTGGACGAGGACGTCGAGCACGCCGCCGCAGGTCAGCCCGACGGCGAAGGCGTCGTCGTCGCTGAAGCCGTACCGCTGGCGCTCGGGCTCTCCTGAGGACAGGACGTCGGTGGCGGTCTCGTAGACCGCGCCCTCGACGCACCCGCCGGAGATGCTCCCGACCGCCGCGCCGTCCGCCCCGACCGCCATGGCCGCGCCGGCCGGACGGGGCGAGCTGCCCGAGGTCCCGATGACGGTGGCGAGCCCGAAGGGGGTGCCGGCCCGGACCCACTCCTGCAGCTCGAGGGCGATGTCACGCACGCGAGCGGCTCCTTCCCAGGACGACGTCGGCGAGGTGCTCGTACGCCGCGAGGCTGTGTCCCTCGACGAAGTCGTCGACGGAGGGCAGCGCAGCGGCCATGCCCTGGGCCACCGGCGCGTAGCCGGGGGCGGCCTTGCGCGGGTTGGCCCAGACCACGCGGTGGGCGAGGCGGTGGAGCCGCTGCATCTGCTCCCCCAGCAGGGTCGCATCCCCGCGCTCCCACCCGTCGGACAGGACCACGACGACCGCCCCGCGGGCCGTCCCGCGCTGGCCCCACCGGTCCAGGAACTGCTTGAGCAGCTCGCCCAGCCGGGTGCCGCCACCGGCGTCGGGCAGCGCGTCGGCGACCGCCCGCATGGCGGCGTCGGGCTCGCGGTGCGACAGCTCCCGGGTGAGGCGGGTCAGCCGGGTCCCGAGCGCGAAGACCTCCGTCGGGGCGCCGCGGCGGGAGGCGGCATGGGCGAAGCGCAGCAGCGCGTCGGCGTAGACGTCCATCGAGCCGCTGACGTAGACGAGCAGCACCACCCGGCGCGGGCGCACGACCGTGCGGCGGTGACAGAGCCGGGCCGGCTCTCCCCCGGCCCGCAGCACCG
>JAODNQ010000231.1 GCA_025464695.1 Frankiales bacterium | reverse complement strand
GGCGCGCCCGGCTGGGTGCGCCCCGGGAGGGACGCCGCGACGTGCCCGGGGTCGGCCGGCTGCCGGGGGGCGCGCAGGAGGCCTGCCGGCAGCCGCGGCTCGGGCAGCCGGCTGCCGTCGAGCCGGTCCAGCGTGCTCGCGGACGTCACCACGGACCCTCTCTCTGCGGTCCCGCGCTAGACCTGCTCGCCCGTGAAGCGGAACGTCGCGGCGGCCGTCGCCTTCTGGAACGTGTTGTCGGTGTTGGTGGGCAGCTCGACCTTGAAGCAGAGGGACAGGCTCCCGCTCGTGGCGGGGAGGGTCTGCGCAGCGAAGGCCGAGGCGGCGAGCGTGGAGTCGGCGGTGCCGAGCGCGGCCCCGCTGGCGAAGCCGCTCGAGCTGCAGGCGGTGACGTCCCGGCGGACCGTCACGACGACCGGCAGGGTGCCGGTCACCGACGTGGTGGCCATGCTGACGTTCGCCGCGAGCGAGCCGGTGTTCGTCACGAGGAGCGGCGCGTAGACGACCTCGCCGGGCTTGAGGTTGCCGGCCGACAGGCTGGTGAAGGCGGTGCTGTCCGCGCCCCCCACCTTGATGTCGAGGCTGCCGGCGGTGAACGTGGTGGTGGCGTCAGCGGTGTCGCTGAAGCTGGCGAACGTGCTGGCCCAGACCGCGCTGCTCAGCATGCCGAGGGCGGCGACGGTCTTGAGGGCACGGGACGGGGTCACGGGGTGCTCCTTGTGAGTGGTCTGCAGGGACTAGTCGTCTCGACCACACCCGGATCGACCCGTCGGACCGGCCGCTCCATGGCCCCTTGGGACTAGTCACCTCGCGGGAAGACCGGCACGAACCTCGTCGCGGAACCGAGGAGGCCCCCCGCGCGTCCGAGCGGCACACCCCACCGCCTGGAGGCCCCCGTGCCCGTCCGCCGTCCCCTCGCTGCGCTCCTGGCCAGCACCGCCCTCGTCGCCGCCTACGGCGTCGGCGCCGTCACCGGCCCGTCGCCGGCGTCGGCGCAGGAGGTCGCCACCACCTCGGCCGGCAGCGGCGTCACCGTTGCCGGCGTCGGCACCGTCAACGGCACCCCGGACGTGCTGCGGCTCGCGCTGCGCGTCGTCGTGGTCCGTCCCACCGCGGACGTCGCCCTGCGCGACGCCAGCACCATCACCGAGCGGGTGCGGTCCGCGCTGCGCAAGCAGGGGGTGACGCAGGCCGACCTGCAGACGACGCAGCTGTCCATCACGCCCTCCTACAGCGGCAAGCCCGCCAAGCTCGTCGGCTACCAGGTGGTGCAGGGCCAGGGCGCGCTGCTGCGCGACCTCGGCAAGGCCGGCCAGGCCATCACCGACGCCGTCACCGCCGGCGGCAGCACCCTGCGCTTCGACGGCGTCAGCTTCCTGCTGTCCGACGACAGCCCGCTGAAGGTCCGTGCCCGCGAGGCGGCGTTCGGGCAGGCGAAGGCCAAGGCCGAGCAGTACGCGAAGCTCGCCGGCCGCGCCCTGGGCCCGGTCGAGCAGGTCCAGGAGGACGTCCAGCCCTACTACTACGGCGACTCCTCCGGCGGTGCCGCCGCCAGCGCCCCGGCAGCGCAGGGCGTCTCGCTCGACCCCGGCACGCAGCGCGTCGACGTCCGGGTGGTCGTGCGGTTCGCCCTGGCCTGACCCGCCCCGGCCCGGGGAGCGGCGCGCCGTGCGCGAGGATGGACGGGTGCCGCTCCCCTCCCCGTACGCCGACGTCGCCGCCGCCACCAAGGGCTTCCTGCCCGTCGACGAGGGCGACGCCCTGCACGACGCCGCCCTCGCCGCCGCCCCCGGCACCTGGCTGGAGATCGGGACCTACTGCGGGAAGTCGACGGTGCACCTGGGCGCCGCGGCCCGGCAGGTCGGCGCGCAGCTCGTGACGCTCGACCACCACCGCGGCTCGGAGGAGAACCAGCCCGGGTGGGAGTGGCACGACGCCTCGCTCGTCGACCCGCACACCGGGCGGCTCGAGACCCTGCCGTCGCTGCGGCACGCGCTCTGGGACGCCGGCCTCGACGACGTCGTGAGCGTCCTGGCCGCCACCACGCAGCAGGTCGGGCGCTGGTGGTCGACGCCCCTGACCCTCCTGTTCCTCGACGGCAACCACACCGAGGAGGTCGCGCAGCACGACCACGCGGCCTTCAGCCGGCACCTGGTGCCCGGCGGGACGCTCGTCATCCACGACGTCTTCGAGCGCCCGGAGGACGGCGGCCGCCCGCCGTGGAACGTCTGGTGCCGGGCCGTCGACGAGGGCTTCGTGCCGGTGTCCACCACCGGCAGCCTGCGGGTGCTGCGCCGCCCGTGAGCCCCGCCGAGCAGGTCGTCGACGCCCTGCTGGCCGGCGACGTCGAGGCGCTGCGCCGGCTCCGCTCCGACCCGGACGTCGGGCCGGTGGCCCGGGCGGGCCTGCTCCGCCTGGCGCCGTCCGACGTCGACCACGACCTCCCCGACGACGCCGTCGTCCTGCTCCGCGCGGTCAGCGGCCGCCCCGGCCTGTCCCGGGCCGAGCTGCAGGAGCTGGTGGGGAACGCCGTGGGCGCCGCCGACCTGCTGCTCGAGCGGGGCCTCGTGACGTCGCGCCGGTTCGACCGGACCGACTGCTGGACCCGCACGAGCGCGGGAGCGGCCCTGCTGCGAGCCCTCTAGACCGACGCGCAGGCGCTCTCGTCGCAGGAGGTCAGCAGGACGCCGGTCGGCAGGTCGTCGCCGCGGAACAGCCGCAGCGACGGGCCACCGGCCAGCGCGTCGGCGGCGAGCACCATCGCCGCGCTGGTCCAGCTCGAGCGCTCGACCGGCCAGCGGACGCCCTCGTCGAACACGAGGCCGGTCCAGTACGACCCGTCCTCCTCGCGCAGGTGCTGCACGTCGGTGAGCAGCCGTCGGGCGCGGGCGTCGTCGCCCAGGCACAGCAGCGACAGCGCCAGCTCGGCCGTCTCCGCGCCGGTGACCCAGGGGCGGTCGCTCACGCAGCGGCAGCCGACGTCGGGCACCACGAAGGCGTCCCAGCGGTCGTCGAGCAGCGCCCGGCCGGCGTCCCCGCGGACGCAGCCGCCGAGCACCGGGTAGTACCAGTCCATCGAGAAGCGGCTCTTGTCGAGGAACGCCTCCGGGTGGTGCGCGACCGCGTGCTGGAGCTGCCCGGCCGCGAGCTCCCACTCCGGCTGCGGCTCCCCCACCAGCTCGGCGAGGGCGATCCCGGCGCGCAGCGACTGGTAGGTCGAGCTCGAGCCGGTGAGCAGGCTGTCGCGGTTGACCGAGCCGGACGCGTCGCGCGACCACCAGACGGCCCCGCTCGGCGCCTGCAGGCCGACGACGAGGTCGAGCGCCCGGCGGACCGTCGGCCACAGCTCGTGCACGAACGGGCGGTCCCCGGTGAGGTCCCACCACTGCCAGACCCCGACGGCGACGTAGGCGACCTGGTTGGTGTCGACCAGGGCGTCGAGCACGGTGGTCTGGTCGTAGGAGGTCGCCCATGACCCGTCCGCGGCCTGGGTGTCCTGCAGCCAGCGGTACGCCGCCCGGGCCTCGCGCTGCCGGCCGCCGAGGAGCAGCGCCATGGCGCACTCGACGTGGTCCCAGGGGTCGGTGTGCCCGTCGGGCCAGGGCAGCGAGCCGCAGGGCTGCTGGGCGGCGGCGATGGCCGCGACGGTCGCGTCGAGCTGGGCGGCGGTCAGCAGGCCGGGGACGTCACGCAGCGGCACGGAGCGCGACCTCGGGCTTCCTGAGGTAGACGACCAGCGACTTCCCGATCACCGGGTCGAGCAGCTTCTCGGTCCAACGGGTCAGCTTCGGCGCCTTCATCATGTCCCACACCAGCAGCCGGTGGTAGGCCTTGACCAGCGGGTTCTCGCCGTCCGTGACCCCGACCGCGCACTTGAGCCACCAGTACGGGCTGTGCAGCGCGTGGGTGTGGTGGCCGCCGACGGGCTCCAGCCCGACCGCCTCCAGGCGACGGGTCAGCTCGCTGCCCCGGTAGATGCGGACGTGGCCGCCCTCGGCCTCGTGGTAGGCGCTCGACAGCGCCCAGCACACCAGCTCCGGCCCCCAGCGCGGCACGGTGACGGCCATGAGGCCGCCCGGCTTCAGCACCCGGGTGAGCTCCCGCATCGCCCGGCTGTCCTCGTGGAGGTGCTCGAGCACCTCGGAGCAGACGACGCGGTCGAAGGTGGCGTCGGGGAACGGCAGGCCGTAGGCGGTGCCGCGGACGGCGGCGGCGGTGGCGCCCTCGGGCGCCTCGCCCTCCTGCTCCATCGCCGTGAACATGGCGGCGACGTCCTTGAGCTCGGCGGCGTCCATGTCCAGGGCGGTGACGTGCGCGCCCCGGCGGTAGAGCGCGAAGGCGTGGCGTCCGCCGCCGCAGCCCATGTCGAGCACGCGGTCGCCGGGGCCGACGGGGAACTGGTCGAAGTCGACGGTCAGCACTGGTGGTCCTCTCCCAGGTACGCGCGGTACCACGCGACGGTCTTCTCGGCGACGGAGCGCCAGCTGTACAGCCGCTCGACCCGGGCCCGCCCGGCCGCGCCGAGCCGGGCGGCGAGGGCGTCGTCGTCGAGCACCCGGGCCATGGCGGCCGCGAGGGCCTCGGGGTCGCCGGGCGGGACGTGCAGCGCGGCCTCGCCGTCGGGGCCGACGACCTCGGGCAGCGCCCCCGCAGTGGTCGCCACGAGCGGCGTCGCGCACGACATGATCTCGATCGCCGGCAGGCTGAAGCCCTCGTACAGGCTCGGCACGACCCCGAGCTGGGCGGAGCCGAACAGGTCGACGAGCTCCTGCTCGCTCACGCCGGTGACGAAGCGGACGCAGTCGCGGACGCCCAGGCGGTCGAGCGCCTGGTCGACGTAGCCGCCCTCCTTGGCCCGCCCGACGACGACCAGCTCGACCTCGCGCTCGGTGCGCAGCTTCGCGACCGCCTCCAGCAGCGGCACGAGGCCCTTGAGCGGCACGTCCGCGCTGGCGGTGGCGACGATCCGCCCCGGCACCCGCGGGGAGCTCGGCGGGACGAAGACGTCGGTCTCGACGCCGACGGGCACGACGGTCATCCGCGCCGGGTCGACCCGGAAGTCGCGGACGACGTCGTCGAAGGAGTTCTGGCTGACGGTCAGCAGGGCGGGCAGCCGGCGGACGACGTGGCCCTGCATGCGCAGGAACGAGTACCACCGGTGCGTGCTGAGCGTCTTGCGCAGCCCGACGGTGCGGGCCGCCGCGAGGTCGAGCGCCCGGTCCACGGTGATCGGGTGGTGGACGTTCGCGACGACCGGGAAGCCCTCGAGCTGCAGGGCGAGCATCCCGTAGCCCAGCGTCTGGTTGTCGTGGACGACGTCGAACTCGCCCTTGCGGCCGCGCAGCAGCTGCCAGGCGCGCAGCGAGAAGGTCAGCGGCTCGGGGAAGGCCGCGGTGCACATGAGGAGGAACTCGAGGACGTCGGTCGCGCTGCAGAACTCGCGCAGCTGAGGGACCCGGAACGGGTCGGGCTCGCGGTAGAGGTCCAGGCTGGGGACCTCGGTGAGCGTCGGACCGCTGCCGTCCGGGTCGTGGTCCAGCTCGGGGTACGGCGGCCCGCTGACCACCTCGACGCGGTGGCCGAGCCGGACCAGCTCGCGGGACAGGTGGCGGACGTAGACGCCCTGGCCGCCGCAGTGCGGCTTGCTGCGGTAGGACAGCAGCGCGATGCGCAGCGGACGTCCGCCGTCGGCCGCCGCCGTGCCTGTCGCGTGCGGGAGAGCCTCGAGAGGACCCACCAGCAACCTCCCGAGGTCGTGTTCCGGAGCCCGATGCTACCGGCGGTAACACCAGGCCCCGAACGGCGCTCTGCTGCGGCTACTTCACCCCGGCCGCGTCCATGCCGCGCAGCTCCTTCTTGAGCTCGTTGACCTCGTCGCGCAGCCGCGCGGCGAGCTCGAAGGACAGGTCGCGCGCCGCCTCGTGCATCTGGTCGCTGAGCTGCTGGATGAGCTGGGCCAGCTCCGCCCGGGGCATGCCCGCGAGCTCCTTGACGTGCTTGCCGACGCTGGAGCTCCTGGTGCTCATGCCGGGCACCGGCGCCTTGCCGCGGCTCTGCTGCCGGCCGCCTCCGCCGGTGAGCTCGCCGTCGGCGCCCTCCCGGACGAGGTCGTCGAGGATGTCGGCGACCCGCTTGCGCAGCGGCTGGGGGTCGACGCCGCGCTCGAGGTTGTAGGCCACCTGCTTCGCCCGCCGCCGGGTGGTCTCGTCGATCGCCTTGGCCATGCTCGGCGTGATCTTGTCGGCGTACATGTGGACCTGGCCGTTGACGTTGCGGGCCGCGCGGCCGATGGTCTGGATCAGCGACGTGCCGGAGCGGAGGAAGCCCTCCTTGTCGGCGTCGAGGATCGCGACCAGCGAGACCTCGGGCAGGTCGAGGCCCTCGCGCAGCAGGTTGATGCCGACGAGCACGTCGAACACGCCCTGCCGGAGCTCCTTGAGCAACTCGATCCGGCGGATCGTGTCGACCTCGGAGTGCAGGTACCGGACCTTGATCCCGAGCTCGAGCAGGTAGTCGGTGAGGTCCTCCGACATCTTCTTCGTGAGCGTCGTGACGAGCACGCGCTCGTCCTTCTCGGCCCGGACCCGGATCTCGTGGACGAGGTCGTCGATCTGGCCCTTGGTCGGCTTGACGACGATCTCGGGGTCGACCAGGCCGGTGGGACGGATGACCTGCTCGACGACGTCGTCGCGCACCCGCGAGAGCTCGTAGGTGCCGGGCGTCGCGGACAGGTGCACCGTCTGGCCGACCCGCTCGAGGAACTCCTCCCACTTGAGCGGCCGGTTGTCCATGGCGCTCGGCAGCCGGAAGCCGTGGTCGACCAGGGTGCTCTTGCGGCTGCGGTCCCCCTCGTACATCGCGCCGATCTGCGGCACCGTCACGTGGGACTCGTCGAGCACGAGCAGGAAGTCGTCCGGGAAGTAGTCGAGCAGGGTGTGCGGCGCCGTGCCGGGGCTGCGCCCGTCGATGTGGCGGCTGTAGTTCTCGATGCCGTTGCAGAAGCCGACCTGCCGCATCATCTCGAGGTCGTAGGTGGTGCGCATCCGCAGCCGCTGGGCCTCCAGCAGCTTGCCCTGCCGCTCCATCTCCGCCAGCCGCTGCTCCAGCTCGGCCTCGATCCCGCGGATCGCGCTCTCCATGCGGTCGGGCCCGGCGACGTAGTGGCTGGCCGGGAAGATGAAGAGCTCCTCGACCTCCCGCACGACCT
>JAODNQ010000038.1 GCA_025464695.1 Frankiales bacterium | reverse complement strand
AGGTAGTCCACGGGACCGCCCTCGACCTGGCGCTTGGCGGCCGTCGGGTCGTCACCCCAGAACCCGCCGCAGTTGGCGATGACGATCGAGTCGCGGCGCGTGGTCACAGGTTCCTCCGGGGAGCAGTACGGCGAGCGGTACGGGGTCTGGTCGAGCGGGGGGTCGTGCGGGTCATCGGGAGACGCCCGGGAACATGCCGGGCGGCCGTCCGGCGCCGGCCCCACCGGCGTACGCCTGGGCGACGCTCATCCAGTCGGTGGCGACCGGGCCGGTCACCTGCAGGGCGGTGTCGAGCAGGTTGCGGCGCTGGGTGACGACGAGGCAGAAGTCGAGGGCGTCGCCGGTGACGCGATCGGCCGCGTCCTCCGGGCCCCAGCTCCACAGCTCTCCGCCCGGGCCCTGCAGCTCGACCCGGACCGGGGAGGTCGGGGCCGGCTTGCCGTTGAGCGCGAAGGCGAAGGCGAAGGTCCGGATGCCGAGGTCGGCCACGCTGCGCAGCCGGGCCGTCGAGGGACGGACCAGGCCGACGGTGTCGACGACGTCCTGGCCGTGTGCCCAGGTCTCCATGAGCCGCCCGGTCGCGGACGACGCGAGGCCCATGTCGGGGCCGTACCAGGGCAGGCGGTAGGCGGGGTCGGTGCTGCGGTAGGCCTCGAGCAGGCGGCGGCGCGACCGGGTGAACCAGTCGAGGCACGCCGACGGCGACAGCGCGCGGTGCCGCTCGGCGACGGCGTCGGGGAAGCCGACCCCGAGCGCGAGGAGCTCGTCGCGCTGGGCCAGGAAGGCCGGCACGTCGGTGAGCGCCAGCAGCGTCGCGTCGTCGAAGTACGCCAGGTGCGTGACCTGGTCGCGGATGCTCCAGCCCACCGCGGGGGTCGGGGCGTCCCAGCGCTCCTCCCGGAGGCCGGCCAGCACGGAGACGATCGCCGTGGTCTCGTCCTGCAGGTCGTCGGCGACCCGCTGCACGACGGCCGCTGCGCGCACCGCCTTGTCCTCTGTCTGCTGCACCGCTGTCATGCGCGTCCCTCTCGCGGCCGGTCCGCAGGCCGGTCGGTCTCGTGCCGGGCGGCAGCGCCCGGTCCTGTCGGCGCAGGGGCCCGCAGGTCCCGCTCCACTACGTCCCGGTCCACTGGGGCCGGCGCTTGTCCCGGAAGGCCGCCGGGCCCTCCTTGGCGTCGTTGCTGCGGTAGACGGGCTCCCACACGCGCTCGGCCTCCTCGAAGGCCTGCGCGAGCGGCAGCTCGCCGGCGAGCTGCACCGTCTTCTTGGCGGCCAGCACCGACAGCGGCGCGTTGTCCGCGATCCGACGGGCGAGGGCCTGGACGTGGTCGCGCAGGTCGGCGTCGGGCACGACCTCGTTGACCAGGCCCATCTGCTGCGCGCGGGTCGCGCTGAAGGCGTCGCCCGTCAGCAGGATCTCCATCGCAGCGCGGGCACCGATGAGCAGCGGCAGCGGGGCGGCCCAGGGGGCGCCGCGGCCGACCTTCATCTCGGTGACGCCGAACTTCGCCGACTCCCCCGCGACGCACAGGTCGCACATCTGGGCGAGCAGGAAGCCGCCCGCGAAGGCGACGCCGTTCACCGCGGCGATGGTGGGCTTCTCGACCGCGATGTTGCGCCCGTACTGCGGCAGGAAGTCCGGCGGCGGGACCTCGAGGGCCTCGTCGGCCATCTCCTTGAGGTCACCACCGGCGCAGAAGGCCTTCTCGCCGGCGCCCGTCAGGACGAGCACCTTCGCCGACGCGTCGTCGTTGAAGCGCCGGGTGCCCTCCCACAGGCCGGTCCGCACCGCCCGCGACAGCGCGTTGCGGGCCTCCGGCCGCTGGATGGTCAGCCACGCGACGCCGTCGACGACCTCGTAGGTGACGACCTCGGCAGGCGCCGTCACGCAGAGGCCTCGGCGTCCGCGGCCTCGCTGACGACGGCGAGCACGTGGCCGAGGTCGACGGGAGCACCGACGACCGCTGACAGCGTCGTGATCGTGCCGTCGTGCGGAGCCTTGATCGTGTGCTCCATCTTCATCGCCTCGAGGACGACGACGACGGTGCCGGCCTTGACCTGCTGCCCGACCTCCGCCTCGACGCGGATGACGGTGCCGTTCATGGGCGCGACGAGCGAACCGGCGACGGCCTGCGCACCCGGGAGCGGGAAGCGCTCCTTCTCGGCGAAGACGGTCGCGCCGAGCACGGAGTCGGCGTACCGCTCCCCGCCGCGCCGGGCCACCAGGACCACACGGCGGACGCCGCCCACCTGCAGGTCGACGCCGTCGGGGGTGGCCGAGCGCAGGACGACGTCCTCGAGCGCGACGCCTCCGACGGTGGCCGTCACGGCCGTGCCCTTGACCGTGTACGCGACCTCGACCTCGGTGTCGCCCAGGAGCAGCGTCGTGGTGGCGGGGCTGTTGCGGACGTTGCGCCAGCCGGACGGCGCGGCCGCCAGCACGGGCGCCGAGGCGCGGCGCTCGGCCTGGTCCGCCAGGGCGACCGCGAGGGCGTGCACCGCGACGGCGTCGGCCGGACGGGCAGCGAGCTCGGTCGGGTCGTGCCGGGTCAGGTAGCCGGTGTCGATGGTCCCGGCCCGGAACTCGTCCTCGCGCAGGATGCCCACGAGCAGGTCGCGGTTGGTGACGCAGCCGAGGATGCGGGCCTCCGACAGCGCCCGGGCGAGCAGGCGGGCGGCCTGGTCGCGGGTCGGCGCGTAGGCGATGACCTTGGCCAGCATGTTGTCGTAGTGCGGGCTGACCTGGCTGCCCGTCCGGACGCCGGTGTCCAGGCGGATGCCCGGCAGGGCCGGGACCTCGAACAGCAGGAGGTCGCCGGTGGCCGGCAGGTAGCCGTTCTCGGGGTCCTCGGCGCAGAGCCGGGCCTCGATCGCGTGCCCGGTGATGGTGGCCTCGAGCGCGGCCGGCGGGAGCGGCTCTCCCTCGGCGACCGCGATCTGCAGGGCGACGAGGTCGAGGCCGGTGATGGCCTCGGTGACCGGGTGCTCGACCTGCAGGCGGGTGTTGACCTCGAGGAAGAAGAAGTCGCCGGACGAGTCCATGATGAACTCGACGGTGCCGGCGCCGACGTAGCCGATCGCCTTGGCCGCAGCCACGGCCGCGGCACCGAGCTCGGTGCGCATCTCCGGCGTGACGACGGGGGACGGCGCCTCCTCGATGACCTTCTGGTAGCGCCGCTGGATCGAGCACTCGCGCTCGAACAGGTGCACGGCGTGGCCGTGCGTGTCGGCGAAGACCTGCACCTCGATGTGGCGCGGCCGGTCGACGAAGCGCTCGAGGAAGACGGTGCCGTTGCCGAACGCCGACGTCGCCTCGCGGCGGGCCGACGCGACGGCCTCCTCCAGCTCGGCGGGGTCGTGCACGACACGCATGCCGCGGCCACCGCCGCCGTACGCCGCCTTGACCAGGACGGGGTACCCGACCTCGGTGCCGGCGCGGTCGGCCAGGCCGTCGGCGGTCTCGCCGTCGCTGATGGTGATGCCGGACAGGACGGGCACGCCCGCGGCCTGCATGAGCTCCTTGGCCGCGGTCTTGCTGCCCATGGAGCGGATCGCCGAGGGCGGCGGGCCGACGAAGACGATGCCGGCCGCGGTGCAGGCCTCGGCGAACTCGGCGTTCTCGGACAGGAAGCCGTAGCCCGGGTGCACGGCCTCGGCACCGGTGCGCTTGCACGCCTCGATGACGAGGTCGGCGCGCAGGTACGTCTCGGCCGGGGAGTTGCCGGGCAGGTGCACGGCCTCGTCGGCCTCGGCCACGAACGGAGCGCCCGCGTCGGCGTCGGAGAAGACGGCGACGGTCGCGATGTCGAGCTTGCGGCAGGTGCGGAACACGCGGGAGGCGATCTCGCCGCGGTTGGCGACGAGCAGCTTCGTGATCTTCTTGGGAGTGCTCTGGGGAGTCGTCATCAGGGGATCCGCCTACATCCGGAAGACGCCGAAACCACGACGCCCTTCCACGGTCTGGGAGTGAGCGGCCGACAGGCACATGCCGAGGACCGTCCGGGTGTCGCGAGGGTCGATGACCCCGTCGTCGTAGATGCGCGCGGTGGTGAAGAAGGCGTGGGACTCGGCCTCGATCTGGGCCTCGATCTCGGCGGTGCGCTTCGCGTCGGCCTCCTCGTCGAAGGGCTTGCCGCTCGCGGCCGCCGACTCGCGCCCGACGATGGACATGACGCCGGCGAGCTGCGTCGCGCCCATCACGGCGAGCCGGGCGTTGGCCCAGCTGAACATGAAGCGCGGGTCGTAGGCCCGGCCGGACATGCCGTAGTTGCCGGCGCCGAACGAGGCGCCCATGTTGATGGAGATGTGCGGGACCGCGCTGTTCGTGACGGCGTTGATCATCTTCGCGCCGTCCTTGATGATCCCGCCCTGCTCGTACGCCGCGCCGACCATGAAGCCGGTGACGTTGTGCAGGAAGATCAGCGGCGTGTCGGTCTGGTTGGCCAGGAGGATGAACTCCGTGCCCTTCTCGGCCTCGGCGCTGAACAGCACGCCGTTGTGGTTCGCGAGGATGCCGACCGGATAGCCGTGGATCGTCGCCCAGCCGCAGACCAGGCTGCTGCCGTAGCCGGGCTTGTACTCGCCGAACTCGCTGCCGTCCACGACCCGGGCGATGACGTCGCGGGGGTCGACCGGCACGCGGAAGTCGGCGGCGGCGACGCCCAGCAGCTCCTCCGGGTCGTACAGCGGCTCGACCACGGCCTTGCTCGGGCCGGGGCCCAGCTTGCGCCAGTTGAGCTCGGACACGATCTGCCGGCCGATCCGGATGGCGTCGACCTCGTCGAGGGCGAGCTGGTCGCCGAGGCCGGAGACCTGGGTGTGCATCCGGGCGCCGCCGAGGGACTCGTCGTCGGAGTCCTCACCGGTGGCCATCTTGACGAGGGGCGGGCCGCCGAGGAAGACCTTGGCGCCGCCGTCGACGAGCACGCAGTAGTCGCACATGGCCGGGACGTAGGCGCCGCCGGCGGTCGAGTTGCCGAAGACCAGGGCGATCGTGCTGATCCCGTCGGCGGACAGCGCGGTCAGCTTCTGGAAGATGCGGCCGGCGTCGACGAACAGCTCGCCCTGCGTGGGCAGGTCCGCGCCGCCGGACTCGACCAGGTAGACGACCGGCAGGCGGTTCTCGGCCGCGATGTCGAGCGCCCGCAGGTTCTTCTTGAGCGTGTACGGGTTCATGGAGCCGCCGCGGACCGTGGGGTCGTGGGCGATGACCATGCACTCGACGCCGCTGATGACCCCGATGCCGGTGAGGATGCTCGCGCCGACGGTGAAGCGGGTGCCCCACGCGGCCAGCGAGCTGAGCTCGAGGAAGGGCGTGTCGCGGTCGAGCAGGAGCTCGAGGCGCTCGCGCACCAGCAGCTTGCCGCGCTCGTGGTGGCGGGCGTTGTACCGCTCGCCGCCGCCGGCGCGCACGATGTCGAGCTGGTCCTCCAGGGCCTGCACGGCCTCCGTCTGGGCAGCCAGGTTGCGCAGGAAGCCCGCGTCCTGGGTGTCGATGCTGTTCTTGAGCGCGGGCATCAGCTCGCGTCCCCCTCTGTCCGGTCCCGGCGCCGTGCGCCCGGGTGCTGCGTGGTGCGGTGCGTGGCGGTGCATGGTGCGAAAGGCCTCGGAAGGCCACCGTGCGGCCGCTGCGGAGCCGGCTGCGCGGGGACGGGGCGCGGTCCGGCCCGTCCTGCTTAGTGAATCATGGTTCACTAAGCAGGACAAGGGTCACGGGGGACGGTCACACCGGACCGTGCGGCGACGGCCGCCCGGACGCCGTGAGGGCGCCCGGGACGGCCGTCGTCCGGGCTACTGCTGGGTCTGCGCGAGCGTCTCGTCCGCGAGCTCGTGCGCCACGGCACCGGCGTCGCCGGGGGGCGGCGTGCCGATGACCAGGGCGAACGGGCGGTTGCCGATGGCACCGGCCCGGTCGATCGAGATGAACTTCGACTCGGTGTACTCGTCGATCGAGTGCGGGCCGCCCTCGCGGCCGATCCCGCTCTGCTTGAAGCCGCCGAAGGGGTAGTTCGGGTTGATGACGTGCCAGTCGTTGATGTAGACCATGCCGGCCTCGAGCTGGCGGCCGACCTCGATGGCCTTCTCCTCGTCCTGGCTCCACACGCCGGCCGACAGGCCGTAGTCGGTGTCGTTGGCCAGCTTGATGACCTCGTCGACGCTGTCGAAGGTCAGCACCGACAGGACCGGCCCGAAGACCTCGCAGCGGGCGATGTCCATGTCGTTGGTGACGCCGGTGAAGACGGTCGGCTGGACCCAGTTGCCCTTCTCGAACTCGGGGCCCTGGGGACGCCCGCCACCGACGACGGCCGTGGCGCCCTGCTTCTTGGCGCCCTCGATGAAGCCGAGGATCCGCTCCTCGGCCTCCTTCGTGATGACCGGGCCGACGTCGCTGGCCGGGTTGAGCGGGTCGCCGACGGTCAGGGTGCTGGCCCGCTCGGTGAGCCGCTTGATGAACTCGTCCGCGATGCTGCTCTGCACGAACAGGCGCGTGCCGGCCTCGCAGGCCTCGCCGTTGTACGCGAAGGCGGCGTAGATCGCGCCGTCGACGGCGACGGACAGGTCGGCGTCCTCGAGCACGATGTTCGGGCCCTTGCCGCCGAGCTCGAGGGTCACGCGCTTCACCGTGTCGGCGCTCTGGCGCAGGATCGCCTTGCCGACCTCGGTGCTGCCGGTGAAGGCGACCTTGGTCACGTCGGGGGGGCCGGACTGGTAGGCGCCGACGGGCTCGCCGTCGCCGACCAGAGCGTTGAGCACGCCCTTGGGCAGACCGGCGGCCTCGAACTCCTTGACGAGCTCCATGGCGACGAGCGGGGCGTGCTCGTCGGGCTTGATGACGACCGAGCAACCGGCGGCCAGCGCGGGGCCGACCTTCCAGACCAGCGTCAGCAGCGGGATGTTCCACGGCGTGATCGCGGCGACGACACCGATGGGCTCGCGGCGCACGATGCCGCTGAAGGGCAGCGG
>JAODNQ010000213.1 GCA_025464695.1 Frankiales bacterium | reverse complement strand
GTCGCGGCCCGGCCCTTCCCGGCCGGCGCCGACGTCCTGCTCACCCCCGTCCTGGGCACGCCCGCGCCGCCGGTCGGGTCGCTCACCGGGCTGCGGACCCTGGTCGGCGCTGGCCGGGCCGTCCCGTTCACCCCGCCGTGGAACGTCAGCGGCCACCCCGCGGTCAGCGTGCCCGCGGGCTGGACGGCCGACGGGCTGCCGCTGGCGGTCCAGCTGGTCGCGCCGCACGGCCGCGACGACCTCCTGCTCGCCCTCGCCCGGCAGCTGCAGGGCCTGGACGACTGGACGGCGCGCCACCCCCGCCTGGACCCTTGAGCCGCGTACCGGTGGGTAACGTCGGGCCGTGACCTCGGCAGTGCCCCTCCAGGGGGCCGACCTCGACACCGTCCTGGCGCTGCGCCTGCGGCGGAGCCTGGCCGGCACGTCGCTGGCGTCCCGCGAGGCCACGGTGGTGTTCGACGCCGGCGAGTCCGGCGTGTGGACCGTGAACGTGTCGGGCGGCCGGGGCCGGGCCCGGCGCGGCGGCACTCCCCGCCCGACGCTCCTGGTCCGCGGCAGCGCGCCCGTCCTGGCCCAGGTGGTCAGCGGTGAGCGCAGCGGCGTCCACGCCTTCCTCGACGGCAGCCTGACCGTGCGCGGCGACCTCGCGCTCTCGCTGCAGCTCGACGGCCTGTTCGAGGACGGCGACGACCCCGAGAGCCCCCGCTGGCGCGAGGTGCAGGCGCTCGGCGTCCGCACGTCCTACCTGGAGGCGGGGCCGGCCGACGCACCTCCCGTCATCCTCCTGCACGGGCTCGGCGCCACCAACGCCTCGATGCTGCCCGTCCTGGCCGACCTCGCCCGCGACCACCGGGTGCTCTCCCCCGACAACCCCGGCTTCGGCGCCTCCGACGCCCCGTCCTCGCCGTACACCTCGGCCTGGTTCGCCGCCTGGCTGGACGCCTTCCAGGTCGCCACGGGCAGCCGCGGGGCGGTCCTGATCGGCAACAGCCTCGGCGGTCGGATCGCGATCGAGGCCGGTCTGGCGCACCCGCGCTCGGTGAAGGCGCTCGTGCTGCTGGCGCCCTCGCCCGCCTTCCGCCGGATCCGCTCCTTCGTCCCGATGGTCCGCGTCATGCCGGCGCAGCTCGCCCGGCTGCCCATGCCGCCGCCGTCGCGCACGATGGTGGTCGAGGGGATCCGGGCGATGATGAGCGTGCCCGACCGCCTCCCCAAGTCCTGGTACGACGCCGCCGCCGACGAGGCCGTGCGGGTGCTCCGGTCCCCCGCCCACCGGGTGGCCTTCTTCTCGTGCGCCCGGCAGATCTACCTCGAGGAGGCGTACGGCCGCAACGGCTTCTGGGCCCGCCTGCCCGGGCTGATGCCGCCCACCCTGTTCGTCTGGGGCGACCGCGACCGCCTGGTGCCGGCCTCGTTCGCCCGCCACGTCGCCGACGCCCTGCCCGACGCCGGGTCGGTCGTGATGGAGGACTGCGGCCACGTCCCGCAGTTCGAGCACCCCGCCGAGACGATGGCGCTGGTCCGCGGGTTCCTCTCGAGCCTGTGAGCGGTAGGTCTGCTGCGTGCAGACCTTCGTGCCCTACCCGGACCTCCGGGCGAGCTGCCAGGTCCTCGACAGCCCGCGCCTGGGCAAGCAGCGGGTCGAGACCTTCCAGATCCTGCGCGCCTTGACCTGGCCGAGCTACGCCTGGAAGAACCACCCGGCCGTCCGCATGTGGCGCGGCTTCGTCCCGGGGCTCGTCCTCTACGGCGTCGAGAACTGCCGGGAGTGGACCCGCCGCGGCAACGCCGACACCGTCCTGCCGCAGCTGCTCGCCTGGACCGGCGGCGAGGTCCCGGACGACCCCGCTCTGCCGCCGTGGTGGGGCCGCGAGGAGGTCCACCTGTCGCACCGGGCCCGCCTGGTGCAGAAGGACCCGGAGTTCTACCGCCCGCTGTTCGGCGACCTGCCCGACCTGCCGTACCTGTGGCCGAAGGACGTCTTCCCCCGGTGGCCCGTGCGGCGCGGCACCCCGGAGGGCGACCGCGACCTCGACGTCGACGACGCGCTGACGCTGCTGGGGCACGCGCAGGCCCGGACCGGCCAGGCCGAGGCCGCGCACGCCGTCGCCGAGGGCCGTGACTGCCTGCTGGTCGCCCGGCCGGGCCACGGCGGCTCGACCGCCGGCCTGCTCGCCGGCCTCGTGACGCCGGGCCGCACCCTCTGGGTCAGCCCCGACGCCTACCCCGAGCCGCAGCCGGTGCCCGAGGTCGCCCTGGCGGTCCCGCGCCCGCCCTCCCCGGTCCCCTCGCCCGACGACGACGACGGCCCGGTCGACGCCGACCCCGAGCTCGTCACCGAGGCGCTGGCCGAGGAGCCGGCCGCCAAGGCCCCCGTCCTCGCCCGTCCCCCGTCGGAGGCCGACCTGCGCGCCATGCAGGCCGAGCAGCTGCCGCCGGAGTGGCAGTTCTCGCGCCCCGGCGAGCTCCCCGACCCGACCGGCTTCGGGCTCGTCGTCCTGGACGAGGCGCACCGCCTCGGCGCCCTCGACCTCGGCCCCGACCGGCCGCCCGTCCTCGCCGTGGTCCCCCGCGCCGACCCCGCCGAGCGGGCCGCCCTCGCCGACCGC
>JAODNQ010000211.1 GCA_025464695.1 Frankiales bacterium | reverse complement strand
CCTCGGCTTCGGCGCCGCCCTCGGCGCGGTCGCCGCGGTGCTCCCCGGCCGCGGCCCGGCCCAGGGTGTCGCGGTCGCGCTCGCCGCCTACGCGGCCAGCTACCAGGGGTGGGTCCCGGCCCTCGGGATCCTCCCGCCGGCGACGGACGACGAGCCCGGCCGCCCGGCGGTCATGGTGGCGGCGCACGTCGTCTACGGCGCCGTGCTGGGGCGCCTCCTGCGCTGACCCCTCGCGACCGGCTAGACGCCGAGCGCCTCCGCGACCGCCGCGGCCGTCTCGGCCGGCGCGCTGTGGCGGACCTCGACGATCGGCAGGTGCAGGGCGCCGGGGGCGTCGGTCGGCACGACCGGCCGGACCGGCCGGACGGGGGCGACCCGCTCGTAGCTGCTGCCGAGCGCCGGCCGAGGGTCGGCGTCGCCCTTGTTGGGCCACAGGGCCATCGCCCGCTCGGCCTGCGCCGTGATGGTGAGCGAGGGGTTGACGCCGAGGTTCGCCGAGATGGTGGACCCGTCGACCACGTGCAGGCCGGGGTGGCCGTAGACGCGCTGGTACGGGTCGACGACACCGGTCTCGGGGGAGTCGCCGATCGCGCAGCCGCCCAGGAAGTGCGCCGTCATGGGGATGTCGACGATCTCGCCGAGGCTGTTCACCGGCACGCCGTCGATCTCCTCGGCGATGAGGCGCTGGGCGGTGTCGGCGTGCTCGATCCAGGTGGGGTTCGGGTCGCCGTGTCCCTGGCCGCTCGTGACCTTCGTGCGGCCGAGCAGGCCCTTCTTGGTGCGCAGCGTCAGGCTGTTGTCGGAGCTCTGCATCACCAGGGTGATGATCCCGCGCTCGGACCACCGGTTGAGGTCGCGGTAGAGGCCGGCGAGGGTGCCCGGCTGCTTGGCGATCTCGCCGAGCCAGGTCATCCAGCGCTTCTGCCCGGGCCGCGGCGTCGTCGCCAGGGTGGTCAGCAGGCCCATGGCGTTGCTGCCCTTGCCGTAGCGGCAGGGCTCGACGTGCGTGTGCTCGTCGGGGTGGATGGAGCTGGTGATCGCGACGCCCCGGGTGAAGTCCAGGGGCTCCGGGTTGCTGCGCCGCGCGATGGCCCCGCCGAGGCTCTCGCTGTTCGTCCGGGTGAGGTGGCCGAGCCGGTCGGAGATCCGGCGCAGCTGGCCGCCCGCCTTCATCCGGTGCAGCAGCTGCTGCGTGCCCCACGTCCCCGCGCTGACGACGACCTGGTCGGCCGTGTAGGTGCGCATCGTGGGCTTGCGCGCCCAGGCGGTGCTGCGGACCGTGGTGACGGCGTAGCCACCCCCGGGACGCTCCCGCACCTCGGTGACCGTCCGCTCGGGCACCACGACGGCGCCCGCCTTCTCCGCCAGGTACAGGTAGTTCTTGACGAGGGTGTTCTTGGCGCCGTGGCGGCAGCCGGTCATGCACTCGCCGCACTCGCGGCAGCCGGTGCGCGCCGGACCGGCGCCGCCGAAGTACGGGTCGGCGACCGTGACGCCCGGCTCCTTGGCGCCGTCCCGCCCGAAGAACACGCCGACCTGGGTCGGGCCGAAGCTGTCGGCCACGCCCATCCTCTCGGCGACCTTCTGCAGGACGACGTCGGCCGGGGTGGTGCTCGGCTGGGGAACGACGCCGAGCATGCGCTTGGCCTGCTCGTAGTACGGGTGCAGCTCGTCCTTCCAGTCCGTGATGTGGCCCCACTGCCGGTCCTCGTAGAAGTGGGCGCTCTTGGGCTCGTAGAGGGTGTTGGCGTAGTTGAGCGAACCGCCGCCCACCCCCGCGCCGGCCAGCACGACGATGTCGGGCAGCACGTGGACGCGCTGGACGCCGGTGAGGCCGAGGCGCGGCGCCCAGACGAAGTCCTTCAGCTTCCAGGAGGTCTTGGCGTGGTCGGCGTCCGCGAAGCGGCGGCCCGCCTCCAGCACGCCGACCCGGTAGCCCTTCTCGGTCAGGCGCAGGGCTGTCACCGAGCCGCCGAAGCCGCTGCCGATCACCAGGACGTCGAAGTGCGTGTCGTTGACCACGTGGTCAGCGTAAGGTCGCGGCGTGGCCGGCCGCAAGGGTTCCAGGGACGAGCTGCTGTTCGCGGCCTACGCCGTGGCGGTCCGCGACGGGCTCGAGGCCGTGACCGCCAGGTCGGTCGCGGCTGAGGCCGGCACCTCTCACGGCCTGGTCTTCTTCCACTTCGAGAGCGTCTCCGGCCTGCTGCTCTCCCTGCTCGACGTCCTGCTCGCCGGGGCCCTCGACGCCGCGGTGACGCCCGAGCTTGCCGCCCTGCCCCCGCACGACCGGCTGCGGGAGCTGCTGCGCGTCGAGCTCGAGGGGAT
This sequence comes from Frankiales bacterium, assembly GCA_025464695.1. The sequence goes on along the minus strand of JAODNQ010000211.1, from coordinate 1,965 downwards.
GGAGGAACAGCGCGCCGCCGCCGAGCTGTTCTTCGCCTACTGGCTCCGCCGTGAGCCCGCGTTCCGCGAGCGGATCGACGGCGCCCTCGACCGCTACCGGGGCGTGTTCGAGCAGGTCTGCGTCGAGGTCTGCGGGCCGGAGCAGGCGCGCACGCTGGCCACGGTCGTGGTGTCGTTCGTGCAGGGCGCCGCCGTGCAGTCGGTCCGCGACCCCGGCAGCTACGACCCCGAGGGTTTCCTGAAGGCGCTGGCCCTGCTGGTGCCTACGGCTCCTCCGGCTCCAGGTCCGCGACGCCCGTGATGCGGTGCACCGAGAAGGTCCGGTCCTCCTGCCGCAGGTGGTCGTAGGCGGTGACGTAGCCGCCCTCGACGCTCCGCGGCTCGACCACGCGGGAGGTCGCCCGGCCCTGCACGTCGACGTAGCCGATCCAGACCTGGCGCGCCTCGCGGGCGGCGTCCTGCAGGAAGGCGAGGACGTCGGCGGCGCCCGTGCGGGTGGTCGAGACAGGTGCCCGCCGGGCTGCCCGGGCGGCGAGGTCGCCGGCCCGGAGCGCCTGCACCGCGGCGAGCGCCTGCTCGTCGGCGAGCGCCGGCTCGGTCCACCGGGCCGGCCGCTGGCGAGCCGGTGTCCGCCGGGACGACGGGCCCTCGACCAGCAGCGCGCCGTCCTCGGCCTCCGGCGCCGGGGCGTACCCGAGACCGCGCAGGACCTCCAGCACGAGGTCGACCGGGGCCGTGCTCGTGACGACGGTCGGGGCCAGCCGGCGCAGCCGCAGCGACGCCGCCCGCTTCTGGGCCATCACCTCGGTCAGCAGAGCCTCGTCGTCGCAGCGCAGGTACGACGTCGCGACGCCCACCCGGAGGCGGCCGTGCCGGCGGGCGACGTCGTCGACGAGGTAGGTCAGCGATTGCGGCACGGGGGTGCGGCTGCGGCTGCGGAACAGCTCGTGCAGGTCGCCCGCGCTGCGGCCGAGGTCGAGCGCCCGGCGGACGCTGACCTCGCTGACGCGGTAGACGGTGGCGCCGCCGGTCGACTCCACGTCGGCGACCTCCGCCATCGCCCGGGCGAGGTCGGGCTCGAGCGGACCGGGCGCGACGACGGTGAGGTCGGGCTGCACCAGGACGTGGTCGAGCGGGTCGGGGAGCAGCTCGCCGAGCGCCTTGGCCGCACCCCGCTCGTCACCGTCGAGGAGCGCCCGTGCCGCGCGGCCGACGCCGCCCTGGCCGGTCATGCCGAGCACCTCGGCCTCCTCGAGCATCCAGCCGAGGACGAGGTCGCGCAGCCGCCCGCCGCGGCGGGGAGCCCGCCAGACGAGGGCGGCGAGCAGGCTCTCGCGGGTGGGGGCGCCGGGGAGCTCGGCGGCGGTGCGCAGGACGCGGCGTCGCTCGGCGGGCGCCGCCGGGCGCTCGATCTCCGGGCTGAGGGCGGCCAGCACCTTGTCGCGCCCGTCCTTCTGCCCCACGAGCCCGGGCAGCCGGGCCAGGGTCAGCCAGGCCGTGGCGAGCGCCGTCCAGCGGCGCTCCGGGGGCTGCGCGAGCCAGGTGTCGTAGGCCGGCGTCGGCACCCACTCGGGCTCCACCCCGGGGGTCTCGTCGGCGAGCCCGGCGGCGACCACCACCTCCACCAGCAGGGCCGCGGTGCGCTCGTCGACGTCGAGCACCTTGGCCGCCCGCTTGAGCTCGCGCACCCCCAGGCCGCCGGCGCGCAGGACGGGTGCGGGCACCTCCGCCCACGCCTCCAGCAGCGCCTCGGCGCGGGCGACCGTCTCCTCGTCGAGCGAGGTCAGCGGGAAGAACCAGCACGCCGCGTCGGCCAGCAGCCAGCCGCTGCGGTGGGCGGCGGTGCCCGGCAGGTCGGTGAAGAACCGGTCGACGTACGCCTCGGTCAGGTCTTCCTGGCCGGCCTGCCACATGCCCTGGCCCGCGGCCTGGAGCTCGTAGTTGGCGACGTCCTCGATGCCGAGG
>JAODNQ010000204.1 GCA_025464695.1 Frankiales bacterium | reverse complement strand
CGGTGGAGACCGACGCGATCTTGAGCTTGCCGCTGGACTCGAGCGGCTTGAGCACCGACAGGGCGCCCTTCTCGAACAGGACGGCGTTGTTGTCGACGTCCTTGCCGCCCGACATCACGATGACCTGGGCGTTCTGCACGCCGCTGCTGTCGAGGCAGTCGACGAGGGTCTGGCCCTGCAGGCGGCCGACGTCCTCGTTGTCGAAGGAGACGTAGTAGTCGGCGGTGCCGCCGAGGTTGACGCGGTCGTAGTCGATGACCTTGACGCCCGCGGCCGCGGCCTGCTTCTCGACGGCGGCACCCGAGGTGGCGTCGATCGAGTCGATGATCAGCACCTTGACGCCGCTGCCGATCATCTGCTGAGCGATGGCCTGGAAGCGCGGGACGCTGCCGCCCGCGTTCTGGATGTCGGGGGTCACGCCGGCGTCGGAGAGCGCCTTCTGCAGCAGCGGCTTGTCGTAGAGCGTGTAGCGGGTCGACGACGTCGTGTCGGGGAGGATCACGCCGACCTTGCCCGAGGCCTTGGCCGTGGAGGTCCCGCCCGCCGGCGCCTTGGCGGCGCTGGTCGGCGGCGAGGTCAGCTTGCAGGCGGCCGTCGGGGTGGCGGCGGCCGCGGTGCTGGCCCCGGCGCTGGCGGGGGCGGCGGTGTCGTTGCCGGCCGTGTCGTCGTTGGAGCCGCAGGCCGAGGCGCCGAGGGCGACGACGAGCAGCGAGGCCGCGAGAGCGGCGCGGTGGGTGGGTCGGGTCGTGCCACGGCTGGCAGGACGGCTGAGGGAGCGCACCGGTGGACCTCCGTCGGAAGGCGGCTCTCGCGAGCCGAGCAGGGTTGCGGGGCTGTTGCACACCCCGTGTGCCGGGACAGTGGAGCCCCGAGGGGTGTTCTGTCAAGCACCCGACACAACACGCCGCCCTGCAGGCTCTGTCACGACAGAGGTGGCGCACGGTAGCCCGACCTGCGCGACCACGTGAGCACAGGGTGTGACCGGCTCCACGTCGGTTCTGGCGGGTGCTTGACAGAACGCGTGGCGCTGCGGACAGTGCCGCCGTGACCTCTGCCGCCCCTCCCGCCGTGCGGCCGAGCGATGCGAGGACGGCCAACCTGGCCCGGGTCCTCGACCTGCTGCGGCTGGCGGACGGCCTCACCCGGGCCGACGTCGGGGCGCGGACCGGGCTCTCCCGCTCGACCGTGTCGAACCTGCTCGGCGAGCTGCTGGACCGCGCTCTGGTGCAGGAGGCGCCCGACCCGTCCCGCGCGGCAGGGGGTCGACCGCCCGCCGTCCTGCGGCTGGAGCCCCGGGCCGGGGCCGCGGTCGGCATCGACGTCGGCAACACGCACGTCCGGGTGGTGGTGGCCGACCTGTCGCTCGGGGTGCTCGCCGAGGAGCTCCAGCGGCTCGACGTGCCCGAGCACCCGCGCGAGACCCTGGAGCTGGTCGAGGGCTCCGTGGCCCGGCTGCTGGAGCAGGCCGGCATCGACCCCCGCGACCTGCTGGGCGCGGGCCTCGGGCTGCCCGGTCCGGTCGACCGCCTGACCGGCCGGCTCGGGTCCGCCACCATCCTCCCGGCCTGGGTGGGCCTGGCCCCCGCGGCCGAGCTGGCCGACCGGCTGGGCTGCAGCGTGGTCGTCGAGAACGACGCCAACCTCGGGGCGCTCGCGGAGTCGCTGCACGGCGCCGGGCGCGGCAGCCGCGTGCTCGCCTACGTGAAGGTCGCCACCGGGGTGGGCGCCGGGCTGGTCGTCGACGGCCGGCTGTTCCGTGGCGCCTCGGGCACCGCGGGCGAGATCGGGCACACGACGCTGTCGAACGCCGGCCCGGTCTGCCGGTGCGGCAACCGCGGCTGCCTCGAGCAGCTGGCCGGCGCGCCCGCCCTGCTGGCGCAGATGGCGGAGGCCGGCATCGAGCTGGACAGCGCCGGAGCCCTCCTCCGCCTGGCGCACGAGGGGCACGCCGGTGCGCGCCGCGTGCTCGCCGACGCCGGCGCCCACCTCGGCGTCGCCGTGGCGAACCTCGTCACGCTGCTCGACGCCGACCGGGTCGTCATCGGCGGCGAGATCGGGGCGGCCGAGGAGCTCCTGGTCGGGCCGCTGCGCTACGCCGCCCGCTCCGCCGCGGTGACCACGGCGGGCAGCAGCATCGACATCGTCGCCGCGCAGCTGGGCGAGCGGGCCGAGGCCCTCGGCGGGGCGGCCCTGGTGCTGCGCGAGCCGGTGTCGCTGGGGCCGGAGCTGCTGGCCCGCCGCTGAGGCGCCCGTCGGCCCGGGCAGGACGCCGGCCCGTGCAGGACGGCGGTCAGTGCAGGACGGCGACGCCGTCCAGCACGACCGTCCGACCGCTGGTGCTGCGGACCACGAGCGGGCCGCTGCGCGCGGTGCCGCCCCTCGGCACGGTCAGCAGCACCTGCCGGCGCGCCGTCGCCGCCCGCGTGTCGACCGTCCCGAGGACGCCCCCGCCCACGCTGACCGTCACCGCGCCGCACGCCGGGCAGGTGCTCACGACCAGCACGAAGCCGCGTCCGCGCACGGACGGCAGGGTGACGGTGGCGCCCGCGCGACGGGCCATCAGCACGGTGCCGCCGTAGCTGCCGGTCGCGCTGGACCGCACCGCTCCCGACGGGCGCAGCGAGGGGTCGTCGACGGGGACACTGACGCACCGCTCGGGCGACCAGCCGGAGACGTTCCCGGCGACGTCGCGCCCGCGGACGGACAGGCACCACTCGGTGCCGACCGGCACGGTGACGCCGACCGACCGCCCGCGCAGCCCCTGCCACGACGCCGGCTGCACGTACCCGCCGAGCGCACCGTCGGGCCGGGCCGCCCGGTAGCGGAGGTCCGCGGTACCCGGTCCCGAGCCCGCGTCCGTCAGCGTGACGACCACCGGGAAGGTGCGGCGCGTCGTGACCCGCGGGAGGCCGCCGAGCGAGGCAGCCGGCGCAGTGCGGTCGGCGGTGAGCAGCGCCGGCTCGGTCTCGTCGACGTCGGGCGTCTGGGTCACGTTGACGAGGTCGCCGCTGCCGTCCGCCCGGGCCGTGACGACGTCGGACAGCCCGACCACCCCGCCCGCGACCGAGGCGTGCTCGAAGGCGACGGTGCGGCCGTCGGACGACACCGTGGGCCAGCCGTTCAGGCCCGAGGGGTTCGCCACGACGGTGGCGGTCCCGCCGGCCACCGGCAGCGCGCGGATCGAGGTGAGGGAGCGCTGCGAGGAGTCGTCGACGTGCCCGAAGACGACCCGGGCGCCGTCCGGCGTGACGACGGGGTCGAACCCCGCCGCGCCGCCGGGCAGGGGCGTCCTCGTGCCACCACGCGCGGGCAGGGTCACCAGGGCGGGGAGCCCCGTGGTCGGGTCGGTGGCGCTCACCAGCCGGGCGCCGTCGCGCGTGAAGGCGGCCCGCGCCAGGCCGCTGCTGCCGGGCAGCACCGTGGTCGCGCCGCCCGCGACCGGCACGGTGGCCAGGACCGAGCCGGTCGTCGTGGCACGGGTGAAGACCAGGGTCCGGCCGTCCGGGCTGAAGGCGGGCGCGGTGTCGTCCGCCCCCGACCCGGGAGCGGTCAGCACGCGGACGTCGCGGCGGCCCCGTCCGCTGACGGCGATCGCGAAGGGAGCGCCCTGCCTCGAGACGCTCCAGGCCAGCCGCGTGCCGTCCCGGCTCACCGCCGGGGTGTCGACCTCGTCGGTGTCCACCAGGGTCAGCGCGCGCCCGCCCTGCCGGGGCAGCGGCAGGGCCGCGAGGGCGTACCGGTCGGAAGAGCCGGAGGCCAGGGAGACGAGCACCTCGGAGGAGGTGCGGGTCCCGGAGGCCGCCGCCGCCGGCCCGGTCCCGGTCGCGTTGATGGCCCGCACGGAGTACGTCACCGTCCCGGCCGGCACGGCCGGGTCGGTCCAGGTGTAGCGCCCGCTGGGCTGGTAGGTGGCCGGCACGGAGCCCACGACCTGCGCCCCGGCCGTGCCGAGGCGGCGCTCCACGGTGTAGCCCGTGACCGTCGAGCCGCCGTCGGAGGAGGGGGCGCCGAAGGAGAGCTGGGCCTCGTCGGTGCCGGTGACCAGCTGCAGGCCCGAGACCGCTCCCGGCACGCTGCGGCCCGTCACGCTGACCGGGACCGCGCGGCGGCCGAGGGGCGTGTCGTCGGGCACCTCGACCAGCGCGGTCCGCACCCCGACCACGCTGGGGACGGCGCTGACGTCGAGGGTGCAGGCCGCGCCGGGGGCGAGCGACGCGGGGCACGAGGTCGTCACCCGCACGTCCGGAGCGGCGTCCCCCGTGACGGTGGGCGCACCGAGGGTGCGCGCCGTGGTCCCCTCGTTCGTCAGGGTGACGCGGCCGCCGGCAGCGGGGCTGCCGACCGTGGCGACGCCGAGGGACAGCGCGCCGGGACGGGCCACGAGGGCGGCGGCCGGCGTGGGCGCCGCCACCCGCAGCGCCAGCGTGCTGCGGCGGTCCGTGCAGGACAGGTCGGCGTCGGCGTCCAGCTGCAGGAGCGTGCCGTCGGCCCGGTGCCGGACCGAGCGCACGGTGAGCGTCCCGGGGGGCGCGGACCCGCAGGCGCGGCCCGAGGTGAAGGTCAGGCCCACGCCCTCGGGGCCGACGTCGGCCGGCCTGCCCAGGCGGTACGTGCCGGCGGTCAGGCCCGTGCGCGGCCAGGACAGGCGGACGGTGGTCGGGCCGGAGGCGGGCGCGATGTCGAGCAGCGCCACCCCGGGGAAGGCCCGCACGGTGGGCCGGCCGACTGCGGTGGGCGGCTGGGAGGAGTCGTAGCGGTCGCTGCCCTGGGACGTGTCGAGCACCAGGGCGTCGACGGGTCCGGACGGCGCTCCGCCGTCGGCCTGCCGGGCGGCGCTCGTGTCGGGGCTGTCCGGGCTGGTGCCGTAGGGGTCGCTGGTGCGGGCCCGGTAGGTGCCGACCTCGCCGCGGCCCAGCGAGCTGTCGGTGAGCGAGCCCTCGCCCGTGACCCGACCGACGGTGACGGTGGAGGAGTCCGAGGCCACCCGCAGGACCTCGGTCACGGCCTGCGCGCCGACGCCGGCCACGACCAGGCCGACGCCGTCGTCGCCGGCGTAGGCGGTGAGCCGCGGCGCCCGGGGCGGCGGCACGGGGTGGGCGAACAGCGAGACGGTGCGCGCGCCCAGGGAGGTGTCCGCCGGGAAGCGCACCCGCCCGAGGCGGTAGCCCTCGTCGTCGCTGCGGAACGCGACGCTCAGGGGGCAGGTCTCGGCCGGGGCGAGGGTGCGGCCGGAGCAGCCGTCGTCGGTGACCGAGAAGCCGGGGGTGACGGCCTCGAAGACGGCGGTGCCCAGCGTCACCGGCAGGGTCCCGACGTTCCGCAGCACGGTGCTGCCCGCGCGCGTGGTGGCCAGCGGCACCTCGCCGAGCCGCACCGGCTGAGCCTCGACCGCCCGGTACGGCTCGCTGCTCCCGTACCGGAGGTCCAGCGACGTGCGCTTGCTGTCGCAGCGCAGGTCCACCGTGGCCACCAGCCGGGTGACGACGTCGCCGCTGTACGCGACGTCGCTGATCGTGACGCTGCTCGGCTCGCTGCCGCTCGGGTACGCGCAGGCCGGGAAGCCCCCGACCACCTGCGCGCCGACCTTGCCGTCCGCCGACTGCAGGAACGCCGGCGTCCTGCCGGTCGGGAGCCGGGTCTGCCCGGTCGGGGGCGTCAGCAGCACGGCCCGCTGCACGTCCCCCGACTCGGACAGCTGCTGCAGCCGGACGCCGCCGGTGCCCTCGGGCACGAGCCGGACCCGGGCGCCGCGAGCGGTGTCGAGGACCTCGGTGCGGTCGCCGGAGAGCAGGCTGCTGCGGTCCTGCTCGTCGACGACCAGCGCGGCCGGGACGGCGGCGTCGGCAGCCAGGGCGGGCGCGCTGAGCACGGGCACGAGCGCGCCGGCCAGCAGGACCGGGGCGAGCAGGGTGACGAGCGGGCGGAACGGGGTCACGGAGTGCGCTTCCTGGTCAAGACGGACACCGAGCCTACGTCCCCGCGGACATCCCCGAGAGCTCCTTGGCGCGGGCGAAGACGTCGTCGAGCATGGCCTCGGTCAGCCGGCCGGTGAAGGTGTTCTGCTGGCTCACGTGGTAGCAGCCGAGGACGGTGAGGCCGCCCGGCAGCGCCACCTCGACGCCGTGCCCGAAGGCCGGGACCGGCGTCGGGACCTCGAGCCCGGCCCCCCGCAGGGTCGGCCACAGGGCCTGCCACCCGAAGCCCCCGAGCACGACCACCGCCCTCGCCGTCGGCAGCAGGAAGCGCCACTCGGCCGCCAGCCACGGCGCGCAGGTGTCGCGCTCCCCCACGGTCGGCTTGTTCGCGGGCGGCGCGCACCGGACCGGCAGGGTGATGCGCGTGTGCAGCAGCTCGAGGCCGTCGTCGGCGGTCACCGACGTCGGCTGGTTGGCCAGGCCCGCGCGGTGCAGGGCGGCGAACAGCCAGTCGCCGCTGCGGTCGCCGGTGAAGATGCGCCCGGTGCGGTTGCCGCCGTGGGCGGCCGGCGCCAGCCCCACGACGACGACCTTCGCCCCGCCCGGACCGTTGCCCGTGACGGGCCGGCCCCAGTAGGTCTGGTCGGCGAACGAGGCCCGCTTCTCTTCCGCCACCTGCTCGCGCCACGCCACCAGCCGCGGGCACGCCCGGCAGACCGACGACCGGCCGTCGAGGTGGTCGAGCGTCGGCGCGTTCCCGGCCAGCCGGACGACGTCGTCGCGGGTGCGGGCGACCGGGGTGGAGCGGCTGGCGCGGTCGGTGGGGAAGCCCGAGCCCGGGGGGATCAGCGGTGCGCCCCGGGGACGCAGCTCCACGCGATCCCGTCGAGGATGTCGCTCTCGCTGACGACGACCTCCGCCAGGCCCAGCCGGTCGACCAGGGTGCGCAGCACGAGGGCGCCGGCGCCGATGACGTCGACGCGGCCGGGGTGCATGTAGGGCAGCTCGGCCCGCTGCGCCCGCGTCATCTCGAGCAGGGACGTGCAGGCGCGGACGACGTCGTCCCCCGGCAGCCGGGTGAGGTGGATCGCCTCGCTGTCGTACCGGTCCAGCCCGAGCACGTGAGCGGCCACCGTCGTGACCGAGCCGGCCAGGCCGAGGAACGTGCGCGCCTGCTCGACCGGCACGACATCGCGGACGAGGGCCAGGGCGGCGTCGACGTCGGCCTCGGCCGCGGCCACCTGCGCGGCGGTCGGCGGGTCGTCGTGCAGGTGCCGCTCGGTCAGCCGCACACAGCCGACGTCGACCGAACGGGCCGCCGTGACCGACGAGGTGCCGAGGACCAGCTCGGTGGAGCCACCGCCGATGTCGGCCACCAGGAAGGGGGCCTCGGCGGGGTCGAGGTCGCGGGTGGCGCCGTCGAACGACAGCGCCGCCTCCTCGTCGCCGCTGACGACCTCGGGCTCGACACCCAGGACGTCGACGACCATCGCGACGAAGTCGGCCCGGTTCTTGGCGTCGCGGGTCGCGCTCGTGGCGACCATCCGCACGTGCGCGCACTCCAGCGAGTGCACCAGCGACGCGTAGTGCACGAGCGCCTCCCGCGTGCGGGCCAGCGCGGCGTCGGACAGCCGCCCGGTGCGGTCGACGCCCTCCCCGAGCCGGACAACCCGCATCTCGCGGTGCACGTCGTGCTTCGTCGCGCCGTGGACGTCGGTGACGAGCAGGCGGACCGAGTTGGTGCCGCAGTCGACGGCAGCGACGCGCGTCACCGGTGCAGCTTCTTCCCCGGCACGGCGTCGGGGTCGTCCGGGTCCACGCACGGGCCGGAGGCCCACCAGTCGGGCAGGGCCTCGAGGGCCTCGTCGCCGAACGGGTTGACGCCGGGACCGACCGCCAGGCTGTGGGCGACGAGCACGTGCAGGCACTTCACCCGCACCGGCATGCCGCCCTGCGCGGGCACGCCCTCGAGCACCTCGTGCGCGTCCCGGCGGGCGACGTAGTCGGCAGCCGCCGCCTCGTACCGGGCCCGCAGCTCCGGGTCGGTCTCGAGCCGGTCGGTCATCTCCCGCATGAGCCCCTCGGACTCCAGCGTCCCGATGCGTGAGGCCAGCTTCGGGCAGGTCAGGTAGTAGAGGGTCGGGAACGGCGAGCCGTCCGGCAGCCGCGGCGCCGTCTCGACGACGTCGGGCAGGGTGCAGGGACAGCGGTGCGCCACCGACGTCATGGCCCGCGGCTCGCGGCCCAGCTGCAGGCCGACCGCGCGCCGGTCGCGGGCGGCGTCGTCGGTCGTCTCCCCGTGCTCGCTCACTTCGCCGGCGCCCGGTCGGCCGCCCCCACGCTCCCCCACACCTGCTGGTACCAGGGCTCCTCCGGACGCGTCGCGGGCACCTGGCCGGCCTTGACCGGCTGCTCGGCCGGGGCCTGCGGCCGCAGCACGGTGTAGAGCGTCTCGCCGGGCAGCACGTAGCCGAAGCGCTCGCGGGCCAGCTGCCGGACCTGCGCCGGGTCCTCGAGCTGCCGCTTGCGCGCCTCGAGCGCGGCGATGCGGGCCCGGGCGTCGGTCTGCGCCGCCTCGGCCTGCCGGATGTCTCCGCGCTGGGCGAGGAACTCCCGCAGCGGCACCGCGGCCGACAGCACCAGCGCGACGAGCACCAGCCCGAGGACCGTGGCGCGGGTGGTCAGCGCGCTCCGGCCGGTCGACGGCGGCAGGGAGGACCGGCCCGCCGTCCGGCGCGCCGCGGCCCGGGCGGCCGTCCGGCTGCCCGCGTCGGGGCGCGACGACGCCGGACGACGGCCTCCCGAGCCGGGGCGGAGCGAGGACACGGGGCCTAGGCCTGCGCCCGGCCGAACCGCGGGAACGCGGCAGCGCCGGCGTAGCGGGCGGCCTCGTCCAGCTCCTCCTCGATCCGGAGCAGCTGGTTGTACTTCGCGACGCGCTCGCTGCGCGCGGGGGCGCCCGCCTTGATCTGGCCGCAGTCGACGGCGACGGCGAGGTCGGCGATCGTCGTGTCCTCGGTCTCGCCCGAGCGGTGGCTCATCATGCAGGCGTAGCCGCTGCGGTGGGCCAGCTGGACGGCGTCGAGGGTCTCGGTCAGCGTGCCGATCTGGTTCACCTTGACGAGCAGCGCGTTGGCGCAGCCGCGGGCGATGCCGTCGGCGAGGCGGACCGGGTTGGTGACGAACAGGTCGTCGCCGACGAGCTGCACGCGGCTGCCGAGCTGCTGCGTCAGCGACGCCCAGCCGTCCCAGTCGCTCTCGTCCAGCGGGTCCTCGATGGAGACCATCGGGTAGTCGCTGACCAGGGTGGCGTAGTAGGCGATGAGGTCGTCCGCGGTCTTGGTCGCGCCCTCGAACGTGTAGCCGCTCTCGTCGTGGAACTCGCTGGCGGCGACGTCGAGCGCGAGCGCGACGTCGGTGCCGGGGGTGAGGCCGACCAGGCCGACGGCCTCGAGGATGAGGTCGAGGGCGTCGCGGTTGCTGGGCAGGTTCGGGGCGAAGCCGCCCTCGTCGCCGACCGAGGTCGCGAGGCCGCGCTGCTTGAGCACGCTCTTGAGCGCCTGGTAGGTCTCCGCGCCCATGCGCAGGCCCTCGGCGAAGGTCGCCGCACCGATGGGCGCGACCATGAACTCCTGGACGTCGACGTTGGTGTCGGCGTGCGCCCCGCCGTTGAGGATGTTCAGCATCGGCACCGGCAGCACGTGGGCGTTCGGGCCGCCCAGGTAGCGGAACAGCGGCAGGCCGGTGGAGTCGGCGGCCGCGCGGGCCACGGCCAGGCTGACGCCGAGCAGGGCGTTCGCGCCGAGGCGGCCCTTGTCGGGCGTGCCGTCGAGGTCGATCAGGGCCTGGTCGACCAGCCGCTGCTCGGTCGCCTCGAAGCCGAGGAGCGCCTCGCCGATCTCGTCGAGGACGGCGTCGACGGCCTTGGTGACGCCCTTGCCGCCGTACCGGCTGCTGTCGCCGTCGCGGAGCTCGACGGCCTCGTACTGACCGGTGCTCGCACCGCTCGGGACGGCAGCACGCGCCAGGGTCCCGTCGTCGAGGGCGACCTCGACCTCGACGGTGGGGTTGCCGCGCGAGTCCAGGATCTCGCGGGCGCCGACGGCCTCGATGGTGGGCACAGTGCTCCAGACAGCTCAGGGGTGGGTCCGGGCGAGCGTAACGGGCCGGTCCGGCCCGTCCGTCACGCCGCGCCCGACCGTCAGGCGGCGGACGCGCTCCGCTCCCGGGCGCCGGCCACGAGCGCCGCGAGGGCCGGCCGCAGCCGCGCGGCCAGCGCACCGGCGTCCGCGACCGGGTCCGCGACGCACACCAGGCCCAGGAACACCTGGTCGCCGGAGTCCTGGAGCACCACGTTCACCCCGACGCCGCCGTTGGGCGGCCCGGTGAGGCAGTACTCCTCGACGGGCCGGCCGAGCAGCACCCGGGGGCCGCGCAGCCCCCGGACGTTGCTGACGACGACGTTCGCCCCGGGCGCGCCGTCGGGGTCCGCCGCGCGCTCCTCGTCGGCCTTCCGCACCCCGCGCCGCAGGAGGCCGGGCGGCAGGACGTCGAGCCACTCCAGGAGCAGCCCCGGGTCGCCGAGGGCGAGCAGCCGCTTCTCCGTCCGGGTGCCCTGGCTGATCGCCAGCAGCCGCGACCACGGGTCCTCGACGTCGGTGGCGAGGCTGGTGACGAAGCCTCCGAGGCAGTTGCCCGACGTCCGGACCGGGGCGCCGGGCGGGTCCAGCGCCACGGGGACCCCGCTCGTCAGCGGCTGCTCCGGGAGGGCGCCGTCGGCCAGCAGCTGCTCGCGCAGCGCACCGGCCACCACCGCCAGGGCGACGTCGTTCAGCGAGACGCCGGCGGCGCGGCGGACGCGCTGCAGGTCGGCGAGCGGGAGCACGGCCCGCGCGCTCGTGCGCCCGGCCACCTGCCCGACGTCGAGCCGACAGGGCGGGGTGACCGGTGCGCTCGCGCCCTCCTCGCGGCGCGCCGCCTCGACCGCGGTGCGGCTGGAGCGCGTGCGCACGACCA
>JAODNQ010000181.1 GCA_025464695.1 Frankiales bacterium | reverse complement strand
GCCCACCGACGCCGGTGCCCTGGAGGGTGGCGAGGTCGACGCCGTGCTCGGTGGCGAGCTTGCGCACGAGCGGCGTGACGTACGCGGCCTCGCCGCCGCCGGAAGCGGCGGTCGCCGCCGGGGCGGGAGACGGCTCGGGCTCCGGGGCGGGCTCGGGCTCGGGCGCGGCGGCAGGTGCGGCAGCCGCCGGAGCGTCGCCACCGCCCTCGGCGCCGTCGCCGATCACGGCCAGCTCGACGCCGACCTCGACGGTCTCGTCCTCCTGCACCTTGATGCTCTGCACGACCCCGGCGACCGGCGACGGGATCTCGGTGTCGACCTTGTCGGTGGAGACCTCGAGCAGTGGCTCGTCGACCTCGACCCGCTCGCCCTCCTTCTTCAGCCAACGGGTGACCGTGCCCTCGGTGACGCTCTCGCCGAGCGCCGGCATCGTGACGGAGAAGGCCATGCGGGTGAGGCTCCTAGCGGTAGGTGTGGGCCGAGCTGGTGCTGAGCGGGCGGCGTGCCGGGGCGCGGAGGCTAGGCGTGGCTGTGGAGCGGCTTGCCGGCCAGCGCCAGGTGCGCCTCGCCGACGGCCTCCGACATGGTCGGGTGGGGGTGAATCAGCTGGGCGACCTCGGCCGGCAGCGCCTCCCAGTTGGTGATGAGCTGCGCCTCGGCGATGAGCTCGCCCACGCGCTCGCCGACCATGTGGACGCCGATGACGGGGCCGTCCTTGCTGGCGAGGACCTTGACGGCGCCGGCGGTGCCGAGGATGCGGGCCTTGCCGTTGCCGGCGAGGTCGTAGACGGCCTCGACGACCTCGTAGCCGCGCTCCTCGGCCGTCTTGCGGGTCAGCCCGACGGAGGCGACCTCCGGCGAGGAGTAGGTGACGCGGGGGACGCCGTCGTAGTCGATGGGCGCGACCGGGAGACCGGCCAGGCGCTCGGCGACGAGGATGCCCTCGGCGAAGCCGACGTGGGCCAGCTGCAGGGTCGGGATGAGGTCGCCGACCGCGCTGATGGTGGGGACGCTGGTCTGGCAGTAGGCGTCGACCTTGACGAAGCCCCGCTCCATCTCGACGCCGACCTGCTCGTACCCGAGGTCGGCGGAGACGGGCCCGCGGCCGATGGCGACGAGCAGCAGCTCGGCCTCGAGCTGCTTGCCGCCCTCGAGGGTGACCTGCACGCCGGTGGCGGTGGTCTCGACCTTCTCCGACCGGGTGCCGAGCTCCAGCTTGATGCCGCGCTTGCGGAACGCCCGCTCGAGCAGCTTGGAGGAGCTCTCCTCCTCGAGCGGCACGAGGTGCGGCAGCGCCTCGACGATGGTCACGTCGGCGCCGAACGCCCGCCAGACGGAGGCGAACTCGCAGCCGATCGCGCCGGCGCCCAGGATGATCACGGACGCCGGGATCGTGTCCTTCTTCAGCGCGTCGTCGCTGGTGATGATGCGCTCGTGGTCGACCTCGATGCCCGGGATCGCGCGCGGGACCGAGCCGGTGGCGAGCAGCACGTGCCCGGCCTCGATCCGGCGGCCGTCGACCTCGACGGCGGTGGCGGACACGAGGCGGCCGGAGCCCTGGACGACCTCGATCTTGCGGCTCTTGACCAGGCCGGTGAGGCCCTTGAACAGGCCCTGCACGACCTTGTCCTTGTACGCGTTGACCTCGGTCATCTCGACCCGGTCGAAGCTGCCGTGGACGCCGAACTGCTCGGCCTCCTTGATGGTGTCGACCACCTCGGCGCTGTGCAGCAGGGCCTTGGTCGGGATGCAGCCGCGGTGCAGGCAGGTGCCGCCGACCTTGTCCTTCTCGACCATCACGACGGTCATGCCGAGCTCCGCGGCACGCAGGGCGGCGGCGTACCCGCCGCTGCCTCCGCCGAGGACGACGAGGTCGACGGTGTCTGTCACTGGAACAACTCCCTGAACGCACGGATGTGTCTCTGTCGGGCATCCTTCCACCCGACAGGAACAGGCCGGGAACGGCCCCGGGGATTCCCGGGCGCACACGACAGGGGACGCGGTGTGAGGCTCTTCGGACGCGGGAGGACCGGTGGCAGCCGGTCCGGCAGCCGGGAGGAGCGCGGCGCGGCGCAGGAGCACCTGGAGGCGTTCGCGGGCAGCCGGCGGGGGGTCGAGGGCTTCGTCGAGCCGGAGACCCCGACCACGCCGAGCACGCTGGTGCTCGTGGCCGCCGACGGCGAGTGGACGCGCCGTCGCACGACGCCGGCCGAGGCCCGGGCGCTCGGGGCCCGGCTGGGCCTGCCGGTGTACGACGTCGCCGCGGTCGGCTACCCGGCGCGCATGCGGGAGTGGACGTCGGCGCGCCGGGCGGCGGGGGAGAACGGGCCGGACCGGCCGTAGCGGGCCGGCGCCCCTGATCGACGGCGGCTGGAGCAGCGACGGCGGGCTCGAGCCCTGACGCAGGCTCCGGCGTTCAGAGGCGGGGGCCTGGTGCCGGACGCGACGGAGCCCGGCCGCGTGGGGGGGTACGCGGTCGGGCTCCGGTCCGGGTGGTCTGCGGACCGCGGGCGCTTCTGCCGGCGGTGCGGAGACCGGGGGTGCGACTAGTCGCGGTCGTCGGCCTCGGGGCTCTTGGACGGCTTCGGCGCGCTGGCCTTCGGGCTCTTGCTCGGTCGCGCCGTCTCGGCCGCCTCGGTCTCGCGGGCCTCCGGGCTCTTGCTGGCCTCCGGGCTCTTGCTGGCCTTGGGGCTCTTGCTGGCCTTCGCGCTCTTGCTCGGTCGCGCGGCCTCAGCCTTGTCGCTCTTGACGGCCGGGCTCTTGCTGGCCTTCGGGCTCTTGCTGGCCTTGGGCGTCTCGGTCGCCCCGGCCGTGGTCCCGGTGGCGGTCGGCGTCGGCTTGCCGCAGTCGCTCTGCGCGGCGGTGCTCACGGCCGAGCCCTTGGCCCGGCCGGTGGCGGTGGTGCCCTGGGCGACGCCGGAGACGCAGGTCCCGTGCGTGCCCGCGGCGGCGGTCGCGGTCGGGCTCGCGGTGCTGGTCGACGTGCTGCTCGGGCTGGCGGAGGCGTGGCCCTTGCCCTTGCCCTTGCCGTCGCTCTTGCCGTGCGGCCCGGTCTTGGTGGTGGCGGTGGCCGTGGCGGGCGCGGCGGCAGCGGCCGCGGAGGAGGGAGCGGCGGGCCCGGAGACGGCGACGGCGGTCAGCGCGACGGCGCCACCACCGACGGCGGTGGCGGCGACCAGGCCGGCCGCTCCGGTCTTGGCGAGCAGGGCGGTGAGGAAGGGCGTCATGCGGGGGCTCCAGACAGAGGGGCGGTGTGGGGCGTCCCCACTGCCTTCGCTCCCCGCGTCCTGGGCGTTACAGGTCGGTCTGCACCCCGCCGGCCGCCAGGTCCTCGAGCAGCCGCACGAACGTGCGCACGGCCGCGCCCGTGCCCCCGTGCTGGGTGTAGCCGTAGGCCTCGCCCGAGTTGTAGGCCGGCCCGGCGATGTCGAGGTGGGCCCAGCGGACGCCCTCGGGGACGAACGACTGCAGGAACAGGCCGGCGATGAGCATCCCGCCCTCGCGCGGCCCGCTGTTCTGCAGGTCGGCGACGTCGGAGTCGAGCCCCTTGAGCAGCTCGGGCGGCAGCGGCATGCCCCACGAGGGCTCCCCGGCCCGGCCCGCGGCGTCGACCACCTGCGCGCGCAGGGCGTCGTCGTTGCTCATGACGCCGGTGGTGCGGGAACCGAGGGCGACGAGCGCTGCCCCGGTGAGGGTCGCGACGTCGAGGACGACGTCGGGGGAGTCCTGGCAGGCGCGCGAGATCGCGTCGGCGAGCACGAGGCGGCCCTCGGCGTCGGTGTTGTTGACCTCGACCGTGCTGCCGTTGTGCATGACCAGGACGTCGGAGGGCCGGGTCGCGGTGCCGCTCGGCATGTTCTCGGCCAGCGGCAGCCAGGCCTCGACGGCGACCGGCAGGCCCAGCTCGGCGACGGCGACGACCGTGGCGAGGACGGCGGCGGCGCCGCCCATGTCCATCTTCATCTCCTCCATGGCCGTCGGAGGCTTGAGCGACAGGCCGCCGGAGTCGAAGGTGAGGCCCTTGCCGACCAGGGCGACGGTGGTGCCGGCGTCCGGGCCGCGGTAGCTCAGGTGCACCAGGCGCGGCGGCGAGGACGAGCCCGCGCCGACGCCGAGGATGCCGCCGTAGCCGCCCTTCTTGAGGGCCTTCTCGTCGAGGACCTCGACGCCGAGCCCGGCCTTCTCCCCCTGCGTGCGGGCGACCTCCGCGAGGTCCTTGGGGCGCAGGTCCGACGGCGGGGTGTTCACGAGGTCGCGGGCGAGGGCGACCGCCCGGCCGACCACCTCGGCCCGCACGACGGCCTCGCGGACGGCGGCGTCCTTGCTGTCGGGGACGCAGAGCAGCAGGTCGGTCACGGCCGCCGGCCGGTCGGACGCCGTGCGGTAGCGGTCGAAGCGGTACGCGCCGAGCAGCGCGCCCTCACCGACGGCTCCGACGGACGCGGCGTCGGGCGCGGGCAGCGCGAGGCCCACCTTGCCGGTGCCCTCGAGGGCGCGGACGGCCGCGCCGGCGGCCCGCCGGAGGGCCTCGGCGTCGTAGGACGCCCGCACCGGGCCGAGCCCGACGGCGACGACGACCTTCGGGGTGGTGGCGCCGAGCGTGGCCAGGCGCACGACCTGCTCGGCCTTCCCGGTGGCGCCGAGGGCGACGAGGGCCGGGAGCAGGCCCTTCCCGAGCTTCTCGGCGACGCTCTCGGCGCCCGGCGCGAGCACCAGCCCGCGTGGCCCGACGGCGACCCCGACGACGAGCGCGTCGGCGCGCAGGCTGGCCGGGGAGGTGCTGGTGAGCGCGAGGGTGGTCACGAGCGGGCAGGCTACCGGCGGACGTGCACGCCGGAGCCGGTGGCGCGGGACGGGGAGGCGGCACGTGGAGCAGGTCGAGCGGGTGTGCCACGCGGCGCGGCTCGGGCGTGCCCAGCGGCTGTCGACGGTGCTGTCCCCGTCGCTCGTCGAGGGCGCCCCGGCCGACGGGTTCGGCGTGGGCTGGTGGCCCGCCCCCGAGTTCGGCCGCCCGGCGGCCGGCCCGTCGCGGTACCGCCGGACCGGGTCGCCGCGCACCGACGCCGGCTTCCTCGCGCTGGCCGCGGAGGTCGGCAGCGGCTGTGCGGTCGCCGCCGTCCGGGCCGCACCGGCGGGGGCGCCGGCCGACGAGAGCGCCTGTGGCCCGCACCTGGTGTCGGGCGTCCTGGTCTCGTGCGCGGTCGAGGGCGCCGACCTGCCCGCCGCCCTGGGCCGGCTGGTGCCGAGCACGGCGCTCGCCGCGGTCGGCTCGGTGGTGCCCGGCGCCTTCGTCGCGGCCCTCGTGGGCGCCCGGCTCACCGCCGGCGACGCACTGCCCGACGCCGTGCGGGCCGCGATGCGGCTGGTGGCCGACCGCGCCCCCGAGGCGCGACTGTCCCTGCTGGCCGCCGACGGCACGGTGCTCGTGGCCTGCGGCACCGACCTCGTGCAGCGCACCGGCGACGGCGCCGTGCTGCTGGCGAGCAGCGGTGCCGAGCCCGGCGGCACGCCCCTGCCGCCGCGGACCGTCGTCGTCGCGTCCCTGTCCGGGGTGGAGCGGAGCGCGCTGTGAGCGACGTGGCGCGCTGGGTCGACGCCCGGCTGCCGACCGCCCGGGTGCACCTGGACGTCGCCGCGAGCGGACGGGTGTCCCGCGCCGTCCTGGCGGCCCAGACGGCGCACCTGCGGGCCGAGGCCGACGGCGCGTACGTCGCGGAGGCCGAGGCGGAGGAGGGGGTGCTCGCCGAGGGCCGGGCGGCGCTCGGGGCCCTCGTCGGGCTCGGAGCCGGCGACGTCGCCTTCGCCTCCGACGGCGGTGCCGCCTTCGCCACGCTGCTCGGTGCCTGGCGGGGCGGCCCCCGGGTGGGCACCGTGGGCAGCGAGTACGGCGGCAACGCCCGGGTCCTCGCCCGGCTGGCCGCGGAGCGCGGCTGGCAGCTGGTGGACCTGCCCGTCGACGCGCTCGGCCGGGTCCGCGACCTGCCGGACGGCCTCGACCTGCTCACGCTGCCCCAGGTCGCCTCCCAGCGCGGCGTGGCCCAGCCCGTCGCGGAGCTGGTCGGCAGCGGGGTGCCCGTCGTGCTCGACGTCGCGCAGTCCCTCGGCCAGACGACGGTGCCGGCGGGGTGCGCGGCCTACGTCGGGACCTCGCGCAAGTGGCTCTGCGGGCCGCGGGGCGTCGGGTTCGCCGTGGTGGCGCCGGAGACCGAGGCCGGGCTCGCCGACCCGCCCACCCTGGCGCCCACCGTCCACCGCGGCGTCCGGCGGTCCGAGCAGCCCGAGGCCCACGTCGCGGGACGGGTCGGCCTGGCGGTCGCCGTCCGGGAGTGGACGCCGGAGCTGCTGCCCCGGGTGCACGCCCTCGCCGCCCGCGCGCGCCGCGTGCTGGGCGTCGGCGGCTGGCGCGTGGTCGAGCCCGTGGACGAGCCCACGGGGATCACCACGCTGCTGCCGCCCGACGGCGTCGACCCCGTGCAGGTGCGCGGCCGCCTGCTGGAGCAGGGCGTCCTGGTCAGCGCGGTGCCGGCGTCGCGGGCGGCCGACCTCGCCGGTCCGGTGCTGCGGGTGTCGACGGCCGCGTGGGCGCGCGAGGACGAGCTCGACGCGCTGGCAGACGCGCTCAGTAGGGTCCGCCCGTGACCGACGAGCAGCAGCACGACCAGCCGCACGACCCGCCGCACGCCCTGCAGCACAGCCCGCTCCACGACCGGCACGTCGCCCTGGGCGCCAAGATGGCCGACTTCGGCGGCTGGGAGATGCCGATCGAGTACCCGGGCGGGGGCGTCCTCAAGGAGCACCAGGCGGTCCGCGAGGCGGTCGGGGTGTTCGACGTGAGCCACCTCGGCAAGGGCGTGGTCAAGGGCGCGGGTGCGGTCGACTTCGTGAACGACCGCCTGACCAACGACCTCCGCCGGGTCGGCGTCGGGCAGGCGCAGTACACGCTGTGCCTGGACGACCGCACGGGCGGCGTCGTCGACGACCTCATCCAGTACGTCCGCAGCGAGGACGAGGTCTTCCTCATCCCCAACGCCGCCAACTCCAGCCAGGTCGTCTCCCGCCTGCAGGCCGACGCCCCCGAGGGCATCACCGTCGAGGACCTCCACACCACCCTCGCCGTGATCGCGGTGCAGGGGCCGCGGAGCACCGAGCTGGTGCAGGCGCTCGGCCTGCCCACCGACCACGACTACATGAGCTTCGAGGGCGCCTCCTGGGAGGGTCGGCCGGTCGTCGTCTGCCGCACCGGGTACACGGGGGAGCGCGGCTACGAGCTGCTGCCCCGCTGGGACGACGCCGCCGACCTCTGGGACGCCGTCCTGGCCGCCGGCGCGCCGCTCGGCGTCCTGCCCTGCGGCCTGGGCGCCCGCGACACCCTGCGCACCGAGATGGGCTACCCGCTGCACGGCCAGGACCTGTCGCTGGAGATCACGCCGGTGCAGGCGAAGGCCACCTGGGCGGTGGGGTGGAGCAAGCCGCGCTTCTGGGGGCGCGAGGCGCTCCTGCGCGAGCGGGAGTCCGGCCCCATCCGCGTGCTGTGGGGGTTGGAAGGCCTCGACAGGGGGATCCCCCGCGCGCACATGGTCGTGAAGCGCGGCGAGCGGGAGGTGGGCGAGGTGACGAGCGGGACGTTCTCCCCCACCCGCCGCGTCGGCATCGCGCTGGCCCTGCTCGCACCCGACGTCGCCGCGGGTGACGAGCTCGAGGTCGACGTCCGTGGCCGCACCTCGCGGTTCCGCGTCGTGAAGCCGCCGTTCGTGCCCAGCCGGGTGCGCTGAGCGGATGACGTCGGGGGGAGCGTCGGGGGGCGCGAAGGACGTGGAGGACACGAGGCTGCTGCTCGTCGGCTGCACCGGCTCGGGCCGCACGAGCGTCGGCAGCTTGGTCGCCTCGCGCCTGGGCTGGCCGTTCCTGGACGACGACGCCGTCCTGCAGCGCACCACCGGGCGGGACGTCGCCGCGCTCTACCGGGAGCAGGGCCTCGACGCGGTCGTGTCCGCGGAGGCCGCGACCGTGAACATCGTGCTCGGCGTGCCCGGGCCGCTGGTGGCGAGCATCGCGACGGGCGTGCTGCTGCAGGAGGGCGGCCGCGACCGGCTGCGCCAGGGCGGCCGGGTCGTCTGGCTGCGGGCCTCCGCCGCCACGCTCGCCCGTCGGGTGGGCCGGGCCGAGGAGCGCCCTTGGCTCGGCGAGGACCCGGCGGCCACGCTCGCGCGGTTCGTCGCGGAGCGGTACCCGCTGTACGCGTCGGTGGCCGACCAGGTCCTCGACGTCGACGTGCTGCCCGTCGGTCAGGTCGCGCGCGCCGTCGTCGAGGCGATGCCGTGACGCACGAGGCCCGCTGAGCACGCGCGCTCAGCAGGTGCCGTAGCCCGTCCGGGCGCGCTCAGCGGGTGCCGTAGCCCGTCCGGGCGTGCTCAGCAGGAGGTGGGGCCGCCCGGGTCCGGGGGCGCCGAGCTGAGCGCCGTCGACGTCGGGCCGGGGCCGTAGGCCGCCGCGAGCTCCTGGGAGTCGACCGAGCCGCCGTCCCCGCGGCCGAGGAGGCGGCCCAGGTCGGTGCCGCCGCCGGGGCCGGGTGGTGCGGTGACCTCGCCGACGAAGACGCTGAGGGTGCTGACCCCGCCGGCCAGGGGGGCGAGCCACACCTCGCGCCCGATCTCGCGTGCCAGCGCCTCGCGCTCCGAGCGGGTCAGGCCGCGCACCGCTCCGGTGACGGAGACGGTGCCGGGCAGGTCCACGCCGGTCCCGCCGTCCGACACCTGGGCGCTCAGGCACTGCACCCCGGGGCGGGCGGCCAGCCGCGCGGCGAGGGCGTGCAGCACGGCGTCGTCGTGCGCCACGGTCTGGCGACGGCTCAGCCCGCCCGGCCGCTCCGGCAGGTCCGAGCAGGCGGTGGCGCCGACGGCGAGCAGGAGCGCGGCGCCGACGAGGCGCAGTCTCACGGGGTCTCCTCAGTGCTCCTGCGGTCGGTGCAGAACGTAGTCCTGGGTCTCGCCGCTGCCGCTGAGGAAGGGCTCCAGGGCCTCGTGCACCGGCACCAGGGCCCCGTCGCAGCTGTCGTCGACCGCTCCGGCCAGCGCCTGGTACCGCGGGACCGCGTGGTTCGCGATCGGGTCGAGCGCGTCCTGGGCGCCCGTCCCGGGGGTCGCGCGGATGTCGGGCAGGGCGTCGCGGCGCACGGTGGTCCAGTTCGGGGCGTCCGGGTTGTCCTGCCCGTCGAGGCGCGGCACGGGGTCGCGGTCGTTCTCCAGCGACAGCACGCGCACGTCGGGCGGCACGTGCAGGCGGGAGACGGGGCTGCCCGCCGTGACGACGTCGTGCATACCGTGGAAGCGGGCGCGGGCGGCGGGGTCGGAGGCCACCGCGAGCGCGGCGATGCCCCCCTGGCTGTGCCCGGTCAGCAGGACGTCGTCGTCCGCGCCGACGTGGGCGTCGTGCATGGCGGTGAGCACCGCACGGGCGAGGGCGGCCTGCCCGTCGTCCATGAGCTCGAGGTTGCTCGTGGAGTCGCTGGGGTCGCCCCCCGCCTTCGGCGACCACTGCTGCGTCCCCGGCACCTGCACGACCCAGCGGACGACGCCGTCCGTGCCGACCACCTTCCGGACGCGCACGGTGCTGGAGGTGGGGTCGTCCTTGGTCGCGGCCATCAGCGTCTCCTGGCTGACGAACAGGTCGCGCAGGCTGCCCCACTCGAGCTCCTGCGAGCGCCGGTCGACGGGCCGCTCCGTGACGGTCAGCTCCGGGTCGGCGAACAGCCCGCCGAGGCGTCCGGCCGCGAGCAGGGCGGCCACGGTCTCCTCGAGGTCGGACGGCAGCAGCGGGGCGAGGGGGCCGGCGGCGCCCTGCAGGAAGTCGGGCAGACCGCCCGTGACGGCGTCGGTGATGCCGGGGTGCTCGACCAGCAGGCCGCCCGCGCGGTCGGCGAGCCGGTGCTGCTGCGCCCAGTCGAGGGCGTCGTCGCGCAGGTCGCCCGCGGCCTGCCCGGGCAGGCCGCGCAGGGCGTCGTCGTACTCCGACACCGGGATCCGGCCCGACAGCACGTCGACCTGCAGCTGCCCGGCGTCGCGGGCGAGCTCGCCGGTGTAGAGCGCGGCACCGGTCAGGACGACCCCGACGGCGAGCGGGACGGCGAGGGCGCCCGCTACCGCACCGGCGGCCCGCGCCACCGTCCGCTCGGCCGTGACCTCCAGCAGGTCGACCCCGCTGTCGGCCAGCTCGAGCAGCCGGGCGCGGGTGCGCAGGACGACCGCGGAGCCCTCGAGCCGGACGGCGTCGAGGGTCAGCGCTCCGGCGGCGGCGAGCAGCGCGGCCTCCGCGCGTGCGGCGGTGCCCGGGGACCACGCGGCGCTGCCGAGCAGGCAGCCGGCGGTGGTCGCGGAGCGGGTGCGCCCGGCGAGGCCGGACACGTCGGTGCCGTACCGGTCGAGCAGGTCCGCGACCCGCCGCAGGTCGGCGAGGTCGGCCGCGACCCCGGCCGCGCCGCCGCTGACGGACAGGTCGCCGCCGGTCACGCCGCCGCCCCGGCCACCAGCGGAGCCAGCGCGGCCGCGACGTCGGTGACCAGCCGGTCGGCGTCGAGCGGGGTCAGCACGAGGTCCTCGCCGGCGAGGCGGGCGGTGCGCCAGCCGTCCCCGGTGCGCAGTGCGAGCAGCAGGCGGCCGCCGACGTCGACCCGCGCGACCTGCTCGAGGCCGACCAGGGCGGGTGGCACGTCGCCGTCCGCGAGCAGCCGGGCCAGCTCCTCCGCGCCCTGCTCGGCGGCGCGGCCCGCGGCCACCGCGATGGCCGCGTCGCGCACCACGACCTCGCGCCCGTCCGGTCCGGGCACCAGCCCCGGCAGCAGGCCGGCCACGTGGGCGGCGACGTCGGAGGTGAGCAGCGTCGTCAGGGTGACCGGACCTGCGCCGCGCCGGCGGAGGGAGGACGACAGGACCGGTCCGACGGCGGTCTCGGAGACCTCGACGTCGCGGCCGAGCCCCACCGCGGTCCGGACGCGGCCGAGCGGTCCGAGGTGGAGCAGCAGCGAGGCCCGGACCGACGGGTGCAGGTCGGCCAGCAGGTCCCCGGTGTCGCCGGGCACCACGGCGCTGGCCCGCAGTGCCCGCTCGGCCGCGGCGACCTGGTCCGGCGTCAGCGGCCCGCCGGCGAACCCGGCCGGCAGGGGCAGCGCCGCTGCTGCGGTGCGCAGGACCGTCCAGGCGTCGGCGCCGAGGACCACGCTGCGGTTGCTCGGCTCGTCGGTCACGTCCGCACCGTAGGCAGCAGCCCTGCACCGCGCTGCGGCCGTCCACAGGCAGCTACAGGCTCATCCCCACCAGCACGACGGTGGTCGTGGTCTCGACCAGGGCGCCGAGGACGTCGCCGGTGACGCCCCCCAGCCGGCGGACGGCGTGCCGGCGCAGCAGCCGGGCGGCGAGCAGCCCGGCGAGCAGCGCCAGGGCCGGGCGGGGGGAGCCGTCGAGCAGGCACCCGGCGAC